>CAZQZR010000074.1:0-15008 GCA_964597845.1 uncultured bacterium | reverse complement strand
GACTGTCGAACCCGGTTTCCTCAACGAGTACGAACTCGCGCTGGACGGGGAAGAGTACCTGTTGATGCACAACCAGGTCATCGAACCCACGCCCGGCCTGCACGTCTGGAGCTTCGCGTACGACGACGACGCGCGCCGGGTCGGCCTGATGTTCGGCAACGAGCAACAGTGGCTCGGCATCGGTGACAGCGCGACGGTTCAGGGCCGAACCGCGAAGCTCACGTCCGCGACCTTTGCCGCCGACTCGGGCGTCATCTTCGTCGTAAATGACGTCCGGTTCCGGTTCATCATCTTCGCCGGGTTCGGCTTGATGCTGCTCGGCCTGGTTCCATCGCTGTTCCGGAAGGAAGAACAATGACCGGCCCGCTCCCGCTTTACCTCGCGCTAGCCGCGTATGCGGTTGCCGCGTTTGGTGCCGGGCTCAGCCGTGGCCGCCGCACCAGCCGCGAGCTATCGGCCGCGAGCCTTGTCGCTTCGGCCCTGGGCCTTGCGCTGCAGCTCGGCTTCATCGTCTTTCGTACCGTTGCGACCGGTTTCCTGCCCTTTGCCTCCCGGTTCGAATCAATGGCCCTCTTCGCCGTTTCGGTGCAGGCCGTCGGTCTCATCATCTATCTCGTAACCCGTCAGAACTCGGTCAAACTCGGCACCGACGCGGTCAGCATCGTCCTGCTGGTCGGTGCCCTGATGCCGGTCGGTCTTCATCCCGGCGGGAACTTGAGCCCAATTCTCAACAGCCCGTGGTTCGCGTTCCACATCCTCGTCTCATTTGGCGGCTACGCCTGCTTCACCGTCGGGCTGGTCTGGAGCATAGCGTTCCTGCGCGACCGGCTGCTCGACTTCAACCCTTCGGTGCGGCGCCGACTCGCCATCTCCGGCCTCCTGCTGCTCGGTTCCGGCATAGTGACCGGCGCGATGTGGGCCGATTCATCATGGGGTACCTACTGGGGCTGGGACCCAAAAGAATCCTGGGCCCTGCTCACCTGGACCCTGGCAATGGCCGGGCTGCACCTGGACGGCGCCAAATCCCGGCGCTGGCCGGCGGTACTTGGCTTCGGCCTGGTGTTTGCCGCGATGATGTTCACCTTTGTCGGCATCAACCTGCTCAAGTGGGGCTTGCACCGCTACTGATGCCCGCCCGGGCGCGCCGCATTCTTCGCACGAGGCGTCAGTTCGATTGACGCCGGCTGAGGTCGCTGCTATCCTAACAAGCCTGTGAACGACATTCACTCCCTGCTGCTGGGCCTTGGCCGCGCGTACGAGCGACTGCTCGAGGTCAAGGCCGACCGCCGCCTGTTCCTGGTCGGCGGCACCATCCGCGACATCCTGCTTGGCCGCGAACCGACCGACTTCGACTTCGCGGTCTCCGGTTCCGGCCTTGAGTTCGCGGCCGCTTTTGCCCGCAAAGTCCGCGGCAGCCTGGTCGTACTCTCCGAACCAGACGACGAGGCGCGCGTCGTCTACCGAAAGCCGAACCTTGGGGACAGTCCCCGTACGGGGACAGTCCCCGTCACCTTCGACTTCAACGGCTTCGGCGACCGCACCATCAACACCGACATCATGCGCCGGGACTTTACGGCCAACGCCCTGGCCGTGGAAGTCCTGCACGGTGGCGTCGGCGAACTGGTGGACCTGGTCGGCGGCAGAAGAGACGTCGCCGACCGCCTGCTCCGGCCAGTGAGCGCGGACTCGCTCAAGCTCGACCCACTCCGGCTGCTCCGCGCCATCCGCATCGCCCTTGAGCTCGACTTTCGCATCGACGAGGCGGTCTTCGCCCTTGCCCGCACGGTTACACTTACCGAGACCGCGCCGGAACGCATCGGCGCGGAACTGCTCCGGATAATAGAGTCGCCCGGTTCCTACACCTACATCCGTAAACTCTTCGAACTGGGCCGGCTTTCGGACATCCTGCCCGAACTCGTACCCCTGCTCGAAGACGAAGACCTGCGCGAGCACTCATTCCGCACGTATTTCAAGGTCGAGGAGATAGTGAGCAGCGAGTCCTTCTTCTCCCGGTTCGAGCCCGAATGGACCGCCTACTTCGACCAATGGGGCGTCGGTGAAGTCCAAAGTACCAAGGACAAAGGACAAAGTGAGGAACCGAGTCTCCCGGCCGACGGTTCCGGCCAATCTGCAATCTGCAATCTGCAATCTGAAATTCCCCGCAGTCCGGACTCCGCCCCCGACCCCCGATCCCTGACCCCTGACCCCGCTGCCGACTCCTCCCTCCTCTCTCCTCCCTCCTCCCTTCCTTTCCGCCGCGGCCTCCTGAAGCTCGCCGGCCTGATTCACGACCAGGCCAAGCCCGAGACCCGGTTCATCAACACCGAAGGTGAAGTCCACTTCTACGGCCACGACAACCTTGGCGCGCGCGCTGCGAGTCGCATCGGCCGCGACCGCCTGCGCCTCTCCCGTGCCCAGACCGCGATGCTCTCCACGCTCGTTGCGGAACACATGCGCCTGCACCTGCTCGCCACCGCACCGGACCTGACCGACCGCGCGGTACGCCGCTTCTTCCGCGACCTTGACGAAGAAGCATTCGGCCTGATGATACTCTGCTTTTCCGACGGCTGGGCCACTGCCGGCCGCACCGGGCACCTCGAAGACACGATTACCCGGATGATTGAGCAGCGCCGGACCGAAGCCGCGAAGCTCAAGGTCAAGCGCTTCGTCACCGGCTATGACCTGATTGCCCTCGGCATGAAGCCCGGCCCGTCCTTCAAAGTAATCCTGCAGGAACTCGAAGACCTCCAACTCGAAGGCGTGATAACCAGCACGGAACAGGGCCTCGACTACCTCAAAGCGCATCTTACCGGCCTCACGGCCGGCAATGCCCAATGACCAATTGCCAATTCCTAACTAATGCCCAAAGCCGGAGATGCCCGTCCGGCCATCGTCATTCGGACATTGGCAATTCGTTAGTAATTAGGAATTCCGACAAGAACTAGACATGAAGACTGAAGGTGTAAGACCGAACAACCGTACAGGGCTCCCCTCGCCTCCCGCAACTCGTAACTCGCAACTCGCAACTCACAACTCTTCCTACGTGTATGGCCCTGTTCCGTCCCGCCGCCTCGGCCTCTCGCTCGGCATCAACATCATCCCGGCCAAGACCTGCACGCTCGACTGCGTATATTGCCAGTGCGGACTCACCACCCGCAAGACGGTCACGCGCGAATCCTTCTTCCCGGTCAAAGACATCCTCGCCGCTGTCAGTTCCGCTGTCCGCAACTCGCAACCCGCAACTCGTAACTCGCAACTCTCCTTCCTGACCTTCTCCGGCGAAGGCGAACCAACCCTTAACAAGGACATCGGCCGCATCATTCGCCGCCTGAAGAGGGAGTTCCGCATCCCGGTCGCGGTCATCACCAACTCGACGCTGCTGACCGACCCGCAGGTCCGGCGCGACCTGTACGCGGCCGACCTGATTGTGCCTTCACTCGACGCCGCGGACCAGCGCAACTTCGCCCGGATCGACCGCTGCCACCCGGGCATCAAGGTCCGGGACGTCATCGAAGGCCTGAAGCTTTTCCGGCGCTACTATCGCGGAAAGATGTGGCTCGAAATCATGCTCGTCAAGGGTATCAACGACTCGGTCGAGCACGTCATCGCCCTGCGCAAGGCGGCGCACGAGATTCAACCTGACCGGGTCCAGCTCAATACCGTAGTCCGTCCCCCGGCCGAGAAGTTCGCGAAACCGATGTCCCACGACGACCTTGAGCAAATCCAATGCCTGTTCGGCCCAAACACAGACATCGTCGCTGAGACCAAGGACAAAGGACCAAGGACCAGGGACAAAGTCGGCGTCCTGCCCGATGAAGCAATCCTCGCGACCGTTCGCGGCCGGCCGGTCACGCGGAAAGACCTTGCCGACTCGCTCGGCATCGCGCCCCGTGCCCTGACCGCTGCCCTGCGCCGGCTGAAGCGCTCAAAGCGCATCAAGCCCGTTGACTACTCGGGCAAGACCTTCTACGAACCGGCCTGAACCCGCGGTAACGCGGACATCCACAGATTTCGCAGATTACACAGATGTGAGAACCGCCAAGGCCGCCAAGAACGCCAAGGGTTCAGCTCCGGACTTCTGTATTCTGCACTCTGCCTTCTGACATCTGACTTCGTCTGTTCATCCCTCATCCTTCACCCCTTCCTCCCTCATCCTTTGTCCCACGCCTCTCGTCACCCGCGACATCATCGCCCACGACCGCCCGGCCCGCCAGCACCGCAAACCGCAACTCGCAACCCGTAGCTCGTCACCTGCTGACTGGACACTGGGAACTCGCGCGCTTGGCGCGCGGCTTGACCCCGGGCCGTTTTCCGGCTAACCTCCGGCGTGCTAGACCGAGCCTCCGTCCCTGTCCGTCCTGCCACCGGGCCTAACTCATGAGAAGCCAAGTCGTCATCGAGAACCCCGTCCTGAACTCCGCATATTCCGCGCCGACGCGGCACTTCCGTTTCGACGAAGAGGGCATCACCGACAAGATAGACGAGTTCCGCAGGCCCAGCGCGTACTTCGTGCCGGTTCCGCAGCCGCGCAAGCGCGGCAAGCAGATGGTTCTGGATACTCAATGGACCAAAGACCGCGTCGAAGAGAACAAGCTGGTCAACCAGATCCGCGAGAAGGTCGGGGTCTGGCGCAAGGGAAAGCACCTCGATGTAACCAAGACAACTGCACGGCTGCTCGAGTACTGGCAGCGTGACGACCGCGACAAGCGACTCTTCTTCTGTCAGATCGAGGCGCTGGAGACAGCAATCTACCTGACCGAGGTTGCCTCGAAGTACGGCGATCAGTGGATAGAGAATGGCATCCGTGACGGCAACGCTGCCTCCAATCCTCTTCTGTACCGAATGGCTTTCAAGATGGCGACCGGCAGCGGCAAGACCGTGGTGATGGCGATGCTCATTGCCTGGCACACGCTCAACAAGCTCGCCAACCCTCAGGACGCCCGTTTCTCCGACACCTTTCTGTTAGTCACGCCGGGCATCACCATCCGCGACCGGCTTCGTGTGCTCCTGCCCAACGACCCCGACAACTACTACGCCAAGTTCGATATCGTGCCGTCCGACATCCTGTCCGAACTGGGCAAGGCACGTATCATCATCACCAACTTTCACGGGTTCCTGCTGCACGAGCGCACCGCAGCCGGCAAGCTCACAAAGGCCATCCTGAAGCAGGGCGAGACCAGCCCGTTCACCGAGACACCGGACCAGATGGTGCGCCGTGTCTGCCGCGACCTGGGCAACAAGAACAACATCATCGTCATCAACGATGAGGCCCACCACTGCTACCGGCGTAAGGCAGAAGGCGTCGCCGAAGAGAAGTTGGTCGGAGACGAACGCAAAGAAGCAGAGCGACGCGAGAAGGAAGCCCGCGTCTGGATTACCGGGCTCGAATCCGTGAAGCAGAAGCTCGGCGTCAAGGTCATCTACGACCTTTCCGCCACACCCTTCTTCCTGCGTGGTTCAGGTTACTCCGAAGGCACGCTATTCCCTTGGGTCGTGTCCGACTTCTCGTTGGTGGACGCCATCGAAGCCGGAGTAGTGAAGGTCCCGCGCGTGCCGGTAGAGGACAACGCTATGACCGGTGAGATGCCGACCTATCGCGACCTCTGGTTGCGCATCCGCGAAGACCTGCCGCGCAAGGGGCGCGCAACCGAACAGCTCGGCCGCGAACCGGTCCTGCCCAAGGAACTGGAAGGCGCATTGCAGAGCCTGTACGACAACTACCAGAAGTACTTCAATAAGTGGGAAGCCAACACAGAGGCCCGCGCCCGTGGTTCAACGCCACCGGTATTCATCGTCGTCTGTAACAACACCAACGTCTCCAAGCTGGTGTACGACTACGTCGCCGGCTGGGAGAAGACCTTGCCCGATGAGTCCAAGGTGTTAGTACCGGGCACGCTGCCGTTGTTCAGCAACGTGCAGGACGGGCGCTGGCTGGGAAAGCCGAATACGATTCTGATAGACTCAAGCCAGCTAGAGTCCGGCGAGGCGATGAGCGATGACTTCAAGAAGCTGGCGGCCAATGAAATCGAGGAGTTCAAGGACGAGTACCGCCGCCGTTTCCCGGGTCGTGGCGTTGAGAACCTGACCGACGAAGACCTCCTGCGCGAAGTGATGAACACCATCGGCAAACCGGGCAAGCTCGGTGAGCAGGTGCGTTGCGTCGTATCGGTCTCGATGCTCACCGAAGGATGGGACGCCAATACGGTCACGCACATCCTCGGCGTGCGCGCCTTCGGCACCCAACTGCTCTGTGAGCAGGTAGTCGGGCGCGGCCTGAGGCGTACCGACTATGCGGTAGACGACAACGGGATGTTCCGTACTCAGTACGCCGAAGTCTATGGAGTGCCGTTCTCGTTCATCCCGTGTTCCGGTGGCCCGGTAGACCCGCCACCACCGGTCAAGGCGACGCGGGTGAAGGCACTCGACGAACGCATCGCCCTGGAAATCACCTTTCCGCGTGTGGTCGGCTATCGCTACGAATTGCCTTCCGAGAAGCTGACAGTGAGCTTCAGCGCTGACTCGCACATGGCGTTGTCCGCGCAGGATGTTCCGACCAAGACAGTGGTGGACTCGATTGTCGGAGTGCACGATGAGCATGGACTGGAGTCGCTTAAGGCTCGGCGGGAACAGGAAGTGGTTTTCAGCCTGGCCAAGCTGCTGCTTGAGCGGTACTTCAAAGACAACGAGGACAACCTGAAGCCTTGGCTGTTCCCTCAACTCGTCGCCATTTGCCGACGGTGGCTGGCCGAGTGTGTGACCTGCAAAGACGATACTTTCCCGCAGATGCTCCTCATCGAAGAGTACAAGCACGCCGCCGCCGAAATCATCTACCAGTCAATCGTGACCTCGACCGAAGGACGCAAGACCCTGCGGCCAATCCTGCGGCCTTACGAGTGGGTCGGTTCCACCCAGTACGTCGGCTTCGACACGACTCGCGATACGTATCCGACGCGCGCCGACCGTTCCCACATCAACTACGTGGTCTGCGACACCGAATCGTGGGAACAGAAGATGGCGCAGGCGCTTGAGGACATGGACGAGGTTGTGTCTTACGTCAAGAACCAGAACCTTGGATTCGAGATACCCTACACGATTGACGGCGACGAACGCTGGTATCGGCCGGATTTCCTTGTCCGGCTCGATGATGGTCACGGCAAAGAGGACCTGTTGACGCTGATTGTCGAAGTCTCGGGTGAACCTCGTCGGGACAAGGCGGCCAAGGTCGCGACGACCCGCAACCTTTGGATTCCGGCTGTCAACAACGACGGCCGCTTCGGCCGCTGGGCGTTCATTGAAGTGACAGACCCTTGGGATGCGAAGAATACGATAAGAGCGGCGCTGCGGAAGCAGACCGCTATTACAGAGGAGGCATAGATGCTGACTCGATTGCGCATAAAGAACTTCAAGAAGTTCAAGGACGTTGATATCGAACTCGGCCCAGCCGTTGTCCTGATTGGCCCGAACAACTCCGGCAAGACCGCCGCGCTGCAGGCCTTGGCATTGTGGGATATTGGCCGCCGTCGCTGGACCGAGAAGCGCGGCAAGACCGCGTCGAAAGAGAGGCCCGGCGTCGCCGTCAACCGCTTCGACTTGGTGTCCATCCCCGTTCCCGTCGCCAGCCTGCTCTGGCGGGATTTGCACGTGCGCGACGTGAGACGGGCAGAAGGAAAGCAACGGACGAGCAACGTCCTGGTTGAGGTCGTGGTAGATGGTGTGACGAACGACCGCAAGTGGACCTGCGGTTTGGAGTTCAACTATGCCAACGAGGAGTCGTTCTACTGCCGTCCGCTCAGACAGGGAGAGGGAGATTCTCCGACGCGGATGGTTGTCCCACCTGAAGCGAACGCGGTATCCGTTGCATTTCTCCCTCCAATGTCAGGACTGGCGGCAGTCGAGCCCAAGCTCGAACCCGGCCGCATCAACGTTCTTATCGCCGAGGGGCAAACCGCACAGGTGTTGCGCAACCTGTGTTCTCAGATATACCTGCGGGCCAAAGGATTGCCGGAGCCGGCCAATGGCTTCGCAGCGCGTGATACCGGTCGGTCCCAGGGGAAGCTGGCCGAAACACCCGAGGATTATTGGGACGCGCTTGTAAGCCACATCCGGGCGCTGTTTGGGGTCACCATACTACCGCCAACGTACGTATCGGAACGAGGCGAAATCGGCATGGCGTACAAGGAGCAATCAGGCATCGAACTCGACATCTCAAGTTCAGGGCGAGGTCTGCAACAGACCCTGCTCTTGCTGGCTCACCTTTATGAGAATCCCGGCACGGTGCTGCTGCTGGATGAGCCGGATGCGCACCTTGAGATATTGCGTCAGCGGCAGATATACAAGCTGTTGACCGACGTGGCGGGCAGGCTTGGGTCCCAGGTTGTGGCCGCGAGTCATTCCGAGGTAGTGCTGAATGAAGCCGCCGGCCGCGACGTGGTAGTCGCATTCGTCGGCAAGCCCCACCGGATTGATGACCGCGGCTTTCAAGTCCTGAAGTCGCTACGTGACATTGGCTTTGAGCAGTACTACATGGCACAACAGAAGGGCTGGGTGCTGTATCTGGAAGGCTCGACGGACCTGGCCATTCTGCAGGCCTTCGCTCGGGTTCTTGGACACGAAGCAACGGCTGCGCTCGAAGACCCGTTTCCGTGCTACGTCTGCAATCAGGCATCTTTCGGCCGCAAGCACTTCCGAGGCCTGCAGGAAGCCCACCGAGAGTTGGTCGGTGCCGCGCTCTACGACCGCAGTGACTTCGAGGTCGAGTCAGCACCGGGTCTGACCGAACTCATGTGGCGCAGGCGGGAAATGGAGAACTACCTGTGTAGCAGGCCAGTTCTTCTAGCCTACGCCCGCGGTGACGATGTTGGCGACTTGTTCTCACGGGCAGAGGCTGACCATCGCGTCCAAGTGATGGAATCCTGCATCGCCGAGATAGAAGAGGCCCTCAAGAAGACGCGGAAGCCATCCCCGTGGTCGCCGGACATCAAGGCGAGCGACGACTTCTTGGACCCGCTGTTTGAGAACTTCTACGAGAAGCTCGCGCTACGTAATCAGATGCGCAAGACGAACTATCACGTGCTCGCCCGTTTCGTGCGCAAAGAGGACATAGACCCCGAGGTCGTCGAGAAACTCGACGCCATCGTCGAGGTGGCCGAACGGGCAAAGCCAGCCGCGGAGTAGTCTGGCTGCACTGAAAACGATGGAGGACTACAGACATGCTGACGCTGCTGAGTAACGACGAGCTGTCGAATATCTTCTATGGAGCGCGGCCGGCGATGGACGAGATACTCGGTTTCTTGCATATGAGCCGAACCGGTCAACCGGATACCGCGGTGCCGCACTCGTCCCAGATACTTGCCTTGGATGTATTCGGCACGCTCAAGTTCGCCCGCTCGCGTGACCGAATCTGCGACCACCTGGCGATTCTGCTGGAGACGCCGGACGGCGGGCCATGGGAAGTCCATCTGGAGTACGTGGACCCGGACAACACGCTCAACGAGGCCGCACACAAGTCGCAGTTAGACGTCCTGCTCCAGGGCGCACGAAGCCTGATTGCCATCGAGTGCAAGTTCGCTGAGACGAAACTGGAGCCGTGCGGTCAGACCGGCAAGACGGGAAAGGGACTGGTTCAGTGCACCGGCAACCACGATACGCAGGTCAATCCAGCCAACGGACGCACCGCTCTGTGCGCCCTCACCGGCAAGCACATCCGCTACTGGGACTACGTTCCTCATGTCTTCCGACTCTCGCCCGACGGACCTCATCGTCCCTGTCCTTTTGCCGGTCCCTGGTATCAGTGGATGCGGACGCTGGTCATGGCCTATGCTCTCGCCGAGAAACGCAGGCTCAAGCCGGCGGTCGGACTGGTTCACGTTGACCGTCCGGCGATGCCGCTGCGCGCACGAATCCAAGACGAAGCTCCGAAGATGAAGCGGCTGCTGACCGATGCGATCAAGTTCGAGTTGCTGCGCTACGAGAAGCTGCCCGGCGTGTTCGAGGTCGCTGCCGACCCAGGCGAACGCGGCTTGTTTCGCGACCTGCATCACTGGGTCGACGCCAAAGTCAACTGGGTCGAGGCCAGGCTGATGAACGAACGCGCAGGCAGAAAGAGCCGCGCGAAGTAGGAGGTAGCCTATGCCACCAAAGAAACCCAATGGCAAGCGTCTCTCGGGGAGCGTCTCCATCCCGTCGGACGCGAAGAATACGATCAGGGCGGCGGTGAGGGACAACCGCTAGATGCCAGTAGACAGGCGGCTCTACGTTTTCCTGGACGAAGGTGGGAACTTGGACTTCTCGCCAAACGGAACGAAGTACTTCACCCTCTCATCGGTTTGCCAGGAGCGTCCGTTTACCTGCCAGCAACGATTGGACCAACTCAGGTACGACCTGATTGAGCAAGGCGTCGACATTGAATACTTCCACGCAGCCGTGGACAACCAAGCTGTGCGAAACCGGGTCTTCGCCATCATTCGCGAGCACTTGGCGACCTTCAAGATTGACAGCGTGCTCGTCGAGAAACGCAAGACAGGACCGGCCCTGCGTCCGGTCGAGCGATTCTACCCGAAGATGCTCGGCTATCTGCTGCGCCACATTCTGGAGTCGCACCGTTTGCAGGACTTCGCCGAGGTCATTGTGATTACCGATGCGATACCAGTGAAGAACATGCGGCGGGCAGTGGAGAAAGCCGTCAAAGTCACGCTGGCTGATATGCTGCCGGGCGACGTCAGATACCGGTTGCTGCACCACGACTCCAAGGCACACGGCTCCTTGCAGGTAGCCGACTACTGCAACTGGGCGATCTACCGCAAGTGGACGAATGGGGACGCGCGGTCCTATGATGTCATACGTGAAGCTGTACGCAGCGAGTTCGACATCTTCCGTACCGGGCAGAGGTTGTACTACTGATGAATGTTGACCGCCCCGGCTACCCTTACGGGAGAGCCCCTTGGGCTCTTGTCACCGGGGCGGGACCTTTGAATTCTGAGAGTTGGGGAGCTTCGTTGGAAGCCGTTTCGGACCGGGCAGGCCCGACGCCAACTCCAAGACAAGTATATGCCGGTGCGGATAATGAGTCAATGTGATTCCGGAGACGTTTGTGGGTCGTAACCTCTGCAATGGCGGCACGTTGCGGTACACGACCGAAGTCCACCTTGAGAATACTGTTAGGGGGTGGCTTGGCGAGGCCCACCCCGAGAGGCGGTGAAGATGGCCAAGAGCAAATCTAACGGCAAGCGAGTTCCGGTTTCGTCCCTGAAGCACAAGGACAAGCGGACGAACATTCCGACCCGCGAGTTGCAGAACTTCGTGAAGGATGAGGAGAAGAGCCCGAAGACCGTGAGCTATCCGGGCCTGCTCTATGCCCGTGACCCGTCGCTCGACCCGCAACTGGTCTGGAAAGGCAAAGACGAGCAGGACCAGAAGCCGCTCGAAGTGCCGGCCGTGCCGGTCTACATCCAGGAGAAGATACACCCGCAGGCCATCGTCGAACAGGTGAAGGCCGAGGCGAAGAAGACCGCGCCAGGAATGGCCTCGCTCTTCGCCGACTTCAATGGCATCAAGTTCGAGGAGATGGTTGACTTCTACCACCATGGCATTAACTGGGCCAACCGGATGATTCTCGGCGACTCGCTGCTGGTGATGACCTCTCTGGCCGAGAAGGAAGGCCTCAAGGGCAAGGTGCAGATGATTTACATCGACCCGCCCTATGGCATCAAGTTCGGCTCCAACTGGCAGGTCTCGACCCGCAAGCGCGACGTGAAAGACGGCAAGGCCGAGGATGCCGTGCGCCAGCCCGAGCAAATCAAGGCCTTCCGCGACACGTGGGAATACGGCATCCATTCCTACCTGACCTATCTCCGCGACCGCCTCACCGTGGCGCGCGAACTTCTCTCCGACACCGGCTCGGTATTCGTCCAGATAGGCGACGAGAACGTGCATCTCGTCCGGGTGCTGATGGATGAGGTTTTCGGGAGCGATAACGCATGCGGGCAGCTCGCGTTCAAGAAGACCAGCGTTTCGACAAGCGGTCTCATTGCCGGCGTTGTTGACTACCTGCTCTGGTATGCAAAGAAACGCGAGGACGTGAAGGTACGCCCGATATGGCTCAACAAGTCGCTGGGCGGAGAGGGAGCTGAGCAGTACACGTTCCTGGAACTACCAGACGGAGTGCGTCGTCGTATGACACCGGACGAATCCGATGGTCGTGTGAACATACTCGAAGGAACACAGGTGTTCCGTGCGGACAACCTGACATCGAGTCACGAGTACAGTCTGGGCAAGACCGCCTGCGAGTTTGAGGGGACTGCCTACTCGCCCGGCACTCGCTACTGGTCCACAGGACCGGACGGCTTTCGGCGGCTTGGGCGAGCGCGGCGGCTCATCCCTATTGGCAACACGCTATCGTATGTGCGCCGCCTCGATGACTTCCCGGTCTTTCCGCTCACGAACACGTGGATAGATACAGCAATCTCGGGGTTCGCCGAGCAGCGTACGTTCGTTGTACAGACAAGCCCGCTGGTCGTCCAACGTTGCATGCTGATGACGACGGATGCTGGTGACTTGGTGCTGGACCCAACGTGCGGGAGTGGGACAGCGGCGTACGTGGCGGAGCAGTGGGGGCGCAGGTGGATTACCATTGATACGAGCCGAGTAGCGCTGGCGTTGGCGCGGACGCGGTTGATGGCCGCGAAGTTCCCCTACTACCTTCTGGCGGACACGCGCGAGGGGTACGATAGGGAGCAGGAGTCGAGCGCAAGCCCGGTGCCTGCGCCCGACCGCAGGTTCGCCACGGACATCCGCAAGGGCTTCGTGTATCGCCGTGTGCCGCACGTGACCTTGAAGTCCATCGCCAACAACGAGGAGATAGACGCCATCCACGCGAAGTGGCAGCCGCAACTGGAAAAGGTGCTGGCGGACCTGAATCGTCTTGTCACCTCGAGCGCAGTGAGGGGTCTCGCCCAGGGCAGACGAGATTCTTCGGCTTCGCCTCAGAATGACAAGGGGTGGCGCGAGTGGGAAGTGCCGCGCGAGGCGGATGCGAAGTGGTCGGACAAGGCGAAGCAGGCGCACAAGGAGTGGTGGCGGCTGCGGCGCGAGCGGCAGCAGGAGATTGACGCCTCGATTGCGAAGCGTGCCGATACCGAGTTGCTGTATGACCAGCCTTACGAGGACAACAAGCGTATCCGCGTGACCGGGCCGTTCACGGTCGAGAGCCTGTCGCCGCACCGCGTGCTGGCGACCGACGAAGAGCGGCCCAAGGCTGAGTCAGAACAGGTGAAAGCCGCGTCCGGTCAGTTCGAGACGATGATTGTCGAGAACCTGAAGAAGGCCGGGGTCAAGAACACGGACAAGAAGTTCCGAATCGCCTTCGACCGGCTGGAGCCTTTTGCGGGCACGTGGTTGCACGCATCGGGCGAGTTCACCGAGTCCGAGACCGGCAAGCGGAAGCGGATTGCCGTGTCCATCGGGCCGGAGCACGGCACGGTCGGGCCGGAGCAGGTGAAGGAAGCGGCGAAGGAAGCGGTGCTGGGCGTCGGGTTTGACGTGCTGGTCGTGTGCGGGTTCGCGTTTGACCCGCACGTGCGCGAGGAGACGCGGCGCTACGGCAAGCTCGTCGTGCTGCCGGCGTTGATGAACCCGGACCTTTCGATGGGCGAGGAACTGCTCAAGAAGACCGGCGCGGCCAACCTGTTCATGGTGTTCGGCGAGCCGGACGTTGCGCCGGTGGACGCGAAGACCGGGAAGCTGCTGCCGCAGAAGGACGGGAAGTACGTCATTGAGATTCGGGGCGTGGACGTGTACGACCCGACCACCGGCGAGATACGCTCGAACAAGACCGACGATATCGCCTGCTGGTTCATAGACACCGACTACAACGGCGAGAGCTTCTTTGTCCGCCACGCCTACTTCTGCGGCGACCAGGAGCCGTATGACCGGCTGAAGCGGGCCTTGCGGGCCGAGATTGACGAAGCCGCCTGGAGCGCGCTCTACTCGACCAAGAGTGTACCGTTCGACAAACCCAAGTCCGGCAAGGTCGCTATCAAGGTCATCAACCATTACGGCGACGAAGTGCTCAAGGTGCTGGCGGTCGCATGAACTGGTGGGGGCTAGCTGCTGCGGTGCTGAGCGGCACTGCGCTGGCGGCCGTTCTCGGGAAACTGCTTGACCTGTTGTGGCTGGAACCAATGAGGGCCAGATCGGAACAGCGTCGGTGGCTCAGGGAGGCCAGACTGGGGGCTTTCTGCAAGCTATCTGAGGAAGTCCTGTCCTTTGGACTCAAGAGCGCTACCTTCGTGGACATCTGGAAGTTCCGGGAGATATCCGCGCGCGCCGAATTGCTGGTAGACGACGCAAAGTTGCTTGGCGACATTCGCGGGTTCATCTCAGACCTGTACGAGATGAACGCACATGGCCTAACCAGTATGAAAGCCGCGCCGGGTTCGAATGACCTTGAACTTGTGTTCCCTGACGGGTCGCGGCACGCGGTTCCTGATGACTTCGCCCTTACGCTATCCAATGGGACGACGCTCACTAAGGCGGATATCGCGAATACCACATACTTCATCTCACTTGAGAAGCGTGCCGACGATCTCGTTGCCCGCCTTGGCGCACTAGTTCGGTCCACCTGACGCGGTAATTCCGGGGAGGTAATTCCGGGGACGCAATAAATGATTCTTGACGGACGCAGCGGGCGCGGTCCCAGTTTACCTCTCCACCACATTTCAGATTGCAGCTTCACGTCGCTCTCTAGTCAGTCTCCAGGTTGAACACTGCCCGGCAGATTTCGTTGAGCACTTCTGGTTTGCAGCCGTAGCGCGACAGCCCGCAGCCGACAGCTCACGGCTCACAGCTTGCGGCCCCTGACCAAGCGGATAGCATCCCTCCATTACGGCTCCGGCGCGGGGACGCTGAAGACCTCGGTGCGAATGGCGGCGAGGACCGCGGGGTTGAGTCCGCGAGCCTGCCACTTTTCCAGCAGCACCTGGGCTTCTTTCGCCAGCGTCGGGCCGGAGATT
>CAZQZR010000073.1:0-15128 GCA_964597845.1 uncultured bacterium | reverse complement strand
TCGGCCACGGCGACCTGGCAGAGCGCGGGCTCGAAGCGGTCATCCCGAAGGACGAGGACTTCCCGTACACAGTGCGGATTGTCTCGGACATCCTGGAGTCGAACGGCAGTTCGTCGATGGCGTCGGTCTGCGCCGGTTCGCTGTCGCTGATGGACGCGGGCGTGCCGATTAAGGCGGCAGTCGCGGGCATGGCGATGGGCCTGATTACCGACGGCGACATCAGCAAGGGTGCGAAGTACCGCATCGTCACCGACATCCTCGGCGACGAGGACCACTACGGCTACATGGACTTCAAGGTCGCGGGCACCCGCAAGGGGATTACCGCGATCCAGCTCGACCTGAAGCTGCCGGGCGTACCTTATTCGGTTTTGGCCGAGGGTATCCGCCGGGCGACGACCGCGCGGCTCGGGGTGCTCGACATCATGGACCGTACGCTCGACAAGCCGCGGCCCGACCTCTCGAAGTACGCGCCGCGCATCGTTTCCATCGTCATCGACAAGGAGAAGATCGGCACGGTCATCGGGCCCGGTGGCAAGATGATAAGGAAGATCACCGAGGAGACCGGCGCGACCATCGACATCGAGGACGACGGCACGGTGACCATCGCTTCCAACAAGGTCGACTCGCTGAACGCGGCCAAGGCGTGGGTCGAGTCGCTCGTGGAAGAGGCCGAGGTCGGCAAACTCTACGAGGGCAGGGTGACCCGCATTATGAACTTCGGCGCGTTCGTCGAGGTGCTGCCCGGGAAGGAAGGGCTGGTTCATATCTCCCAGCTCGGGCCGGAGCGGTACAACCGGGTCGAGGACGCGGTGAAAGAGGGCGACAAGGTATGGGTCAAGGTCGTGGAGATTGACGATATGGGTCGCCTCAACCTGTCGCGGCGCAAGGCGATGGAGGAGCGCGGCGAAATACCGAAATCCGACGATTCGGGTATCGCCGACCGACCGCCAAGGCGCGGCGGGCCGCCGTTCCGCGGCGGTGGCGACCGGCACGACCGGCGCGGGCCGAGGCGTTGAGCCGAATAAGCTGAGGACGGACAGGGGTCGAATTGCAGCCGGTGCTTCGACCCCTGTCTTTCGTTTACAGAAAGAAGCGTGAAAGTGCAGGATAACGGCGCGAAAGACGGAATCCGGACAACGGTCCTGCCGTCAGGGCTGACGGTGATTTCCGAACGGCTGCCGCACATCCGGTCGGTGGCGCTCGGGGTGAGTTTTCTCATGGGCGGCCGCGACGACCCGTCGGGCAAGGGCGGCATCGCCCACATGATAGAGCACATGGTGTTCCGCGGCACGCCGGACAAAGACGTAATTGCCATCAACATCGCGGCGGAGTCTCACGGGGCCGAGTTGAACGCATTCACCGACAAGGAGATGACCTGTTTCTACGGCCGGTTCCCCGGTGACCAGTTCGGCCCGGTGACCGCCTTGATGGCCGAGACCGTGAGCGGGCCGGCGTTCCGAGCCGAGGAGCTGGCTAAAGAAAAGGAAGTGGTCTCGGAGGAAATCCGCAGCAGCCAGGAGGACCCGGACTCGCTGGCGCTGAACCTCCTTTTCCGTGCGCTCTACGGCGAGCACGAGATGGGCCGGCCGATAATCGGCACGCTCGACTCGGTAACCGGCCTGAGCGACACGGACCTGCGCGGGTTCTATTCCGACTTCTACAGCCCGGTCTGCGGGGTCGCGGTCGCAGTGGGCGACGTCGAGCACGAGCGATTGGTCGCGGCCCTGGCGTCGCTGCTCGACGGCCGCAGGACGTGCCAGCCGTCAAAGCGGACGGTCGCTCCCGTCCAGCCGCCGCGGGTGCTGGCCGAGGTGAAGAAGGAGCTTTCTCAGGTTTACATGTGTCTGGCCAAACCGGCGCTGGTCTACTCCGACCCGAGGCGGCACGCGCTGGCCGTGTTGAACATGGCGCTCGGAGGCGGGGTTTCGTCAAGACTGTTTCAGCGCTTGCGCGAGCAGGAAGCTCTGGTATATTCGGTGGGCAGTTTCGCCGAGCAGTATTCGGATTCCGGTCTGCTCGGCGTCTACCTCGTTACCGACCACCGGAAGCTGGCGCGGTGCATGGCCGCGCTGCGCGAGGAACTCGCACGGCTGCGCCGGGACCGGCTGAGCGACGAGGAGTTCGAGCGGGCGCGGAACATGACCAAGAGTTCGGTGCTGCTGGCCCTGGAGAGCCCGGGCACGCGGATGATGCGCCTGGGCCGGGCCTGGCAGTTGCTTGGCCGGGTGGTGACGGTTGATGAGACCGTCGAGGCGTACAACCGGCTGACGCGCCCGGACGTGGAGCAACTGCTGGACGAACTGCTGGTCGGGGATTTCGGATACTGCGGCGCGGTCGGGCCGCTGACCGAGGACGCAGTACGCCAGACGCTTGATGCCTGACGCCTCGGGCGTCGAGCGTGGAGCGTCAAGCGTAGAGCGTGAGTGAGAGGAGTCGCAATGAGCGAAGTCAGGCTTTCCAGTCGCGCGGTCGAGATGCCGGCCTCCCCGATTCGGAGGCTGGTGCCTTATGCGGACCGGGCGCGAGCGCGCGGCATCAAGGTCTATCACCTGAATATCGGCCAGCCGGACATCGAGACGCCGGCGGAGATGATGAACGGCTATCGCAACGTCGACATCAAGGTGCTCTCGTACGGGCCGTCACAGGGCCTGAGCGAGTACATCGCGGCGCTGGTGGAATACTACCGCGGGGTTGGCATCAGCCTGAACACGCCCGACGTCATCGTGACGACCGGCGGCAGCGAGGCCATTTCCTTTGCGCTGGATGCCGTAGCGGATGCCGGCGATGAGGTCATCGTGCCCGAGCCGTTCTATACCAACTACGCCGGTTTCGCCGCGACCGCGTGCGTCAAGCTCGTGCCGGTAACCTGCCTGGCCGAGACCGGGTTCGCCCTGCCCCCGAAAGAGGAGTTCCGGAAAGTCATCACGAAGAAGACCCGCGCAATCATCTATTCCAGCCCGGGCAACCCGACCGGCGCGGTGTACACGCAGGCGGAAATCGGGATGCTGGCGGAACTGGCGCTTGAGCACGGGTTGTACATTATCGGGGACGAAGCCTACCGGGAGTTCATCTATGATGACGAGACCAAGCACGCAAGCATCATGAACGCGCCGGGAATCGATGACCGGGCGATAATGGTGGACAGCGTGTCCAAGCGTTACAGCGCGTGCGGGGCAAGGGTCGGGTGCGTGGTCAGCCGGAACGCAGCCCTGATGGCTGCCATTCTCAAGTTCGGCCAGGCCCGGCTGTGCCCGCCGACCGTAGACCAGTTGGCGGCAATGGCCGCCGTGAAAGCGCCCGACAGCTACTTCCGGGAGGTCAGGCGCGAGTACCAGTGCCGGAGAGACGTGGTATGCGCGGCAATCGCGAAGATACCGGGCGCGGTCTGCGTGAAGCCCAAGGGAGCGTTCTACGTCGTCGCCAAGCTGCCGATTCGCGACGGCGAGGAATTCGCCACTTTCCTGCTCGACAGTTTCCAGCAGAACAATGAGACCGTGATGGTTGCGCCGGCGGACGGGTTCTATGCGACGCCGGGCAAGGGCAAGGACGAAGTCCGAATCGCCTACGTGCTCAACTGCCTGGATCTGGACAAGGCGATGAAGCTGCTCGCGGCCGGGGTAGAAGTATACAACCACAGAAAATGACCAATTCCCAATTCCTAATTCCTAACTAATGACCAGCCAGGAAATGACTGGAGAGCCGAATCGGGCTGCAACATGGGCATTTTGGCATTCGTTGGGTATTGGATATTGGGCATTGGGAATTGTCGGGAGTTGCGGCACCGTCATTGGTCATTCGCGCTGCCCAACCCTTGAAGGAGAAACCTAGGCAACCATGCGCATCTGCATGGTCACCGACAACTACTACCCGTACATCGGGGGCATTGCCGAGCATGTCTATTTCCTCGCAATCGAACTGCGCAAGCGGGGTCACGTCGTGAAGGTGCTGACGGCTAAGGTCGGCGGCCGGATGATGGAGTGCACGGCCGAGATGCCGGGCGAGGAGCACGTGAAGCGGATCGGCGACGGCTGGGTGATCCGTTCGAACAAGTCCTTTGCCCGGGTGTCGGTCGCATGGCGGCCGACGGCCCAGATAAGGAAGTACTTCAACCAGGAGCGTTTTGATGTCGTCCATATCCACGGCTCGCTGGCGCCGACCCTGCCGATGGCCGCAATCCAGGCCTCACGGACCCTGAATGTCGTCACTTTTCACGCCGGCCACGACCAGAGCCTGGGGTACGCCTTGTTTCGCACCGAACTGATGCCCTATTTCAACGCGGTCCAGGGCCTGATTGCCGTGTCCGAGACGGCGCGGTTGTCCTGCGCCAAGTACTTCCCCGGGCCCTACCGGATTATCCCGAACGGGATCGACCTGAATTTCTTCCGGCCCGACGCCGAGCGCGTGCCCGGGATGGAGGATGACCGTCCGCGAATCCTGTTTGTCGGCCGGTTCGAGCCGCGCAAGGGCCTTAAGCACCTCTTGACGGCGATGCCCGAAATCGTGAAGCACGTACCGAATGTCGAACTGGTCGTCGTCGGAACCGGCCTGCTTGGATACTCGTACAAGTCGTACCTGAGCAAGGAAGTGCAGGAGCACGTGCGCTGGGCCGGGCTGGTGCAGAACGACGATCGGCCCAAATACTATGCGAGTTGCGACGTGTACTGTTCGCCGGCCACCGGGCAGGAGAGTTTCGGCATCGTCCTGCTCGAAGCGATGGCCACGGGCAAGCCGGTTGTGGCGTCCGACATTGACGGTTATCGCACGGTCATGACCGACAACCGGGAGGGATTGCTGGTTCCGCCCTGCGACCCGCCGGCCATCGCCCGGGCGATTGTGAAGATACTCCTTGACCGCGACGCGGCGCGCCGGTTCGGGGAGAACGGGCTTGAGCGGGCGCGAGGTTTCTCATGGCCGAAGCTGGCCGAACGGGTCGAGGCATACTACGGGGAAATGGCGCGCGAGTACCCGGTTCCGCGTTACGGCCGGAAGAGGCACTGAAATGGACCCTGAAGAACGCGAGAGTCCCGCGGTTCCGCCCTGGGACCCGCTTGACCAGCAGGCCGAGACCTTCAGCGCCGAGTCGGAGATTGCCGAGTCGGTTTCCGAGTCGCGGGCCAAGGGCAAGAACCAGATGCTGCCCGTGCTAAAGAACGCCGAGTTCCAGATCTTCTCCTGGTCGCAGGCAGTCTCGCTCTTCGGAGACAAGCTCGACTACATGGCACTGCTGGCGATGATTGCCTTCTTCTCACAGAAGTACGGCTGGGAGAGCTCCCGCGCTATCTCTTACCTGTCGGTAATCGTTGCACTGCCGGTCGTTCTGTTCGGACCGCTGGCCGGGATCCTCGTGGACCGGTGGGACCGGCGTAAGGTGATGATTATCTGCGACTCGGCGCGGACCATCCTGGTGCTCGCGATACCGCTCGTGGCGCTGGCGACGTCGAACCTCATCCTGATATACACGACCGCGTTCATGGTTTTCCTCTTCGGGTTCTTCTTCAACACCGCCCGCATGTCCATCATTCCGAACCTGGTTGGGAAGGACAGCCTGCTCGGCGCCAACTCTTTCATGAGTTTCGTCGGTCGGGTCGCTACCTTCCTCGGCATGCTTGTCGGCGGGCTGATTGTCGACTGGAAGTGGTGGCAGCACCTCGGCATCAAGCCGACCTGGAGCGCGGGGTTCTACATTGACTCGCTCACCTACCTCGTGTCGGTCGTGGCGCTGCTCACTATCTTCAAACGGCTGGCGCACACGTGGCGGCGGGGCGGCCAGGGGCGGCGCGACGCGCCCGAGGTCAAGATGTTCATCACCCAGCAGGCGCGCATGATCCACGAGGTCCGCGAGGCGTTCAACCTGGTGCGCGGGCAGCCGTCGGTCCTGTTTGTCTACTGCTCGGTCTTCATGCTCGTGATCCTGGGTGCGGCGGTGTTCGTGCTATACATCCCGATTATCCAGAGCGCGAAGGACCTGGGGGCCGGACTCGGACTCGGCACCAAGGGCGTCGGGTTTGTGGCGGCCATCGGCTCGGTCGGGCTGGTGCTGTCCTCGATGGGCTACGGGCTGCTCGGGCACCGGCTGAAGAAGCACCTGGTGATGCTCGGCTCGTTCCTCGTGCTGGGGGTCGTGGCCGCGGGCCTCGCGATATCGAAGTCATTCGCCCCGGTCGCGCCCCTCGTTTTCATCGCCGGCCTCGCAATGTCGCCGGTGTTCATCGGTATGGACACGCTGTTGCACGAATCCGTACCCGAAGCGGCGCGCGGCCGGATATTCTCGACCCGGGACTGGCTTCTGCACCTCGCCTTTGCGGTCTCGGCCCTCCTCATCGGCCAGTTGACCAACTTCTTTTCCACCCGCAAGCTGCTGTTTGCGGTCGGCGTCCTGATTGCGGCCGCGAGCGTCACGGCGTTCTTTCTTACGAGAGGCAAGAAAGTAGGATGAGGACAGAGTTACCGGTGACCAGTCAATACCTGATGCAAGGAGGCCGCGAGTGACGGACAGCCGCATTGAGAAGATGGCGCAAACGATTGCGCGCTACAGCCTGGGCCTGAAACCGGGCGAGTTGTTGGCCATCCTGACGTCGGTGCCCGGTCTGGCACTGGCCAAGGAAGTCTACCGAGAGGCCCTGGCGCTTGGCGCGCTGCCGGTCGTGAGGACCCTGCATCCTGAATTCGACGAAGTGCTGTACCGGTACGGCACCGATGAACAGGTGAAGTTTGTGCCGGAGTACGAGAAACAGGAACTCGAGGGCTTGGGCGCGCGGCTGGTGATACGCGGCGAGGATAACGTGATGACGCTCGCCGGGGTCGAGCCGGCGCGGCTGACCCTGGGCCGCCAGGCGCGGCGCCCGCTGCTCGAACGGATGATGGCGCGCAAGGGCGCGGGAGAGTTGAAGAACTGCCTGACCCAGTATCCGACCAGCGGCGGGGCCCAGGAGGCCGGGATGTCGCTCGCGGACTACGAGGAGTTCGTGTTCCACGCCTGTTTCGCGGACCGGCCCGACCCGATTGCGGCCTGGCACGAACTCTCGCATGAACAGCAGAAGCACGTCGACTTCCTGAACGGCGTGAAGACGCTGAAGGTCGAAGGGCCGGGCACGGAACTGGCGCTATCGGTCGATGGCCGGAAGTGGGTCAACTCGGACGGCAAGGCCAATTTCCCTTCGGGCGAGGTCTTCACCGGCCCGGTCGAAGAATCGGTCAATGGCCGGGTTCGGTTCGACGTGCCGACCCTGTTCTCAGGTCAACCGGTTGAGAACATCGAACTCGAGTTCAAGGCGGGCCAGGTTGTGGCGGCTCGGGCCGAGCGCGGCGACAAGATGCTTCAGTCCGCGCTCGACACCGACGCCGGTTCAAGGAGCCTCGGTGAGTTCGCCTTTGGCTTGAACTACGGCATTACCCGGGCGACGAAGAACATCCTGTTCGACGAGAAGATCGGCGGCACCATCCACATGGCAGTCGGCGCCGGCTACCCGGAGACCGGCAGCCGGAACCGGTCGGCGATACACTGGGATATGATTAAGGACATGAAGCAGGGGCGCGTGACCGCGGATGGGAAGTTGGTGTACGAAGGCGGGAGATTCGTGGCCTAGAAAGCAATGACTAATTTCCAATTCCTGATTACTAATCAACGTCGATAGAGAGAAAACACAGAGTGGAAAGTGGAAATGCTAAAGTCGGACTTTGGGCTTTCCCCTTTGTCATTGGTCATTTACCTCGGAGGTGAGTTGTGGCTGATTCAAGAGTCGAGAAGCTGGCAAAGGTCCTGGTGAATTACAGTTTGAACGTCAAGAAGGGCGACTGGGTTAAGATTGAGGGTGCGGCGGCGTCTCAGGAGCTGATACGGGCAGCATACGTTGAGGTCCTGAAGGCCGGGGGCAACCCGATGACGCGCGTCGGTCTGCCGCGGACCACCCACGACTTCTACACTTGCGCCGGGCCGGACCAGCTCAAGTTTGTATCGCCGAGCGAGCGGATGGAGACGGAGCGGATCGACGCCAGTCTTTCCATCTGGGGCGGATGGAACAGCAAGGAGCTCTCCGGCGTCGACCCGAAGCGGCTCGCGGTCTCCCGCGCTGCCCGGCGTGGGGTGTTCAACCGCTTCCTGAAGAGGATTGCAGACGGCAGCCTGAAGTGGTGCGGGACCCAGTTCCCGACCGATTCGTCGGCCCAGGATGCGGAGATGTCCCTGTCCGAGTACGAGGATTTCGTGTACACCGCGGGCAGGCTGGATAGGAAGGACCCGGTAGCCGAGTGGCTCAAGGTTTCGCGCGCGCAGGCAAAGCTGGTGAAGTTCCTCAACACGCTCCGGACAATCCGGATTGTCGGGCCGGACACCGATTTGGCCTTCAACGTCGCGAGCCGAAAGTGGATTAACTGTGACGGGCACGAGAACTTCCCGGATGGCGAGATCTTCACCGGCCCGGTCGAGAACTCGGCCGAAGGCCGGATTCGATACAGCTTCCCGGCCATCTATGGCGGGCGGGAAGTCGAGAACGTGCGGCTCGCGTTCAAGCAGGGCAAGGTCGTCGAGGCCAGGGCGGACAAAGGCGAAGAGTACTTGAACGCCATGCTCGATTCCGACCCGGGCGCTCGGTTCGTCGGTGAACTCGCGTTTGGCACCAACTACTCAATCAAGCGGTTCACGAAGAACACACTCTTCGACGAGAAGATTGGCGGGACCATGCACATCGCGGTCGGCGCCTCCCTGCCGGAGAGCGGGGGACGCAACAAGTCGTCGCTCCACTGGGACATGGTCTGCGACACGCGCAAGGGATTCACGGTCTACGGCGACGGCAAGACGATAATGAAGGATGGGAAACACAGCCGATTTCAGATCGCAGATTGAAGATTGCAGATTGGGGAGAGGATGAGAACCATGAAGTATCAAGCGCAGTTCGATGAGATGAAGGAACTCGTGCTCGCGGCCAAGGGGCCGGAGGACGTGCAGGCGCGCGTGGTCATCAGCCTGCACAAGAACTTCCCGCACTACAACTGGGTCGGCATCTACCGGCTCGAGGGAGAGTCGCTAACCCTCGGACCGTACCAGGGCAAGCCGACGGTCCACACCAGCATACCGGTGGGCAAGGGCGTTTGCGGCGCGGCGGCCGCTTCGCGCAAGACCGAGGTCGTGCCCGACGTCGCGGCCGACGCCCGTTACCTGGCCTGCTCGCTCGAAACCCGCTCGGAAATCGTCGTGCCCGTGATCAAGGACGGCGCGTTCTGGGGTGAGATTGACATTGACTCGGACCAGCCGGATGCGTTCGGCCCGGACGACGTCGAGTTCCTGGAAGCGGTCGCGCGGCTCTTGTCCGAACTGCTGTAGCCCAAGCTCTTCGGTTCTGTCATTCCGAGGAGCTTGCGACGAGGAATCTCGTTTGTCTCCGACGGGAGCGAGATTCCTCACTGCGTTGTGGCTGCGCCACCGTAGAAACGAGCGGAATGACAGACACTCAGGCCATTCCGCACTTGACCACTCGACCACTGGACCTCTGGACCACTGTTCGTTACTTCTCGACCTTATTGTACCCGGTCGGTATCTCGAAGTCCGGCTCCGGGACCGCGTCGAGCGAGAAGGATTTCACCTCGTGGTAGGACGAGAAGATCACCCCTTCATCTTTGGGTTTGGATGCAGGTTTCGGGGCGAGCTTGTTCGCAAGCAGGCCGCCCAGGCTGGTCGGTGGCTGTTCCGGCTCAGGTTTCGGTTCGGGCTTCTTCTCGGCTGTCGAGTCGTTCTTTACCTGCCACATCACCTCGGTGACAATCGAGTAGCCCTCGACTTTCGCAAGTTCCTTGCCGACCTGCTCCAGTTTCGCGGCGGTCTCCTTCGGGTCGAGACCGTACATCGCGGTCAGCATTCCCGCGCCGAGCCGGTCAGTCTCTTCCGGTGATAGACCAAGGCCCAGCTTCTCCGCCAGCTTGCGGCTGAACTCGGCTTCGATTCCCCGGGCTTGCTTCAGCTTGTCCGTGAGTGGCGTGTTCCAGAGGTCGGTCGTCATCAACTGCGTAACCTGGCCCTTTGATGCCGTATCTTCGAGCACCAGTTCCCAGGTAATCAGGTATTCCACGCAGGCGAAGCCGTTGATGTCCTTCGCCGCACCGGTCTTGTTTACCTTCAGCTCGGACTTGACGATCTTGTATGGCGGGCGCTGATCCGGCCCGGATGCCTTGCCTTCGCCCTTCATCCCGGAGTCGACCGGCAGCGCAATCGGCCTTTCGGTGTAGGTCTTCTTCGGCGGGTTCAGGTTCCAGACCAGGTCCTTGTCCAGCCGGGTGATTTCGACCGTAGTCTGAGGCTTGCCGGCAAGCGCGCCAACGATGCCGCCCACCATCTTGAAGGTCTGATTGTCGGCACGCTTGTCGCCCTGATACTCGTTCACCGACTGAGTCTCCGTAGTGCCGATGCCGGTAAGCAGCGACGCACGGGTCAGGGTTTCGGTCTTCAGGTCGGCAAAGGCCAAGCCGATTGCCATTGTCCCGAGGACCAGTAGTACTGCCAGAGTTGACTTCATGGTTGCTCCTTTGGCTCGATTATAGGCCGCAAGCCGGCCCAGTCAACATGGCGTTGCGAGCCGTAGGGCTGTCGGCTGTCGCCACTCGCCCCCTCGATTCCTTGACCCCTCGACCACTCGTGCCAAAGTCTGGTGTTGTCCCATCCGGGGTCTGTTCTGTCATTGCCCGCCGTCTGCAACGCGGAACTCGCAACTCGCAACCCGCAACTCGCAAGCGCGCGTGCGCCCGCGTTGACTTCCGTCCCTGCACGGCTATGTTATTGACGATGAACGGGGATGTCCGTTCGGCCTTGACCGCATGGATTTGAATAACGTGTCCCAGACATCCCCAGTCATCAAGGTCGTAACCGCAAGATAGGAGAGAGAGATGACAACGAAGAAGAGTCGTACAATCGGGATGCTGACGGTTTGTTTGGCGGTCGCTGGGTGCATCGGGACCGCGTCGGCGGATTGGGTCACGGCCACCGTGCCCGCGGCGAACTTGCCCTTTGCCGTTGCGGTGAACCCGGTTACCAACAAGATCTACGTCGCGAACTCCAACAGCCGCAACGTGACGGTGATCGACGGCGCGACCAACGCCACGACCACGGTGCCTACGGGCACAACGCCCGTTGCCGTTGCGGTGAACCCGGTCACTAACAGAATCTACGTCACCAACTCCAACGCCAATTCGGTGACGGTCATCGACGGCGCGACCAACGTCACGACCACTGTGCCCGCACACTCGGGCCCCTTTGCCGTGGCGGTGAACCCGGTCACGAATAGAGTCTACGTCGCCAACTACTACGGCAATTCGGTGACGGTCATCGACGGCGCGACCAACGACACGACCACGGTCGCCGCAGGCACAACGCCCTATGCCGTCGCGGTGAACCCGGTTACCAACAAGATCTACGTAGCGAACTTGGCCGACGCGACCGTGACCGTGATTGACGGCGCCACCAACGCCACGACCACGGTGGCCGCAGGCACAAACCCCTATTCCGTGGCGGTGGACCCGGTCACCAACAAGATCTACGTAGCGAACCAGAGCAGCCACAACGTAACTGTGATTGACGGTGCAACCAATGACACGACCTTGGTGGCCGCAGACGGGAACCCCTCTGCCGTGGCGGTGAACCCGGTCACCAACAAGATCTACGTAGCGAACAAGGGTCACAGCGTAACTGTGATTGACGGCGCCACCAACGACACGACCACGGTGACCACGGGCACAAACCCCTATGCCGTAGCGGTGAATTCGGCCACGAATAAGGTCTATGTGGTCAACTACAGCAGCAATGACGTGACGGTTATTGACGGAGCGACCAACGACACTACCACCGTGCCAACAGGCTTGTCGCCTTGGCACGTGGCGGTGAACCCGGTCACGAACAAGATCTACGTAGCGAACCAGAACAGCCGCAACGTGACGGTGATCGATGGGACGACCAATGCCACCGTGTACTCAAGCGCGGGTTCGTCCCCGGTGGACGTCGCGATAAACCCGGTCACGGGTAAGGCGTATGTCGCCAACTACGGCGATAACACAGTGACCGTGGTTGATGGTCTGACCAATGATACGATGACGGTGGCGGTTGGCGACGAGCCTTATGCCCTTGGCGTGAACCCGGTGACGAATAGGGTCTACGTCGCGAACTGGGCCGGCGGCAACGTTACGGTCATCGACGGCGCGACTAACGATACCGTGACGGTAGCGGCAGGCGACGGGCCCTGCACGGCGGCGGTGAACCTGGTCACCGAAAAGATATACGTAGCCAACCACAACAGCAGTAGTGTGACGGTCATCGACGGCGCCACCAACGATGCGACCACGGTGGCCGCGGGTTTGGGCCCCATCGCCGTGGCAGTGAACCAGGTCACCAACCGTGTCTACGTCGCGAACAATGACAGCCACGACGTGACGGTGATTGACGGCGAAACCAATGATACGACCACGGTGGCCGTAGGTACGAGTCCCCGCGCCGTGGCGGTGAACCCGGTCACGAACAGGGTCTACGTCGCCAACTACGGCAGCAGCGACGTGACGGTGATTGACGGCGAAACCAACAATACCGCGGTCGTGGCCGCGGGCACAAACCCCTACGCCGTGGCGGTGAATTCGGCCACGAACAAGGTCTACGTCGTCAACTACGGCAGCAATAACGTGACGGTGATTGACGGCGAGACCAACAATGCCGTTACCGTGACAGCGGGCGTGCAGCCTCTCGCGGTAACTGTAGACCCGGTCACAAACAAGGTCTACGTTGCCAACGAAGGAAGCAACGACGTAACCGTGATTGACGGCGCGACCAACTCGGCAATCCAAGTGGCCGTCAGCTCCTATCCCGTGGCGATTGCTGCGAATCCCGTTATGGGCAAAGTCTACCTCTCCTGCTATAACTCGAACCGGTTCGAGGTCATCACGGGAGCTCCATGGAACGATACAAAAGTGCGCGCGGCATTCGACCCGCTGCCGAGTGACACAACGGTACAGGCCCGCCCGCTCCTGACCGGCAAAGGTGTGAACCGCTGGACACCCGGCCGGACCGCAATGATGGGAGTGGGCAACCGGGTGAATACTACCCAAGCGAAATGGGACTGGGCGAACGTCACCTCCGGCGCAGGGACCGATTCCATCGCGTGGACTTACACTTGGGGCACGGACTCGCTGATAATGGGCGAGAACTGGGTCTGCGCGGTGCCGCTCGAGGACCAGGCGGCGACCACGAATAACCTTGGCCGCGGCTCGGCATTTGCGGGTAACCTTGAGGTGTACCCGGTGTACCGAATCGAACCCTACAGCGCGGGCGACGTCGGCGCGACACGGATACTCGAACCGACCGGCACGATAGACTCCGGCCAATCTGTTGTTCCCGCCTGTTCAGTCTACAACTATGGCAGCCGGAACGTGTCATATAGCGTGAGTCTAAGGATTGACCCGTTCTACACCGGCACGGCTATGGTAACGAACCATGCGCCCGGCACCAGCGCCTACGCAACGTTCCCGGCGTACTCGGATTGGCCGCGCGGGGCGTTCAGCGTCACGTGTTCGACCGAACTGGTAGGAGACGGGACGCCCGCCAACGACAAGGCTACCGGTGACGTGACTGTCAACGTCCACGACGTGGGCGTCTCCACCCTCCTGGCGCCGACTGGCACCGTGGATTCGGCAACGGTGGTGACTCCGGCATGCACTGTAGCCAACTACGGCAGCGTTGCCGAGAGCTACAGTGTCCGGATGAGAATTGGTTCCTTCTACGACGACACTGCGAGAATCGCGAATCTGGCAGCCGGGACGAGAGTCGGCGTGAAGTTCTCGGCTTTGACCACCCACAGCATTGCCAAGGTCGTGAGTCAGACAGCGGGGACCAGAGTCGGGGTGATGTTTCCGGCGTTGACAGCCCACAACGATGCGGCGCGGGTCACCGACCAGCCGCCCGGCGGCAGGACGTACGTGACGTTCCCAACGTGGACCGCGAACCAGGTCGGCGGTCCGTACGCCGTGACGTGCTCGACCGAACTGGCGGGTGATGCGCAACCGGCAAACGACCGGCAATCCGACACGGTGATGGTCACACGGCAGGTGCGCGATGTCGGCGTCCTGCAGATAATCCAGCCGGTCGATACGGTGGACACCGGCGCGATAGTGGTGCCGACCGCAGTGGTGCGGAACTTCGGGGAGTTGGAAGAGACCTTCCCGGTGCGGTTCACCATCGGCAGCTTCTACACGTCGGACACGTCGGTGACAGTCGGTTCGGGCGCGACCGACACCGTGACTTTCCGGGAGTGGGTGGTCGGCGAAGTCGGCACGCACGCGGTCCGGTGCTCGACCATGCTGGATGGAGACCAGAACGACACGAACGACCTTGCGGCAGACACAGTCGTGGTGCCGTCGGTCGGCGTCCGGCAGTCCGAGAATAGCACCGTGCCGCTGGCGTTCGCTCTGTACCAGTCTCGCCCGAACCCGCTGGCCCGGGGTACAACCGTCCGCTATGCCCTGCCGCGTCCGGCGCCGGTCGATGTGCGTATCTACGACGCTGCGGGTACGCTCGTGCGGCTGCTCGTGGTTGGAGATCAGGCGGCAGGCTATCGGTACGCGTACTGGAACGGGTGCGACGACCGAGGTCGGCGTGTTGCGCCCGGCGTGTACTACTGCCGGTTCCGGGCCGGCGAGTTCCGCGCCGCGCAGAAGCTCGTGTTGCAGCGCTAGCGGTTAGCCGGGACTGCCTTTCGGCCGGGCTTAACATCGAGTCTTGCGTGTGCTTGAAATGCGCCGATTGAAGACGCCCCCAGTGCGCCGAATTCGGGGAACAAAAGATTCCTGAGGTCCGGAACGCGCGTCAAGACTGCGGCCGAACTGGCCGACGGCTTACGGTTCACAGCTTGCGGCTTCCGGCTGACGGACTCCGGCACAGGCAGGAGGGCGGACTGCCGACGGCTTACGGCTCATGGCTTGCGGCCCCTGACCAAGCGGATAGCGGATAGCGACCCTCAATTACGGCGCGGGCGCGGGGACGCTGAAGACGTCGTAGCGGATGGCGGCAAGGACGTCGGCTCTGAGACCGCGATTCTGCCACTTCTCCAAGAGCACCTGGGCTTCTTTCGCCAGCGTCGGGCCGGAGATTGACCGGCCGTGCGAGA
>CAZQZR010000072.1:0-15172 GCA_964597845.1 uncultured bacterium | reverse complement strand
AAAGCACGTCCGGTGGTGTGAGAGGGGGCGACTGCAAAGTCGCCCCCTACTCGATTCCAGTCGGTCTGCGGGTGCCGAGATGGTTCGTTGATAGCCAGCGGAGGGACTTGGGCCGTCGGCGGTGGAAAGTGAGCAATTAAAGTGTTGACAAGTAACGCTATTTGGCTATATTGTGCAGCTTTCGCTAGGATGGCGACCGGGCCATTATTCGGGCCCCTTTTACAACCGGCTGAAGCGGAAAGGCAAACGAGCTGGAATCGGAGTTGTTTTGTTTAACGTGAGAATGACATGAGTTTGATAAGAAGTGCAAAGAAGATACGCATCAAGCTGAAGGCGTACGACCACCGGATCCTTGACCAGAGCGCCAAGGACATCGTGGACGTCGCGAAGCGGACCGGAGCCCAGGTTTCCGGGCCGGTGCCGCTGCCGACCAAGCGCACGCTCTTCACTGTGCTCCGTTCGCCTCACGTGGACAAGAAATCGCGCGAGCAGTTCGAGTTGCGGGTGCACAAGCGTCTGATAGAGATTTCCAACGCCACCGCCGAGATGGTTGACGCGCTGATGAAGCTCGAGGTGCCGGCCGGTGTTGAGGTGGAAATAAAGTCGGCATGATCGCACTCATCGGCCAGAAGGGCAACATGACCCAGCTTTACACTGAGCGGGGCGTGGTTGTGCCGGCGACTGAGGTTAGGGTAGGCGAGTGCGTCGTTGTCGGTAAGCGCACGATCGAGCGGAACGGCTACGAGGCGCTGCAGGTTGGATTTGGCGCGGCTTCGAAGAGAAAGTCACAGAAGCCGCTGCTCGGCTTCTATAAGAAAGCCGGCGTGCCGCCGGCCCGGTCTCTGCAAGAAATCAAGGTCGACAAGACTGCCGACTACCAGGTCGGCCAGAAGCTCGGCGTGGACGTATTCGCGCTGGGGGACGTTGTGCACGTGACCGGCATCACCCGGGGCCGCGGGTTCGCCGGAGGAATGCGGCGCTGGGGCTGGCATGGTGGCCCGGGTTCGCACGGCTCAATGTTCAGCCGCAGGATCGGCTCGATCGGTTCAGGTACGTCACCGGGGCGTCCTCTAAAGGGACGCACGATGCCCGGCCATTATGGCGTCGAGCAGGTGACTATTCGGAACCTGTCAATCGTGAAGCTTGAGCCGGGAAAGGGCGTGCTCTACGTGAACGGCGCGATACCCGGACATCGAGGGGCATTGGTTTTCATCCAGAAGAAGATTGTTTCGATCCGGAAGAGAGCGTAAGCAGTGGACTTGCTGACCATCGACGGCGCGGTCAAGGGACAGGTCGAGTTGCCTGCCGCGCTCTTTGACCAGAAGGGCAAGAAGGGCCTGGTCTGGGAGTCGGTGAAGTGTTACCTCGCGAATCAGCGCCAGGGCAACGCTTGTACCAAGACCCGGGCCGAAGTCTCGGGCACGGGCAAGAAGCCGCACCGCCAGAAGCATACGGGCCGCTCGCGGCACGGGTCGCGGCGCTCACCGATCTTCGTGGGCGGCGGCGTCGCGTGGGGACCGCGGCCGCGCGACTACTCGTACGAATTGCCGAAGAAGCTCCGTCGCCAGGCGCTGGCCCTCGCCCTGTCCGCGAGAAAGGGCGAGGAAGCGGTCACTGTGGTCGAGGACTTCGAGTTGCCTGAGCCGAAGACAAGGGAGATGGTGAAGATGCTCAAGGGTCTGAACCTCGAAGGCAAGATTCTGCTTCTCGTGGGCGGCCCTTCCGAAAGCCTGAAACGCGCGAGCCGGAATCTGCCGGGCCTGACCGTGATGCCCGCGCAGCAGGTGAATACGTACCAGGTCGTTGCCCACAAGCGGATTGTGTTTACCGAGTCGGGCCTGAGGCAGCTTGCGGCCCTGGCGGGAGTGTCATGAGCGAACCGACCCGCGTGATACTGAGCCTGGTTGTCACGGAGAAGGCCGAGCGGCTGAAGGCCGAGCAGTCCCGGTACACGTTCAAGGTGGCCCGGACTGCGAACAAGATTGAAATACGCGATGCGGTAGAGCGGTTGTTCAAGGTCCATGTGCGCGATGTGCACGTAATGACCTACCTGGGCAAGATGCGGCGCGTGGGCCGGTTCTCGGGCCGCCGACCGGACTGGAAGAAGGCGCTCGTGACCCTGAAGCAGGGCGAGCGAATTGAAGGCCTGGAGCACTAGGTGGGCGTAAAGACATTCCGTCCGGTTACCCCGGCACGGCGCTACTACTCGGTCGCCACGTTCGACGAGATCACCTGCGACAAGCCGCACGAGTCACTGCTCCGGCCCATGCCGAAGACCGGCGGCCGGAACAACACGGGCCGGAAAACCAATAAGTGGATCGGTGGCGGCGAGAAGCAGCAGTACCGGCTGGTCGACTTCCTGCGTGACAAGACCGGGGTTCCGGGCAAGGTCATTTCGGTCGAGTACGACCCGAATCGAACGCCCCGGATCGCGCTGATTTGCTACGTCGACGGCGAGTACCGATACATTCTTTGCCCGCAGGGCCTGAAGGTCGGTGACACGGTCAACTCGGGCAGCGGCCTGCCGATTCGCGACGGCAACGCGATGCAGCTCTCGGACGTGCCGGTCGGCGTTGAGATTCACAACCTCCAGCTTTACCCGCAGAGCCGGTCATTTCTCGTCCGTGCGGCCGGGACCGCGGCCCAACTGATGAACAAGGAAGAGGACATGGCGGTGATCAAACTGCCGTCCGGCGAAATCCGGAGGTTCCACCTCGCCTGCATGGCGACTGTTGGACGCCTGTCGGTTCCCGAGCACAAGGACATTGTCGTCGGCAAGGCCGGCCGTTCGCGTCACCGCGGGATTCGTCCGTGCTCGCGCGCCGTGGTCATGAACCCGGTTGACCACCCGATGGGCGGCGGCGAGGGCAAGAGTTCAGGCGGCCGACATCCCTGCTCCGAGCGCGGCATCCCGGCCAAGGGTTACAGGACCCGGAACCGGAAGAAGAAGTCGAGCCGGATGATCGTCCAGAGGAGAAAAAAGTAATGGGGCGTTCAATCAAGAAGGGCCCTTTCATCGACGAGAAGCTTTTCCGTCGCGTGCGGCAGCAGGTCGAAGCAGGCGAGAAACGGACTGTTAAGACCTATGCCCGTCGCAGCGTGATACCGCCGGAGTTTGTCGGTCACACGATAGCGGTTCACAACGGCCGTCAGTTTCTGCCCGTGTACGTGACCGAGCGGATGGTCGGGCACCGGCTCGGCGAGTTTTCGCCGACGCGGACGTTCCGACAGCATTCGGGCGTGCGCAAGGAAAAGGCCGAAGAGAAGAAGAAGAGCTAGGGAATAGCAGTGATTGAAGCCTTTGCCATCGCCCGTTTTCAACCCGGTTCAGCCAAGAAGCTGACACTGATCGCGGACCTGATCCGCGGCAAGGACGTGCCGACCGCGCTCCGCACACTTGCGTTCCTGGTCAAGCCTTCGAAGGCGCCCGTGCTGAAGACGCTCCGTTCGGCAGTCGCTAATGCAATCACCAAGGCCGGTAAAGCGAAGCTGAAGGAGGAGGACCTGGTCGTCACCGAAGTCCGCGTTGACCAGGGACCGATTCTGAAGCCGAAGCGCTGGCAGCCCGGCCCTCGCGGCATGGCCACGCCGATCCGGAAACCGACGGTACACGTCCGGGTCCGGGTCGCTACGAAAAAGGGAGCAAAAGTCTAGATGGGACAGAAGACCCACCCGATCGGGTTCCGGCTCGGAATAAGCAAAGACTGGAAGTCGTCCTGGTTCTCGAAGAAGAGCTACAGCGAATATTTGCACGAAGACCTGAAGGTCCGGCGCTACATCGAGACGAAGCTGGCCGACGCGATGGTCTCGGACGTCCTGATCAAGCGGGTAGCGAACCGGACCACGATCACGGTCTTCACGGCCCGGCCGGGCATGGTGTTCGGCACCCGGCGGCAGGCGCTCGATGCGCTGCGCGAGGAACTGAAGACCCTGGTCGGGCGGGACGTACAGATTATGGTCGAGGTCGTGCGCGTACCCGAGTTGGAATCAAAGCTGGTCGCCCAGAACGTGGCCCGGCAGCTCGAGCAGCGGGTCGCCCATCGCCGGGCGATGAAACGGGCCGTGACGCAGGCGATGCGGCTTGGCGCGCCCGGGATCAAGGTAATGGTGGCCGGCCGGCTCGGCGGCCATGAGATCGCCCGGACCGAATGGTACCGGGAAGGCCGTGTGCCCCTGCACACTCTGAAGGCCGATATTGACTATGCGACCGACGTCGCACGGACCGTTGCCGGCACAGTCGGCGTAAAAGTCTGGATTTACAAGGGCGACGCGACGATGGGCGCGAGGGCTTAAGCGATGTTGATGCCGAAGCGGGTAAAGTACCGGCGGTCGATGCGGGGCAGGATGAGCGGTAAGGCGACACGCTCGAACCGGATCGATTTCGGCGATCAGGGCCTGATGGCGCTCGAGCCGTGCTGGATTACGGCGCGGCAGATTGAGGCGGCGCGAATCTGCCTGTCGAAGACGCTGAAACGGACGGGCAAGATGTGGATTCGGATTTTCCCGGACAAGCCGGTGTCGAAGAAGGCAGCGGAGTCCCGTATGGGTAAGGGTAAAGGGACACCGGAGTTCTGGGTTGCGGTTGTGAAGCCCGGCACAGTGATGTTCGAGCTCGGCGGGCTGACTCCGGAGGAATCGGGTGGTGCCCTGCGCCAGGCCGGCAGCAAGATGCCGTGCCGCACGCGGATAGTGGTCCGCGGAGAAATGAGTTATGAAGGCTTCTGAGTTACGCGAGATGACACGGGACGAGATCCAGCGAAAGCTGGCTGAACTGCGAGACGAGCAGTTCAAGCTGAGGTTGCGCCGGGGGGCTGAAGAGCTGACAAACCCGCTCCGACTGCGGCTTCTGCGGCACGACGTTGCCCGGTGTCTCACGGTGCTGCGCTCGCAGGAGATCGCGGCCGAGGCCAAACCCGTGGAGAAGAATGATGAATGAGAATCGCCGGACCGTCGTCGGCAAGGTCTCATCTGCGAAGATGCAGAAGACCGTGGTGGTCACGGTTCAGCGGCTGGAACTGCATCCGAAGTACAAGAAGTACATCCGCAAACGGACGAAGCTGTATGCACATGACGAGCGGGCGGAGTGTCACGAGGGTGACCAGGTCATGTTGATTGAGACGCGGCCGATGTCGCGACTTAAGCGCTGGCGGGTGGTGAAGAAGCTATGATTCAGGATTTCAGCCGGCTGGTCGTGACCGATAATTCCGGAGGCCGAATGGCGATGGTCATCAGGGTCTACGGCGGGTCAAGGCGTAGGTTCGGCTGGCTCGGCGACACGGTGATGGTGACGATCAAAGACGCAATCCCCAACGGCACGGTCAAGAAGGGCGACAAGTCCAAGGCAATCCTGGTGCGCTGCCGTAAAGAGCACCGGCGACCGGACGGGACCTACGTCCGGTTCGATGACAACGCCTGCGTGCTGGTGGACGACAAAGGCGAGCCCAAAGGGACCCGCGTTTTCGGCCCGGTGGCGCGCGAGTTGCGCGAGCGGAAGTACACCAAGATTGTATCACTTGCCGCTGAGGTAGTCTGAGATGAACCTGCGCAAGGGCGATCTGGTAGAAGTGATTTGCGGTGAGGAGCGTGGTCGCCGTGGCAAGATCCTGCGAGTCAAGCTCACCAAGGACAGCGGCCGGTACCGCGTGTTTGTCGAGGGACTGAACCTCGCCAAGAAGCACCAGCGGGCCCAGGGTACGACCAAGCCGGGTGGAATCGTCGACCTGCCCACGGCGCTCGACGTGTCAAACGTCGCGCTCCTTTGCCCGAAGTGTGGAAAGCGGGCCCGGGTTCGACGCGAACCACATGATGGCCGGCGGGTGCGCATCTGCCGGAAATGTGATGAGATTATTGACGCATGACACCCAGACTTAAGCAGGACTATCTAAAGAGGATCGTGCCCGCCCTGGTCACGCGATTCGGCTACAAGAATCGTCACCAGGTACCGCGGTTGGTTAAGGTCGTTGTCAACACGACGACCAAGGACGCGGTGGCCGACGTCAAGGTGCTGGACATTATCAGCGAGGACATAGGCGTTATCACCGGCCAGCGGCCCTGTCGCACCGTGGCGAAGCGTGCCATATCCACGTACAAGATCCGTGAGGGCTTGCCGCTGGGGGTGAAGGTGACGTTGCGCGGGGACCGGATGTTCGAGTTCATTGATCGGCTGTTCAACTTCGCCTCGCCGCGGATCCGCGACTTCCACGGGTTCAAACCGGACTCTTTCGACGGGCGGGGCGGGTACAGCCTGGGACTGCAGGAACAGGCGATATTTCCGGAACTGGAAGTATCGAAGGTGAAGAAGATATTTGGCATGAACATTACTTTCCATACGACCGCGAAGCACGACGATGAGGCACGGGCTCTGCTCGGAGAGCTCGGTTTGCCGTTTGCCAAGGGTAAATAGCAATGGCGCGCAGGTGCTGGATCGTCAAGTCGCAGAAGGAACCCAAGTTCAAGGTGCGCAAGCACAACCGCTGCCTGCGCTGTTTCCGCTCGCGCGCCGTGTACCGGGAGTTTATGCTCTGCCGGCTCTGTTTCCGCGAGTTGGCGCTGCGCGGCGAGATTCCGGGCGTGCGCAAGGCGACCTGGTGAGGAGGATTTTTGGACCCTTTTGCTGATTTCCTGACCCGAATCCGGAACGGCCTCCGGATCCGGCAGAAGGACGTTTCCGCGCCATACGCGCGCATGAAGTACGAGCTTGCGCGGGTGCTGCTTGAAGAGGGCTTCATCAGCAACTTCCAGGTTGACGGCGAGGGAATCGGCAAACGCATCATTGTCAGCCTGAAATACGACGAGGACGGCGCTTCCGTCATCCGGGGTATCGAGATGCTCTCGCGACAGAGCCGCCGGGTGCACGTCGGGACGGACGAAATACCGAAGATCATCGGCGGGCTCGGCGTGGCAATTCTGACGACGTCGCGGGGCGTGATGACCGACCGTGACGCGCGGCGCAAGCGCGTCGGTGGCGAGCTGCTCTGTAAGGTCTGGTAGCGATGGCTAAGAGTTATCGTGCGATCGCGGTCCCGGCCGGTGTGGACATCAAGGTCCAGCCCGACCAAGTGACGGTAAAAGGCAAGCTCGGTACGATGTCGGTGCCGGTGCTGGCTGGTTTGACCGTGAAGGCGGAAGGCGGACAGGTGACGGTCGAGGCCGGACCCGGTGTCCAGCGCATGCATGTCGGGTCCCTGCGGGCACACCTCGGAAATGCCTTCGTTGGCGTGACCCAGGGATACCAGAGGATATTGGAGCTGCGCGGAATGGGGTACAAGGCGCAGAAGACCAAGGAAGGCGTCCAGGTTACCTGTGGTTTCTCACACCCGGTCAACTTCCCGGCCCCCGACGGAGTGACCATGGACGTCACCCAGGTCCCGGACCCGGACGACACCAAGCTCCAGATGTTCGAGATTCTGGTGCGTGGATTCGACCGTCACGCGGTCGGTCAGCTCGCTGCGGTCATCCACGGCACCAAGCCCCCGGACGTGTATCGGGGCAAGGGTATCCGGTACAAGGGTGAGCACGTGCGCAAGAAGCAGGGCAAGCGCGCGGCCGGCACCCAGACGGCCTAGTTCTCTCTTCTCAACGTAGCCGAAGTCCGTCGGTGCTGCTTGACTAATGACTGCTGCTGGCTAATATTCTGCAACAAGGCCCCATCGTCTAGTCTGGCCTAGGACATTTGGTTCTCAGCCAAGAGACTGCGGTTCAAATCCGCATGGGGCTATAAGGCGGCCTTCGGGCCGCCTTCATTGTTGCTTGGCGGTCAACGGGAGCAGTAAGTCCAAAGGACCAAGGACAAAGCAAAGAGGAAGTGGGAAAGCCGAAAGTCCGATTCCTCACTCTTCACTCCTAGCCTTTAGCTTCTAGCCTCTGACTTCGTCCGCTTCGGTGCCGGAAGGTACTCGGGTTTCAGATTGTGCAGGCCCGCGAAAAGGTTGGTGCGGATGCGCGGGTCCTGTGCGTACAGGCGATTGAGGAACCGGCGTACGGTCCCGCGCGAGCTTGAGCGCTCGAACGGGCACCGGTTGCGCACAGGCCGAATGCCGGCGCTTCTCAGGTAGCGCAGGATCAGGTCCTTGCTCACATAGTATAGCGGCCGGACTATGACGAGCCTTCCGCCGAACAGCGGCTGCGACGGCAGGATTGTCCGGGCCGATGATGTGTAGAGCAGGTTCATCAGGAACGTCTCGTTGACGTCATCCAGATTGTGTGCAAGCGCGAGCTTCCGGCTGCCCAGCTTCTCGCAGTACGAGAACAGTGCTTTGCGCCGTTCCCGGGCGCAGGTGTAGCAGGAATCACGTCCGGTCCGCTTCACGCACGCCGGCACGTCCACGTGCACTACGGTGCAGTCCACACCGATGCTCCGGCACTCCTTCGCGACCCGTAGCGAATTCCAGCCGCCGAATCCCGGGTCAATGTGGACCGCGCGAAGGTCCCAATGTCGCTTGCCGGTGTGACTCAAGAACTCGAGCAGGTGGAGGAGGCAGAGACTATCCGTGCCGCCCGACACTCCGACGACGACGGCCTCGCCGTCCTCAATCAGACGGTTGGAGCCGAGGGACTTGTGGACAAGTCTGGCGCAGCGGCTAGTTATCCAGCTCACGGGCAACCAGGAAAGGGGTTCTGGGGTTCAGGGGTTCTGGTTGGGGCATTCGGGCTTCGGTCTTCGGGCTTTCCTCAATCCGGCAGCTTGACCTGTGGGTACTTCTTCAGTCGGTCATAGAAAAGCTGCTGGATTTCGGTCAGGCGTTCCTTCGTCTTTGCCTCGAAGCGCAGGACGAGCACACCTTGCGTGTTGGAGGCGCGGATGAGTCCCCAACCGTCCGGGAGCAATACGCGCGCCCCGTCGATGTCGATGACCTTGTATTGTGTCTTGAAGTAGTCGCGCATCTCGTCCACTATCTTGAACTTCAGGTCGTCCGGGCAGTCGGCGCGCAGTTCGGGCGTGATCGGGTAGCTGGGCATCTCGGCCGCCAAGTCGGAGAGCTTGCGGCCGGCGGATGCCATGATGCTGAGCAGGCGCAGCGAAGCGAACAAGGCGTCGTCGTACCCGTAGTAGTTATCGGCGAAGAACATGTGGCCCGACATCTCGCCGGCCAGCAGCGCGCCCTCTTCCCTCATCTTCGCCTTGATGAGCGAGTGGCCGGTCTTCCACATCAGCGGCGTGCCGCCGATGCGCTCGAGGTACTCGACCAGGCCCTGCGAGCACTTGACCTCGAACACAATCTTCGCGCCCGGGTTCTTCTTGATGACCTCGGCCGCGCAGATTCCGAGCAGCCGGTCGCCGTACACCGCGTTGCCCTTCTCGTCGATGGCGCCGATACGGTCGGAATCGCCGTCATACCCGATACCGCAGTCAAAGCCCTGGGCCAGCACGAGGTCGGTCAACTGCTTCATGTACTTGGGCACAGTTGGGTCCGGCACGTGGGCAGGGAAGTTGCCGTCCGGCTGCAGGTTGATGTACTCGGGACTGACCTTGGTGCCGGCGAACAGCCGTTCCAGCAGGACGCCGCCGGTACCATTGCCCGGGTCGAACGCGACGCGCAGCGGCGCGGAAATGGTCACTCGTGAGCGAAGGGCTTCGATGTACGCGGGTATGACGTCTTTCGATTCCAGCTTGCCTTTGCCCTGCCTGAACCTGCCCGCCTCCATTACCTTGCGCAGGTTTTGGATTTCCTCGCCGAAGATGGTCGTCTTGTTCAGACCGACCTTGAACCCGTTATAGGGCGGCGGGTTGTGGCTCGCGGTTACCATTACGCCCGCGTTTGTGTTCAGGTGGAACTGCGAGAAGTAGAAGGTCGGGGTCGGCACCACGCCGATGTCGATGACGTCGAGCCCGGTCGAAATGATGCCGTCAATCAGCGCCCTCTGGATGCGGGGGCCGGAAAGCCGGACGTCGCGCCCGACCGTGCCAAGCTTTGCGCCGTGGTCGAGGGCGTAGGTGCCGTAGGCCTGGCCGAGACGGAAGACCTCGTCGTCGGGCAGCTCGGTCTCCGCGATGCCACGAATGTCATACTCTCTGAATATCTGCGGGTTCATGCCCGAATTCTAGCAGAGAATGGCCGTGAGGCAATTGCAGGCGGAGAGATGAGGGAGCTAGAGAGTCGGGGAGTTAGGGAGACATTTTCTCCGCCGTTTCCCCATTTCCGTTGTGCTTTCACGTCCGAGCGCCCGGAATTGACTGGCGGCGGGACGAAGCTAGACTGGCCGTAATGGTTCACAGCTCAAGATACTACTCTGACGCGTTGGCCTTCCGGACAGCCGTGCCTGCCGCGTGCGGTGTCGTCGTCACGGGCATCGTAGCATAGCCCTTGTTACGCACGTGTACATGCTGAGTTCCGACAGGCGGCGTGTAGCATGGCCGAGACGAGGCTGGGCGTGATGCGGCGCGACATCGGTGGGATGGTGGAGTACCTCGACGGGCTCCCGAAGGCCAGGCCTGCGGTCAGGGAGCCGTTCGAACTTGGTCGTGCCGCCATGGATGTGTACAAGTGGGACGAGGCAATCTGGCACCTTCGTGATGCTGTGAAGGAAGCCCGGGGGACGGAGGTTGTTGCGTTGTTCAACCTGATTGGGCTGTGCCACTGTACGGCGGGCCGTCCGGACTATGCGCTCAGGAGCTACGAGAAAGCGGTCGAGCTGGCAGAGCAGTTCGGAGACAGGCCGGGGAAAGCCGCGAACCTCTGCAACATCGGGAACATCTATCGCGCCAAGGGCGAACCCGACAAGGCGCTTTTGTATCATGAGGAGGTGCTGGCGATGCACCGCGAGGCCGGAAACCAGCCGGGTGTCGCGCATCAGCTCGGCAACATCGGGCTCATCTACAGCGCCAAGGGCGAACCCGACAAGGCACTCAAGTACTACGAAGAAGCGCTGGTGATAGACCGTGAGATCACATATCAGCAGGGCGTGGCAGTTGACCTCCGCACCATCGGGAACATGTACCGCGTCAAGGGCGAATCCGACAAGGCGCTCAAGTACTACGAAGAGGCGCTGACGACAGACCGCGAAATCGAGTCCCAGCCGGGCGTAGCGAGCGACTTCGGCGACATCGGGGATGTCTACCGCACGAGGGGCGAACTGGACAAGGCGCTCCAATATTACGAGGAGGCGCTGGCGATAGACCGCGAAACCGGGTATCAGCCGGGCGTAGCTGACCAGCTCGGCAACATCGGGCTCATCTACAGCGCCAAGGGCGAATCCGACAAGGCGCTCAAGTATTATGATGAGGCGCTGGCGATAGACCGTGGAATCGGGTATGAGCCGGGCGTGGCGAAGCACTTCGGCAACATCGCGGACATCTATCGCGCCAAGGGCGAACCCGACAAGGCACTCATGTACTGTGTGGAGGCACTGGAGACCTATCGCAGAATCGGGTATCAGCCGGGCGTGGCGAGTGCCCTCGGCAACATCGGGAACACGTACGTATGGGCGATGCGGAGGAGGGTTGCCGCGCCGCCTGCGGTGGACCGCGACAACCAGGTGAACGCGCTGGCTGGGAATGCTATCGAACATCTGGTGCCGGCGCTGGGGACGTTCCTTAAGCTGGGTACTGCCGACGCACTGAAGCAATGCTTGTGGGGTCTGGGCGAGTGCTATAAGGTGCTGGGCAGGGAGAGGTTTGTCGCGGAGTGCGTGAAGGCCGGGATGCGGAAGCCGGAGGCCGAGAGGCTGACCGGCGAGGTGCAGGCCGAACCGAAGAAGTAGCCCGCCGGCACGCTGGCCCGCCGGTCAGACCGAGTCGAATCGGCATGAGCGGCTCGCCACATGTTCAAACCGCAGGCTCCGAAACTGCCAACCGCAGACTGGGGACTGGAAACTCGCGGCGCAGCCGCGCCCGGTCTACGGTTTGCGAGTGCGCGGCCGGACGTACATCTTGCCCCCGGCATAGTCGTAGACCGTGTTCAGCCGGGCCAGCATGCTGCCGGATACGACCGCGTCAGCGCCCGGCTGCTTCGACCGCGCTTCGTCCGGCGCGTAAGCCACCGCCACGTCCTCGAACCGGAACGGGCCCAGTTCAACCCATTTGGCCCGACCCCGCCAGCCGCTCACGTCGCCGCTGAGTCCCCGACCGAGATAGTGCTCCTCGAGCCCTCCGGGCAGCTTGAACTTCGCGTCGTCCCGGACGAGAAACACGACCTCGTGACAGTCCGCAAGGTCAAGGTAGCTGTCGAGTTCCAGCGAATCGGCGCCGTCGATGCTCGTCCGCAGCTTCACCCATGGCGTGCTGTTCTTGTGTAGTGTCATTGGCAGTGCGGTCCAGGACGAATCGGGTCGGAACGAACCCGGCTCGTGTAGGATGATTTTGGAGCGGTCGTAGTCGATTTCCACCTGCCAGTGTCCGAATAGCGAATACCCCATCACCCCGTCGCCCGAGAAACCCGACATCGTACCGTCGACCAGCCAGACCAACCGCTGGTCCTTGAACTCGACCGGGCCGGCGCGAAACGAAGCCGACTCGGCCATCAGGCCGCGCGCCGGCTCGCCGGTTCCCGCGCCGGGGATGCGCACCTCATACAACGGGCCGGCCACCGACGACTCGGGCAGCGGCTCATAGAGCAGGACCCCGTCAAAGCCCATCCCGGTGTCCAGGATAACGCGCAGAACGCGCGACTGTCCGACCTGAACCGGCACATACACGACGCCGTCCCTGACTTCGACAGGAATCTCGCGTGCCGGTGCGGCAACGGGCCGCTGCGCACCCGCTCTGCCCGAGCAAGATGCAAGCGCCGCGAGCGCACAGACCAGACCCGGCAGCAGGCCACGAGCCGTTCTCATCGCCGGATTGTAGGACGCCGGAATGACCGAGTCAAATCAGACGTGGAATCGGAAGCAACGGATCGAGGGAGCGATTCTCGGACTTGGGACTTTCTGCTTTCCACCCTGCTTTGTCCTTTGGGCCTACTACTTGCCGCGGCTCGAATCCGCTTCACGCTTACGGCAACGTGGCTCCGGCTGCCTGCGGCGAGCGGCGGCAGGATGTGCGACAGCAACTGCTCGGCGGTGAGCGGACGGACTGTGCCGGTTGGACCGGTCTGTGTCCAGCCGTCCTTGTCCCGGCGGTAGGTCCACGTCCGGCCGCGGCTGGTTGTGATGTGGACTGTGCATTCCGAGTTCCTCACGTCGTCCCTAGCGTTGCTGCCTGGGTTTCTTCTCCTTCCGCGGGAGAGACGAAGTATAGGCATACGCCTTTCGCAGCCATTCCGCCACGACTTCGGGATGGCGAGCCATGCCGGCGGGGGCGGTGACGTATTCGCGCATGGGCCGCCCGGGCATCGGTTCGAACCGCGACGCGCCCTTCAGCCGCAGGAACTCCTCGCGCTCGGGCTCGGACAGGCGCAGGAACAGGCCGGTCTGGAACAAGCCGGCAAACATGTTCCCGTTCACAAACGCGCACGGATAGCCGAACATCCTACGCTGGTCGCCAATCCCTGCGGCAATCTTGTTGTATATCTTGGTCCACTCATCCGACGCCGGTCCCCACTTCTTGGCCGGGCTTGCCTTGCGCCTCTCGTTCATCGGCCTTCTCCTTTGCTCAGGCGGCGCGTTCGAGCGCATGCTCAAGCACGGCCCGCCGCCGCTGCGTATAGCGTCCGGTGCCGCGCATCGCCTTCAGACTTCGTTCCACGGCCGGCCTAGCCCAACGCAGCTCCGACCTGGCTGCCGGGACGTCGATCTCGGTGAGTGCCAGCAGGGTGTAGAAGAACGGGAACCGACCCCAGCGCCCGTTATCCGCCCGGGAGCCGGCGAGCACCTGCAGGCCGTCCTTGAACCGCGGCCCGGGTCGGTCCAGCCCGCCCACAGCCAGGTTGCGCCAGAATGATACCGTACAGATGCCGCAGCAGTAGAACCCGACGTGGTTGTAGCGCATGCTTTCCGGAGAATTCAGTCTTTCCAGCATCCCGTTCTCGGTACGGGCCAGCGCCGCCGAGACCGATCTGTCCCTCACCTTAACGTCCAACAGCAGGCGACAGCACTCCTCGCCAAGAATGTGTGCGACCCCGGCACGGGAACGCATCGGTTCGCCGGTGAACACGCGGTAGCCGCGCCGGAAGTCGAGCCCGGTCGGTGCGAACATCCGGGCATAGGAACCCGGCAAGCCTTGCCGTGAGGCCATCTCCCGCGCCGCCGAAAGCAAGACGCTCGTTGCGACCTTCCGGCCGAAAAACCAGCCCTCCTCGACGCTATCTACGATTGCCGCGAGACTACGGATCACTTTAGACGACCGGGACTTCTTTGCCTCTGTCAGGGCCGTTCGGTCATTCGTGCTCATCGCGAAAATAGTATCCTTCGGAGGTGAGCTGTCAAGGCGAAGGTTAGGCGGAAACCGCCATAGGAGACGGAAGCCCTTCTGGTGTTTCGATTCTCACTTTCCCGTTTCCCCTTTCCCGTTCGCATCTTGGCGATCTTGGCGTCCTTGGCGGTTCCATTCCGGTTTCCGGGTCGGGGACGGCGAAAGTAGAGAGGCGCGAGGACGAGGGATGAGGGAGGAAGCGGTCGCGGTTACGACCGAAGCCAATCCCAGACTCGTGCTCCGAAGTCTTTTCCCGCTGCCTGCCTGGTTGGGCGCGTCTCATGACGCAGCCGCAGCATGGCAACCCGGGAGTCGCCGGAACCCGGTCCGCGCCGTCCCGGCTTTCCCGCGCCGGGTGCGGGGGGGACCTTGCCCCGGTTCTCTCGATGGAGGAGGTAGGCGTAGGTGATGAACACTTTGCTGGGGTCGACCTCCAGCGCGCCGGCGTAAAGGAACATCAGCTCGACGAGTCCGTCGTCAAACACCGAGACGCGCCCGCCGAGGTTGAGCATGTCGATGACCGGCTGGTAGTAACTGGCAATCAGTTTGCGTATGTAGGCGGTGCCTTCCCGGCTCGACTGGAACTTCCCTATCTTTCGGGCCGCCTTCTGGCGCTCCACCGGCGTGCGCAAGGAGCTGATGAACTCGTTGTACTTCCGGATGATAAGGTGCGTCTGCGCGGATTCGTAGTGCGCGGTCGGCGCCGGGGTCGGTCGCGCGGCCTGCTGCGGAGCCTTGCGCGGCGCGCCCGGGTGCCGGCGGTTCCAGAGTTCCCGCCGGGCCGGGTCGCTGAGCATCTCGTAGGCCGAATTGATGTCCTGCATCAACACGGTCGAGGAGCGGTACTTCTCCGGATCGGTGGCAAAGAGGTCCTGGTGGTTCCTC
>CAZQZR010000071.1:0-15713 GCA_964597845.1 uncultured bacterium | reverse complement strand
GTCATTCGAGCTTGATTCGTCATTCGGGCTTCGTGCTTCGGACTTGAGGTCGAGCGCAGGTCTTCGGGAACAACACCCGGCACAGGTCGCCGGTTGACTTCACGAAGTGGAACGTCAGCCCCTTCCGGACGTTGGCCGGGACATCTCTCAAATCCCGCCGGTTCTCGGCCGGCAGAATCACGGTCTTGATGCCGGCCCGGCTGGCGGCAAGGACCTTTTCCTTCACGCCGCCGATGGGCAGGACCCTGCCGGTAAGGGTAATCTCGCCGGTCATGGCCACGCGCGGGTCGAGCGGCTCGTTGCGCAGCAGGGAGAGCAAGGACGCGGCGATGGCGATGCCGGCCGACGGCCCGTCTTTCGGGGTCGCGCCCGCCGGGATGTGGACGTGGACGTCGGCATCTTCAAAGAACCGCTCGTTCACGCCAAGTTCCGTCGCGTGTGACCGGACGTAGGACAGCGCCGCCTCCGCCGATTCCTTCATCACGTCGCCGAGCAGGCCCGTCAGAATCAATTCCTTCTTGCCCTTCATCAGGGAAGACTCGATGAAGATTATCTCACCGCCGAAAGGTGTTACCGCCAGCCCGGTTGAGACCCCGGCATGCGCGCTCCGCGCCGCGACCTCGGATGAGAACCGGCGCGGCCCGAGCAGCCGGCGCACCTCGGCAGGGTCAATCACTGACGCAGCCTTCCGGCCTTCGGCGAACTTCCGGGCCAGCTTGCGCATCACCGAACCGACCTCGCGCTCCAGGTTTCTCACCCCGGCCTCGCGCGTGTAGTCGCTCACAATCAGGCCGAGGGCGTCGTCCGTGAACCGGACCTGCTTTGGGGTCAGTCCGTTCTGGACAAGCTGCCGCGGCACAAGGAAGCCCTTGGCAATCGAGACCTTCTCCACGTCCGTGTACCCGGGCAGTTCCAGAATCTCCATCCGGTCGCGCAGGGCCGGGATGATTGTATCGACGACGTTCGCGGTAGTAATGAACATGACCTGCGAGAGGTCAACCGGGACCTCCAGGTAGTGGTCGGAGAAGCTGAAGTTCTGCTCCGGGTCCAGCACTTCAAGCAGGGCCGAAGACGGGTCTCCCCGGAAATCGGTCCCGACCTTGTCAATCTCATCCAGCATGAACACCGGGTTCATCGAACCGGCCGTACGCAGGCCCTGGACCACGCGTCCGGGCAGCGCCCCGACGTAGGTACGACGGTGGCCGCGGATTTCGGCCTCGTCCCGGATTCCACCCAACGAGAACCGCAGGAACTTGCGGCCCAGCGCCCGGGCAATCGAACGGCCCAGCGAGGTCTTGCCCACTCCCGGCGGCCCGACAAAGCACAGGATCGGTCCCTTGGAGTCCGGCTTCAGCTTGCGCACCGAAAGGTATTCGAGAATCCGCTGCTTCACCTTCTCGAGGTCGTAGTGGTCTTCGTTGAGTATCTTCCCGGCCCGTTTGACATCCAGGCTGTCCTCGGTCCGCACCTTCCACGGCACCGCCAGCAGCCAGTCAAAGTAATTGCGCGTCACCGAGTATTCGGAGGCGGCCGGCGACATCCGCGCCAGCCGATCCAGCTCCCGGCGGGCCGCGTCGAGCGCAGGCTGGGGCATTCCGGCCTCCTCGACCTTCTTGCGCAGTTCCTCGATTTCGCCCTGGGTCTGGTCCGCCTCGCCCAGCTCTTTCTGAATCGCCTTCATCTGCTCGCGCAGGAAATACTCGCGCTGGGACTTGTCGAGTTCACCCTTCACCTGGTCGCGAATCTTCGCACCCAGCTCCAGGATGCCGATTTCCTTGGACAGCAGCGGCAGCAGGGCCTGCAGCCTTTCCTTCACGTCGAGCATCTCCAGCAGGTGTTGCTTCTCCGACAGATCGAAGTTGACGTAGGTTGCCGCAAAGTCGGCCAGCCGGCCCGGCGACTCGATGTTCGTCACCACCGCCGTGACGTCGTCCGGCAGGTACGGTGCCAGTTCGGACAGCTTGGCGAACACGTCCGCAACGCTCCGCATCAAAGCGCGGGTCGCAACGTCCTTCTGACTGGTTTCTTCCAGCGGCTTGACCTTTGCCCGCAGGTATGGGACGTTCGGCATGTATTCTTCAACCCGTGCCCGCCGCATCCCCTGCAGCAGCAGCCGCATGGTCCCGTCCGGGAATCGGAGCATCTTCAGGATGACGGCAATCGTGCCGACTTCGAACAGGTCGGCCGGCTCGGCCTCGTGCTCGAGCGCCGAGTCGCGTTGCGTGACCGCGCAGACCAGCTTGTCACCGGCCAGCGCGTCGTCCACGAGCTTTGCCGAACGTTCGGTCGATACGATGAGCGGCGACACCAGCCCCGGGAATACGACACCGCCTTTGACCACCAGCACCGGCAGTTCGGCCGGGAACTGACCGATCTTCAACTGCTCATCGAGCTTCACGATTGTTTCAGGATTGTCACTCAATTCGTATTATCCTCGCGCCGCCGCCGACCCGGTCCAGCTGCAAGCTCAGCACCCCGTCCTTGAACTCTACTTTGATGCTGTCCGGGTTGACCGGAAACGGCAGGCTGACCCGTTTCTCAAAACCGCCATACGGAATCTGGGATTCGTAGAAGCTCACGCCGCCACGCACCTTGGCCGGCGGCCGTTTAATGCCCAGAATCTGTACCATCCTGACCCCGACCCGGACATGTACTTCCGAGCCGGCCACGCCCGGCACCTCGACCATCAAGTAAACCTTATTTTCGCTCACGAATAAATCGATAAGCGGTTCCCACACCGCATTGCTCTCGTCGCTTCCGAAGAACCTCTCGAACAACTCGTCGATGTCACGACTGACGGATACGATTGCGCTGAGGCGCCGGAACTTCTCCATTTGAGGATTAGACGCTATCCGGCCGCGGTCTGATTCGCGCTAAGTGCGACCGGCTCGGACAGGCGTCCGATCGACAATGCCCGGCCGGTTGCGACCTCGACGTCCACCCACACTCCGTTAAGGCGCACGTCGCCGGTCGCCGGGTGCAGCCGCACCGGCACCATCTCGACCATCCGGCGCAGGGACATATCCTTGCTCATCCCGAGCACCGAGTCGAACGAGCCGCACATCCCAACGTCGCTGATAAAGGCGGTGCCGCCGGCGAGTATCGCCTCGTCCGCGGTCTGGACGTGGGTGTGGCTGCCGAGCACGGCCGAAACCCGGCCGTCCAGGAACCAGCTCATGCCCTGCTTCTCGGCCGTCGCTTCGGCGTGAATGTCGACGAACACCAACTGGGTCTCGCGCCTGATTTCGTCCAACACTGGCAGAACCCGGCGGAACGGGCAGTCCAGCGGCTTCATGAACACCCGCCCCTGCAGATTGACGACGGCGACCTTGACTTTGGTCTCTCTAGTCTCTTCAGTCGCTGCGCTGTTCGCCCGGCACACTTCGAAAATCCCGTACCCCCGGCCCGGCGCCTGCGGCGGGAAGTTGAGCGGCCGCAGAATTCGGGGTTCGGTGCCGAGATACTCCCAGACCTCTTTCCTGTCGTACGCATGGTCGCCGGTTGTGATGCAGCCGACCCCGGCTCGCAAGAGCCCATCGGCAAGCTTCGGCGTAATGCCATATCCACCCGCTGTGTTCTCGCCGTTGGCGATGACGAAATCCGCGCCCAGCCGCCGCCGCAACCCGGCGAGTTCCTGTTCGACCGCCTTCCGGCCCGGTTCTGCGCACACGTCCCCGAGGAAAAGGACGCGGATCGCTCCACTCGACTTTGGGCTGTAGACTATGGACTTCGGACTTGCGACCGCGCCGCCCTGCCCCTCCTCCTTTGTCATTTCCACTTGGTCATTGGTCCTTCGGCCCTAGTCTTTCGTCACTCCGACTCAGCCCTTTGCCATTTCCACTTGTTCACTTGTCCTTGCCGCCTGGCCCTTTGTCATTTCCCCTTAGTCCTTTGTCATTTCTTCCTAGTGCGCATAATCCACCGCCCGCGTCTCGCGGATGACAGTAACCTTGATTTGCCCCGGGTACTTGAGCTCGCTCTGGATCTGGGCCGCGACCTTGGCGGCAAGTTCCGCCGAGTCCCGGTCCGAGACCTTGTCGGGCTCGACCAGCACGCGGATTTCACGGCCGGCCTGAATCGCATACGCCCGCTCGACCCCATCCATTGAAGCCGCAATCGTCTCCAGCGCCTCGACCCGCTTGACGTAGGTCTCGAAGCTCTCGCGCCGGGCCCCGGGCCGGGAACCGGACACACTGTCGGCCGCCGCGACCAGGAAGGCATAGGGCGAGTCCAGTGTTGCCTCCTCGTGGTGCGCGGCAATCGCGTTCGCCACCAACTCCTCTTCGCCGTACCGCCGCGCCAGTTCCGCGCCGATGCTCGCGTGCGGCCCTTCGATCGTCTGGTCCGCGGCCTTGCCGATGTCGTGCAGCAGCCCAGCCCGCTTGGCCTGCGCCGGGTCCAGGTCCAGCTCCTGCGCCATCAAAGAAGCGAGGTACGCGACCTCCTTCGAGTGGACCAGCACGTTCTGACCGTAACTGGTCCGGTACTTCAGCCGCCCCAGCAACTTGGAGAGCTCCGGGTGCAGGCCGACGATGCCCAGTTCCAGCACGACCGCCTCGCCGGTAGCCTTGATGTTCGCGTTCATCTCGTCGCGGGTCCGGCCGACTATCTCCTCAATCCGCGCCGGGTGAATCCGGCCGTCGGCCACGAGCTTCTCCATTGCCAGCTTCGCGACCTCGCGCCGGACCGGGTCGAACCCGGAAATGATTATCGCGCCGGGCGTATCGTCGATCATCACCTCGACGCCGGTGAGGCTCTCGAAAGTGCGGATGTTGCGGCCCTCGCGGCCGATGATCCGGCCCTTCAGCTCGTCCGAGGGCAAACTCACGACCGACACCGTAGTCTCGGCCGCGTGCGAAACCGCGCAGCGCTGAATCGCCCGGATGATGATTTCCCGGGCCTCTTCTTCGGCCTGGCCCCGGGCTTCTTCCTTGATGTCCCGGACAAGTTGGGCCGCCTCCAGCCGGGCCTGGTTTTCGAGATTCCGGCACAGCTCGCGCCGCGCCTCTTCGGAAGAGAGGCCGGCAAGCCGCTCGAGTTTTGCGTTTTCCTGGTTGATGAGCTGGTCCAGCCGCTCCATCTTGGCGCGGACCACTTTGTCCCGGGCGGCGATGTCGCGGTCCTTGCGAATCAGGTCCGCCTCCTTCTGCGTCAGCACGCTGTCCCGGCGGCCGAGGAAGTTCTCGCGCTCGGACAGCTTCGCCTCGAGCCGCTCCAGCTCCCGGCGCGTGGTCGCGGTCTGGGTCTCGAACTTCAGCTTCTCCCGCTCCCACTCGATCTTGGCCGCTGCCTCGGACTTCTCCCGTGCCCGGCTCGCTTCCTCCTGCGCCTGCTTCACGGTGCGCTCGCGCTCTTGCTCGGCCCCCGTCACCAGTTGTCGGGCGGCCCGGCGGCTGAGGACGAACCCGACCCAGAATCCTGCAACTCCCAGAACTAAAAAACCGGCGATTGCCAGAACTATGTTCACCAGACTCATGCTTCCTCCAAGTAAAACAAAACCCCGCTTATGCCGTGTAGCGACGAGTCTATGAACCCGCGGTAACAAGGGGCGCTTCAGGACCGCTTCGCGCCACTCAATGAAGAACGGCAGTCCACGGCCCTATCGTAGCACCCGCTTCACGGGTGTTGGCTCAAGACTCAGCCAACTATCACGAGCACAGCAGGGAGCCTTTATGATATCGGGGCCGGACTACCGGCCCCCAAGTACGGACTCCAATTTGTCAATCAGCACGCCGACCCGGCGCGACACCCAGCGGGCATCCTTCTGGCGCTGACCGAGATGCTCATCCACCAGGTTGAGGCAGGCCAGCACCGCGGTGCGCGTGCTCGAACCCTGTCGGAACTGGTGGTCAATCTCCTTCATCTTTCGGTCAACGATTCCCGCGACTTCCTGGACGTGTTCGCCGTCGCTGTCGGCTTTCACATTATAGTCACTGCCAAAAACGTTAACAATCACTGACTTCATCGGCTCCCATCGAAACTCGAACTATAACAGGTCATCAACCTTCTCAAGAATGGCATCAATTCGTCGCACGGCTTCGGCCCGGGCCTGCTTCTCTTCGTCCAGCCGGGCCTCGAGCCCTCGCTTCTGCCGCCGCAGCTCGCCGATGAGCCGGACCGCCTCGTCGACCCTTGTCTCGAACAGCCGGAACCGCTCGACCAACTCCGGAAGGGGAGCTGTCCCCGCACGGGGACTGTCCCCAGTGCCCTGCCTTCCGGCCGGCGTCGGCTCCCCGGACTTCATTTCACTGGGGCCGGCCTCGAACTTTGTCATTTCCCCTTTGGACTTCTGTCCTTTGCCTCAGTGTCTCGTAAGCCTCAACCCGGGCACAAGCTGGTACCACGTCTCAACCCGCACCCAGCAGTTCTCGACGTCCACGCCCACCACCTTCACCAACGCGTAGTGGCCGTCCGTGGTATAGCAACCGATGCTGCACGGCACCCTCAGGATGTCGGTGAAGTTGAAATAGGCCGTCTCCGAGTAAGACGGAAGCATCACGTTCTCGTCCGGCAGCGTGTCGGTGAAGACGTTCACGCGCCACGAATCCGAAGGTACGACGTTCCCGGGATCACTCGGGCCCATGTCCGGGCTGGCAACCGAGTACGGCTGCTGGTTCGCGTATGGAGGCTTGAAATCGGTGATGTAGAAGTCGGCTGACCCCACGCTGTGCCTGCTGGTCATCGGGTAGGTCCGGCCCCGGCCGGTACTCCGGTCCCAGCCGAAACCCGAATTGCCCGCGGCGTTCAGCTCGGCCAGAGCCACGGTGTCGGTTCGTACCGGCACCGTACTCGGGTTCGTGCCTGCCGCGTACGTTTCACCCCCGTACTTGGCCTCGACCCGGTACCAGCCGGTCGCGCCGTTCGGGTTGTGGGTCCACAAATTCGCGGTCGTCTCCGCGACCAGGCTGTAGCTCGTTTCGCCCACTGCCCGGAAATAGACCAGGTACTCGTCCGGAGTGGCGTCGACCGGCACGCTCCAGACGACCTTCACCGTGCTGTCGGTGTCGGCCTCCAGCCGCAGGTTCAGCGGCGCCCGCCCGTTGCCGCCACATCCGACAAGAACGAGTAAGCCCATGACGATAGATGCACCGAGCCAGCCCCGCGCTCGTGCGGTGATTGACCCGCGGCCCGGAGTCTGCTGACTGTGGCTGCTTCGTGACTTCGTCATTTGGCCTTCGTACTTCGACCTTCTCCTCAGTGCCTTACCAGCCTGAGCCCGGGCACGAGCTGATACCACGACTCCAGCTTTATCTGGCCGGACGTCACGTTGGCGCTGTTCACCGCGATCAAGGCATAGTGCTTCTCCGCCTCACCGGCCGTAAAGCACCCGATGTAACACGGCTCCGTCGTAATCTGGGTGTAGATATGGTAAGTGTACGGCGCCGTGTCGTAGGCTACCACCGGAGCTTGCGGGTCGAGCTGGGGATCCGAGAACCCGTTGCTTCGCCAGCCCGCAGCAGGCACGATGCCGGAAGCACCGGAGTCAATCGAGGTCGCCTTGTTCGGGCTGACAATGCACAGTGGGCTAGCCGGGTTGCCAAAGCCGGCCTGGAAGTTGGATACGTAGAAGTCAACATACGCGCTGTCCGCGGCGTTGGTCATGGAATACACGCCGGCGATGCCTGAGTCCCGGCTCCAGCCGTACCCGCACCGGACCGAGTCCGCGTTTATCTCATACAACGTCACCTCGTCGCCGTGGATCGGAACCGTGGTCGGCTTCTCCGCACCGTCATACGAATCCGCCCCGAACAGCGCGGTCACCTTGTACCTACCGGTCATGCCGTGGGGATTGTGCGCGTACGAAGTCCCCGTCGTCTCCCCTAGTACTGCATAGCCCGAATCGGTAACCGCCTGGAAATAGACCAGGTACTTGTCCGGCCCGCCCTCGGCCGGCACAGTCCACGAAACCACCACGGTGCTGTCCGACTCATTGGGCCCAGCGCTCACGGCCACGCCGGTCGGCGGCCCGCCGAGCACGCCGCAGCCCTGAATCACGACCAGCGCGGCCAGCGCCGCCGCGCTGGTAAGAACGACCAATACCAATCTCTTCATCTTACACTCCTTATCATCTTACGGAATCTCAGGGGATTATCCCCAAGACCTCTGTTAGGCTACTAGCCAAAACCGGCACTGTCAAGAAACAGGGGCGCGCTCCGTCGTACCCCATTCCATCTCAGGCCGCCCGCCAGCCGCTGACCGCCTACCGCCGTCCGCCACTTGACCCTTGGAATCCTCGACTCCTCGACCCCTGCCCGTTCACTATCATGAACCGCGCGACATGGTTGGAGTCCGGTTCACATCACAAGACGGCTACGCGAGACCGGGGAACGGAAAGCGGAGACCCGCGACTCTACGTAGAATCGGGGCGCAGCGTCGCCTTGACTCAGGACCCCTTGCCGGTATCCTTGGCTCGTGACCACACCCAAAGACTCCGGCTACCTCATACCGACCGAACGGCTGGACAGCGCCATCCTAGAGATACGCGGCGAACGGGTGATGCTCGATGTTGACCTCGCCGATGTCTATGGCGTCACCACACGCCGGCTGAAAGAACAAGTCCGGCGCAACCGGGACCGGTTCCCGGAAGACTTCATGTTCGAACTGACGCTCGGCGAGAAGGACGAACTGGTCGCAAAATGCGACCGGTTGGCTGCGCTCAAGCACTCGTCAAGTTCGCCATATGCATTCACTGAGCATGGCGCCGTGATGCTTGCGAGCGTCTTGAAGTCCCGGCGGGCGGTTGAAGTCAGTGTCTTCGTGGTTAGGGCATTCACCCGAATGAGGCGGATGCTCGCCGACCAGCGTCGGCTTGCCCTAAAACTGGACGAACTGGAAAGCAAACTGGCCGCCCACGACAAGAACTTCCAGGTCGTCTTTGCGGCCATCAAGCAACTAATGCAGCCGCCGGTGCCGAAGAAGAAGCGCATCGGCTTCGCCACCAACCCGGACGACAACATCATTGCCCACGACCGGCCAGCCCGCCGGAACCGCAGGCCGTAACCGTCCGCCCCGCGTCTGCAAACTGCAAACTGGTCACTGGGAACTCGCGCCGAAGGCGCGGCCGGAGCCCGGTTCGCATCACAAGGCGGCTACGCGAGACCGGGGAACGGAAAGCGGAGGCCCGCGGCTAATCGGCAATCTAGAATCTGGAATGCGTGGGCTCGAAACTCGCGCAGGACGCACGGCCGTTAGCTGCTAGCCATTAGCTGTGGCCCATCTGCCTCTGCCGCGCGCTCGGCAGCACGGCTCCGGAACCGAAATAGGAATTCACCACCAAGTCACCAAGACACAAAGATGGGTCCGGATAGAATTGCCCTACGTTCGCACTTTGCCATTTCCCCTTTCCCCTTCGCCTCTCGGCGTGCTTGGCGGTTCAATTCCGGTTTCCGGGTACGAAATTGACAAAATTCCGCTTGACAAAGAGTTAAGCTTGTGCTATACCTACACGATCTGGAGAAAGGGGTCCCTGAGGCGCTCTCACGGACCACGGACAATTTGTGAAGTCTGAAACCCGGCATGGGTGTGCCGGAGAGGCACCAGGAGGAGGCAGCCTCACGAAGACGTTCAGTGTCCTCGCCGTGTTCGGAATGATCGCGACACTGTCGGCTGGGCTTTCGGCACCATGCGCGGTGCTGCGGGCTTGCCTTACCGTCATCCGGCTCCGCCCTCAGCCAAGGCACGATAATTCTACAACCAACAGGACTGCCCATGGCCGGCTTGCATAAGGACATGTCGGTCGTCCAGACCTTTGACCTGACATCAGTCAGCACAACCTATGAAGCGCGGTCGTCAGGTTCGCTGCGACTGCCGGAATCCGCATCTAAGCAGAACCCGGCGCCAAACGGCGCCGGAGAAATGAAGGAGGATGCACCATATCATCGTTGTCGCCCTCGCACCGGCGCAGAGAGAGCGACACTGGTCAAACCGCGCCAGACATCTCTCCGAAGGCAGAAGAGAGATGCCCGTGAAATCGAATCTGCCAGAAGCCCAAAGGAGGCAAGCATGAGAAGCAGGATGCTCCTGCTATTAGCAGTGCTGCTCGCCGTAGCAGCCGCCGCAGACACGGCTTGGGTACGACGCTACAACGGGCCGGGAAACGATGAGGACTACGCGACGGCGATCGGCCTGGATGGGTCTGGGAATGTGTACGTGACGGGCTACGGCAAGGACTCGGTGGCCCTCTACGACTACGCAACGATCAAGTACAATCCGAGCGGGGTCCAGCAGTGGGTTCAACGCTATGTTGGACCAAGCGGTTACGATAACGCATACGCCCTCGCTGTGGACGGATCCGGGAATACCCACGTGACCGGGATGAGCCTGGGGTCGGGCACACTCTCTGACTTCGCGACGGTCAAGTACAACACGAGCGGCGTCCAGCAATGGGTCCAGCGCTACGACGGGCCGGCGAACGACGGGGATGCTGCGAATGCGATCGCGGTGGACGGGTCCGGGAATGTCTATGTTGCCGGTCGCAGCACCGGTTCCGGGACAGGCTTCGACTACGCGACGATCAAGTACAACTCAAGCGGCGCCCAGCAGTGGGTCATGCGCTACGATGGACCGGCGAGCGACACCGACTGTGCGAATGCGATCGCGGTGGACGGGTCCGGGAATGTCTATGTGTCCGGCTACAGCCGCGGTTCGGGTACTAACTACGACTACGCGACGGTCAAGTACAATTCCAGCGGCGCCCAGCAATGGGTCATGCGCTACGATGGACCGGCGAGCGACACCGACTGCGCTTGTGCAATCGCGGTGGACGGGTCCGGGAACGCCTATGTGACCGGCTACAGCCGCGGCTCGGGTACGAACTGCGACTACGCGACGATCAAGTACAACTCCGACGGCGACCAGCAATGGGTCACGCGCTACAACGGTCCGGTTGACAGCACCGACATGGCGAAGTCGATAGCCATTGATGGGGCCGGTAGTGTATGTGTGACCGGCTATAGCATCGGTTCCGGTACCAACTTCGACTACGCGACGATCAAGTACAACTCCGATGGCGTCCAGCAATGGGTCATGCGCTATGACGGGCCGGGAAACGGCAGTGACGAGCCGTATGTGATCGCGGTAGACGGGTCCGGGAACGTATCTGTGACCGGCAAGAGTTTCGGGTCGGGCTCCGACTGGGACTACGCGACGATCGAGTACAACTCAAGTGGAACCCAGCAATGGGTTCACCGCTACAACGGACCGGCAAACGGCGTTGATTGCGGGACGGCGATCGCCCTGGACGGGTCGGCGAACGTGTATGTGACCGGTTTCAGCTACGGTTCGGGCACTGGCCCCGACTACGCGACACTGAAGATCACACCTGGGCCGGGTATATTCAGGGCCCACTTTCGGACGCTGGCCGGTGTCCCCACGCCGGCGGAGACCGTCATAGTCTCTGATGGCGTGACCTTCCAGGGATTCGCCAACGTGACGGATGTCGAGGCAGTCGTCGGCGAGACCATATCCGTGAGGTATAGACTCCCATCTGGTGATTCCGCTGAGCTTACCTGGTTCGTCAACCAGACTCTCGTACCGCCTGGTGGTGTGACGGAGTGGACGTACTACAAGCTGGATACGCCGCAGGTGAGAGTTCGACCCTACATTCTGGGCGAAGAAACCGGGGCAAACGCGACTATCAGCTGGACGTGGGACGGTGCCGACTCGACCGTGCGGTGCACTGTATACACAGCACTGCCCGGACAGAAGGTGGCGATTGGCGTCTTCGCTAACCACCTCGAACAGCAGGGACTTCCCATCGCGTACGTGTCGAGCCGGGGAATCGGAAGCGATGCAGCCAGCTATGGCATCCATGGTGATTACCATCAGGATGAGGGCGCACTCCAATGCAGCTGAGCGTACATAACATATCAGTCCCAGTTGGGGACTAACAGCAGCAAGTTCGCGACCGCATTTTGGAACTTCGACCCGGTCCCGGAAAGCAGTGGATTGTTGACGGCCATGTCCATGACCGACAACGAATTCAGCAGAGTCGAAAGCGTTCGACTGCAAATGCGCAACGTGGCCACCGGCGAGACTCTGGCCAGCACATGGAATCCTCAAATATTCATGGTCCCGCGAGACAGCTACCAGCTTAGGGTTGTCAGTGCCCCGTGGAAGACCAGCGGTGAATTGGTCTCGGGCATTCTGCCGTGTCACGTGAGGAATTGGAGAAACAACGGGTTTGACTGGCGCCTTCAGAAGACCGCATCGTTAACTCCCTTCTCGTTCTCGGTGCTCGCGAGCCCCGGCGGCCTTCAGTCCTTCTCAGGCTTGCAGCACGCCGGCGATTCAATGACCGTAGACATCAGTACCGAGTACTGGAGATACGAGTGGTGGGGCGCCTTCGTGATACCCGATACGCTCGCCGTCGCGGAGTTGCGCGGGTCCACGGACACGAGCGAGACGACGCTGACGCCCGAGTATGACTATGTAACCGAGCACGTAGGGAACCTCAACCTCGTCAGTGTCCGGATCGACCCCTGGTACACCCACCTTTCGATGAGTTTCCGCGCGCCTGGTTCGGGTCTATTCAAGGCGCACTTTCGGACGCTGGCAGGTGTTCCAACGCCGGCGGAGAGCGTCACGATTGCTGACGGCATGACTGTCCAGAAATTCGGCAACGTAACGGATGTCGAGGCAGTCGTCGGCGAGACCATATCCGTGAGGTATAGACTCCCATCTGGTGATTCCGCTGAGCTTACCTGGTTCGTCAACCAGACTCTCGTACCGCCTGGTGGTGTGACGGAGTGGACGTACTACAAGCTGGATACGCTGCGGGAGAGAATCCGGCCCTACATTCTGGGCGAAGAAACCGGGGCAGGCGCGAGTATCATCTGGACGTGGGACGGTGCCGACTCAACCGTGAGATGTACTGTATACACAGCACTGCCTGATAAAGAAGTAATGATAGGCGTCTTCGCTAACCTCCTGGAACAGCAGGAGCTTCCCATCGCGTACGTGTCTGGTCGAGGAACCGATGCAGCCTCATGGAGTGTGCATGGCGATTACCACTACGACGAAGGCGGTTTCGCATGTAGCTATGGATACCTAACGTATAGTTCCAAGGTGAGTACTGGCGCCAGCCAGAAAGCGACCATGTTTTGGAACTTCGACCCGGTACCGGACGGCAGTGGAGTGTTGACGGACATGACCATGACTGACAACGAATTCAGCAAAGTCGAAAGCGTTCGACTGCAAATGCGCAACGTGGCCACCGGCGAGACTCTGGCCAGCACATGGAATCCTCAAATATTCATGGTCCCGCGAGACAGCTACCAGCTTAGGGTTGTCAGTGCCCCGTGGAAGACCAGCGGTGAATTGGTCTCGGGCATTCTGCCGTGTCACGTGAGGAATTGGAGAAACAACGGGTTTGACTGGCGCCTTCAGAAGACCGCATCGTTAACTCCCTTCTCGTTCTCGGTGCTCGCGAGCCCCGGCGGCCTTCAGTCCTTCTCAGGCTTGCAGCACGCCGGCGATTCAATGACCGTAGACGTCAGTACCGAGTACTGGCGATACGAGTGGTGGGGTGCCTTCGTGATACCCGATACGCTCGGCGTCGCGGAGTTGCGCGGGTGCACGGACACGAGCACGACGACACTAGAACCCGAGTATGACTATGTAATCGAGCACATAGGAAACCTCAACTTCGTCAGCGTCCGCATCGACCCCTGGTACACGCACCTCTCGATGAGTTTCCGGCCAGCCGGGATCTCCTCTTCTAACTCCCCAACCGCATTCGCCCTGTCCATTGCTCCAAACCCGTTCTCGCGCACGACCGGAATCAACTACTCCCTGCCTCGGGCTACTGACATCGCGTTGAAGCTCTACGATGTAACCGGCGCATTGACCAAGGTGCTCGCTCAGGGGCCAGTCGCTGCCGGAAGATACACCATGCGCCTCGACGCGAGGAAGCTCGCTAAGGGCATCTACTTCATCAAGTTCGAGTCAGCGGAATACCGCGAGACACGCAAACTGATTGTCGAATAGCCTCCGGCCGACATCTGTCAGGGGCGGGCTCACGCCCGCCCCTGCGTGTTTGTTCCGGCAAGTTCGAGAGACGGAGCCACGACGCCTGATCCTGCCGGGCCGAGGCGCGAGCGGCTGCCTTGCCGTCAGCGCAAGCCGTGAGCCCAGGTAGTTGCCTGGGCGATTATCAGTGCTGCACCTTCATGTTCAGCAGCGTGGCCAGGTACTCCCAGAACGGATTCCCAAACACGCTCTTCGGGCCCCAGTTCCCCGGATCAGCTCTGGCCAGGGCCTCATCAACCTTGCCGGAGCGCTCCATCTCGGCCCGGGTCTGGGAAAATCCCTTGAGCGCCTGGAATGCCTTCTCCATCTCGCCGGAGTCCAGCCAGATCCCATGTCCCAGCGGGCAGGCGTCGACCACAAAGGTCTTGGCCGCCTCGCCGCCGTACCAATAGCTGGTCATGTCGCTGGCACAACGCGGACACAACAACGGCACCAGCTTGAACAGGTCGGTCGGCGTGTCGCGGTTCGGGTCGGTAGCGGGGCCGGTCTGCTTCAGAGCCTCGGGCACGCGCTCCCAGCCTAGCTTCAGGACTTCCTCAAGTTCGTCGCCCTTGGCGTCGAACCAAAGGCCGCGGCACTGACTGCACCGGTCGAGCGTTGTCGCGCCGGCCTGCGCCGGCGTCAACTCAATCTCGCGGCATCGCGGACACTTCGGGTGTGTAAGCATCTTGCCTCCAATCGGCTTGATTCTAAGCGCGGAATCGTGGTAGTCAACTTCATGCAATCCCACCGGACTTCCCCGTCCCTGCCGCAAGGCAGATGGTCGCCAGGGTCGCGCCGGATGTCGAAACCCCTCCTCCATCCGCGTCGAGCTGCTCCCGAGCCATACCCCGCCGCCTCGACTACCCGGCCCGCCGCGCGGGCGGCTTTCCTGCCGTCAGCGTAATCCGTGAGCCGCCAGCCGGTGCCCGTGAACCGTGCTTCGGTATCAGCCCGGCTCAGGCTTGTATCCAATAAAGGATACACGCCGTCGGGCGGGTTTCAGGGTCTATCTGCTGGTGATTTGGGGTGTTAGGCGCAAAGCGCCTAACTCAGAGCCCCACTCCCGGAGTAGCTCCGGGGGTTGCTCTCTGAATCGCTCTGCAAGTTGTCTGGTGAGTTGCTCTACCGATTGCCCTCGGAATTGCTTGCCCGGTTGCTCTACCGGCAGCTATCCGAATCGCGGTCCCAGTTGCTCTCTCCGTCGCTCTACCTGTTGCTCCACGAGTCGCTCTGACCGTTGCGGTCTGAGTTGCCGGCCGAGTTGCTGTCCTCTTTGCTCTCCCCGTTGCTCTCCAGATTGCGGGTAGAGTAGCTTCCGGAGTTGCTCTCCAAGTTGCTCTCCGAGTTGCTCTGTCCATTGCTGGCCCGATTGCGGGTGCAGCTATGGCTCCGGCTACACGTTTGAACGCACTACGCTACGGACCAACCCTTACCACCATGTTAGACTCGCCCCGTCTGGTGTCGGTTTCACGGCCCCTCGGACCGAACGCCGCCCGCGTGCTTCACCTGACCGCTTGCTCCCCTGAATCCGACATGGGAGCCACGAAAGCACGAAAGACACGAAACGAATGGGTGAAGGATGCAGCAAGTCCGTCTCCTTCAGTTTTCGTGTCTTCGTGGCCATCAATCTCGGAATCGGGGTTGCTCATCCGTTGTTGCGCGAGGCGCGTGGGTGAGTATGCTTTGGTCCGTGCCTGAGACCC
>CAZQZR010000070.1:0-15763 GCA_964597845.1 uncultured bacterium | reverse complement strand
GGCTCGGATTCCGGCAGACCATCAAAGTACTCCATCATGTCCCCCTTCTGCCGCGCGGGCGCGCGGCTTCACCAACGGCCTTGTCTGCTGTCTTCCGGGCCCCACCCACCTTCACCGCGACCCCGACTCCGGACCTGGTTGGATGGAGTGCGCCCATCTTTGGGAAGTCTATGACAGCGTCGTCATCTGTCAAGCCCTGCCCGGGTCCTGACGGCACAATTGAGAATCCCGGTGACGCAACAAGGACTACCGAGCTTGGGCGCGCCCGGAATTTGACATAAAAGCCCGCCTCGCTACCATGTCCGAGATGAACAACGGCCAACGGCCGGCCGCCGGGAGCTGACGTCCTTGGCCAGACACAGAAGATGAAAGAAACTGCAGACCAGCTACAGGCGTGGGCGAAGGCAAAGCGGCGATACGGACTTACTGATGCCCATGTCCAGATGGCCCGCGAGCTCAGGATGAACCCGCAGCGGCTCACCGAATCCGCGAGCGTCGCGCAAGGACTGACACCGACGCCGCTCGCTCAACGCATCGAAAGCCTCTACCTGAGGCGGTTCAAGAAACCTCAGCCCGACTCTATATTACCGCTGCGACAGATGCTGCACGACGCCCGTGTCCGGGAACGAAATGAGGCCCGCGAACGGAGGCGCAGGAAGCACCAGGCCAAGATCGACCATGCTGAGGCCGCGCGAGTCTCGATGCTGACTCTTCGACGCCTATATGGTGGTCTGGGAAGTACTGCGGACACATTCATGGACCAGACTCCCCGCGATCCGCGAGCCTGAGGCCGGCGGCCGCATCCAGTTCCCAGTCACCAGTGTCCAGTATCCCACACCCCACTTCTGCATTCTGGTATCTGCTGTCTGACTTCTGGTCCATCCGACTTCTTCATTCCGGTCTTGACGTGCCGCATTCCTGTGTCTATGCTTAGGCTCCAACCTGAGCAGGTTTGGTTGTAGACCCTTGCCCAAGGGTAGCTGAATTCTGATGCTCTTACCTTTAAGGAGGTCCTAATGTCTGTCAGACTGGCAATTAATGGCTTCGGCAGAATCGGGCGGCTGGTAGCGAGAATCGCGTCCCGCCACCCGGAAATCGAGGTCGTCGGCATCAATGACGTGACCGATGCCGCGACCCTCGCACATCTGTTGAAATACGACTCGGTCCACGGCCGGTTCCCTGACGTAACTGTGGAGGGCGACTACATCACGATCGCCGGCCGCAAGGTGCTGGTGAACAATGCGAAGAAGAACCCGGACCTGCCCTGGCACGCGCTCGGCGTCGGGTACGTCATCGAGTCGACCGGCCTGTTCACGGAATACGACAAGGCGGCGATGCACCTGAGGTTCGGCGCTAAGAAGGTCATAATCTCCGCTCCGCCCAAAGGCGACACGCCCATCAAGACGCTGGTGATGGGCGTAAACCACACGACCTATGACCCGAAGACCGACCACGTCGTCTCAAATGCCTCCTGCACGACGAACTGCGTCGTGCCCGCGGCCAAGGTCATTCACGAGAACTTCAAGATTCAGCGCGCGTACATGACGACGATCCACGCGTACACGAACGACCAGGCCCTGCTCGACCAGCCACATAAGGACCTGCGCCGCGCCCGGGCCGGGGCGTTGTCGATGATCCCGACCTCGACCGGCGCGGCCAAGCTCATCGCTGTTATCTTCCCGGAACTGAAGGGCAAGATTGACGGCAGCGCCATCCGCGTGCCCACGCCCGACGTATCGATGGTTGACCTCGCGTGCGTCGTCGAGAAGAGCACCACGAAAGATGAAGTCAACGCCGCGTTCAAAGCCGCGGCCGAAGGACCGCTTAAGGGCATCCTGCAGTACGTCGAGGAGCCACTTGTGTCGATTGACATGGTCGGCAACCCGCACTCGTGCATGTTCGACTCGAAGCTAACCGCGGTAGTCGACGGCACGCTGGTCAAGGCATTCGCGTGGTACGACAATGAGTTCGGCTATGCCAGCCGGCTCGTCGACCTTGTCGGCTACATGGCTTCACGGGAGTAGCGTGTTGCGAGTTGCGGGTTACGAGTTGCGAGTTACGAGTTGCGAGTTGCGGGTTGGGGAAAACGGAACACGGAGCAAGACGTGAAGAAGCTGACGGTTCGCGACATCGACGTCCGGGACAAGCGCGTGTTCCTGCGCGTGGACTTCAACGTGCCAATGACCGAGGACACGCGGATTCGCGACCTCGCCCGAATCGTGGCCGCGCTGCCGACCCTGCAGTACCTGCTCGACCATGGCGCGGGCGTGATTCTTGCCTCGCACTTGGGCAAGGCCAAGGGCAAGCCGGACCCGCTCTACTCGCTCCACCCGATTCTGCCGGTTGTGTCCCAACTGGTCGGCAGCCCGGTTACCTACGCGCCGGTCTACACCGGCGATAACGCGGGCAAGGTGAGGACACGGGCGGTCCCGGGCACGGTCACCCTGCTTGAGAACCTACGGTTCCATCCCGGCGAGACCGCCAACGACCCCTCGTTCGCACGCGAGCTCGCCTCGCTGGCCGACGTCTACGTCAACGACGCTTTCGGCGCGGCCCACCGTGCCCATGCCTCGACCGTCGGCGCGGCTTCGTTCTTCAAGCAGCCGGCTGCCGGCCTGCTGATGGAGACCGAAGTTGACTTCCTGACCCGGATTCTCGAGCACTCGGACCGTCCGTACGTCGCCGTCATCGGCGGCTCGAAAATCTCGGACAAGGCCGGCGTCATCAAGAACCTGCTGCCGAAGCTCGACCACGTGATACTGGGCGGCGGCGCCGCGTTCAACTTCCTGAAGGCCCGCGGCATCAAGATCGGGAAATCGCTCTGGGAGCCCGAACTGGCCGAACAAGTGAAACCCCTTGCTGCCGACCCCAAGCTCGTGCTGCCGACCGACATCGTCGTGGCCCCGAGCATCGACGCCGGGGCGGACGCTAGCGTAGTGCCGGCCGGGCAGATTCCGGACGACCAGATGGGCCTCGACATCGGCCCTGATTCGGCCCGGCGGTTCGCCGAAGTACTCAGCACCGCAAAGACGGTCGTCTGGGCCGGGCCGATGGGTGTGTTCGAGCGCGACGCCTTTGCCGAAGGCACCCGGGCCGTGGCGCAGGCGGTCGCCGAAGCCACCGACCGCGGGGCGTGCACCGTGGCCGGCGGCGGTGACACCGGCGCGGCCCTGGCCAGGTTCGGCTATGCCCAGAAGATGAGCCGCGTCTCGACCGGCGGCGGCGCGTCGCTGGAACTCCTCGAAGGCAAAATCCTGCCCGGCATCGCGGCTCTGGAGGACAAATGAGCGAACCCCGAATCCCGCTCGTCGCGGGCAACTGGAAGATGCACAAAGGGCCGGTTGAGGCCGAGGCCTTCGCACATGAACTGCTCAGGCAAGTAACCAATGACGAAGGGGAAATGACAAAGGCAGGCGCGGTTGAGGTCGCGGTGTTCCCGCCGTTCACGGCCCTGCCTGCGGTGGCCGAAGTGCTCAAAGGAACGTCCATCTCCTACGGCGGTCAGAACTGCCACTGGGAATCAAGCGGGGCCTTCACCGGCGAGACGGCGCCCGGGTTCCTTGCCGAGTTGGGCTGCCGGTACGTGCTGGTCGGCCACTCGGAACGAAGGTCGTTGTTCGGAGAGACCGACGAAACGTGCCGGAAGAAGTTCACGGCCGCCATCGCCGCCGGCATCGAGCCGGTCCTCTGCTGCGGCGAGACCCTGGCCGAACGTGAAGCCGACCGGACCTTCGACGTTATCGAGCGCCAGTTGCGCACGGTCCTTGCCGACCCGCCCCCTCCAGGACGCTTCACCGTCGCCTACGAGCCGGTCTGGGCAATCGGTACCGGTCGCACCGCAACACCGGTCCAGGCCGGTGAGGTCCACCGCTTCATCCGCGAGTGGCTCGGTCGCAACCTCTCCCCGGAGGCTGGCGAACGGACCAGGCTGCTCTACGGGGGGAGCGTCAAGCCGGACAACTTCGGCGACCTAATGAAACAGTCCGACATTGACGGCGCGCTCGTCGGCGGGGCCAGTCTCGACGTCGCCTCGTTCTGCGGCATCGCCGGCGCGGCAAGGTCTTACTTGACCGGCCTGATTTGACGTGTAACATCACGTCTTGACTTCGTTTCTCATTCCGGTAAGCTAGCCCGACTAAGGAGAATACTTAATGTACGGAATCCTGATATTCTTTCATCTGCTGATTTCTGTCATCCTCGTGCTCGTCGTGCTGGTGCAGCAACCCCAGAAGGGCGGAATGGCGTCAATCATGGGCGGCAGCGGCGATAGCATGTTCGGTGGCAGCGGCGCGGCCCCGTTCATGGCCAAGGTGACGACCGCGCTGGCCGTCGCCTTCATGGTCACGTCACTCAGTCTCGTGCTGGTCAGCGCCCGGCTGGCCCGGCCGGCAGCGGCCCCGCGCCCGACCCCGGCACAACCGACCCCGGCACAGCCCGCTCAAACCCAACCCGGTCCGTTAGGAGATTAAAGATGTACGCGATTGTCAAAGTTTCCGGATGTCAGTACCTGGTCAAGGAAGGGGACATCGTCACCGTTCCCCACCTTGAGTCCGAACCCGGCTCGACGGTCCCGCTCGAGGTGCTGTTCCTGCGCACCGACGACAAGGCGGTCATCGGCAGCCCGACCGTACCCGACGCCGAGGTCCAGGCCGAGGTAATCGACCACATCCGCGCCAAGAAGATTACGATCTACAAGTTCCAGCGCCGGGAGAACTACCGGCGCAAGAAGGGCCATCGCCAGCAGTTGACCCGGGTGAAGATCGCCCGGATTAACCCCGGTTCATAGCCACAGCATGGCGGAAGAACAACCGGCAGGCTTGATGCGGCACAACCGGAGACTGCCGATCCTGGTGACGACATTGGCGCTCGCGGCGACGTCGTACGCAAACTTGGTGGCCAATGCCGATTTCTCGCTCTGGGAAAACCCAAACCAGCCGACCGGTTGGACAGTTGAGGATGTTCACGCAGCCAAGACGAGAGTCGACCAGGAAACCACGACGGTCCGCTCCGCGCCCTGTGCTGCGAAACTGACCCGACTGGTCGCCGGCACCGGCGACAACTACGGCCTGAAACAACTCCTCCCGGTCGCAAGCGACCGGGCGTACACGCTGTCGGCGTGGTGCTACGACGACAACGTTGACGCCAAAGGCGGCCTCAGCATCACCTGGTGTCGCGCCGACACATCATCGATCGTCAGCACCGGCGTCGTCTACTCGGACTCGAGTCTTCACACTTGGCAGAAACTGACCAGGTCCGACACAGCGCCGAGCAACTGCGTCTATGCCAAGATCCTCGCGCGCGTGTACGGGCGCACCGGCAACCAACCCAATGGCTTCGTGTTCTTCGACGACGCCGAACTCGACACCGGCATGGAGGCAATCAAGGAGAGACCCGGCCGGGCAGTGACATCGACCGAGCTTGAACTCCGGCCCAACCCGACGTCCGGCCGGGCCACAATCTCGTTCGAGCTCGCCCGGGCCGCACACGTCGAACTGAATCTCTATGACCTGACCGGCAGCTCGGTTGCCGAGCTGTACGCGGGCGCGCTCGGCGCCGGGCAGCACCGCTTCCCGTTCACGGGCCGGAACCACGAAGGCGCATCGCTGCCGGCGGGCCTCTATTTCCTGGTCCTGGCCGACGGCGGTAACCGCAGCACGGTTCGGAAGGTTATGTTCGAGCCGCAAACCATTAAACTCGAAAGGACACCCAGATGGAACTGACCGCATCACAGAAAATCGAAAAGCTGGGCAAGGCCGTTTCCGGCATGACCCAGGCCGAACTGTCCAGGGCCGTCGGCGTCTCCCGTGAGCGCATCCGGCAACTGATGCCGCGGCTGAAGACCAAGCCGAGCCGCCGCATCCGCGCCTGGCACCGGACTGTTTCACGACGGACCTGCACGGCCATGGCCAATCTCCACGACCGCGGCGAGTCTTTGTCCGCAATCGGTCGGGCCTACGGCGTCAGCGACTACCATGTCCGCGAAGCCATCCGCCAGGTCCGGCGCGAAATCGAGCCGGCCGGCAGAATCCAGCGTTTGTGCCGCCAGGAGGCAATCCGTAAGCTGCTCGCCCGGGGAATGGTATTTGAGCAGGCCTGCGATAAACTCGGGTTCAGCGGCCTGCAGCGCCGGCGCTACCGCCGCCAGATGGGCTTCCGCTGGGAAGGCGTCAGGACGGTCCCGGCCCGGCAGCGCGGCCGCAAGTAAGATCAAGAGTAGGGAGTTGAGAGTTAGGAGTTGGGGGCCCCCCAACTGCTAACTCCTAACTGTTGGCTGGTTTGTGTTTGGGCATTGGGCGATACAAGAATTGAACTTGTGACCTCTGGTATGTGAGACCAGCGCTCTAACCAACTGAGCTAATCGCCCGTTCCAGACAACCGAATTGTAGCAGCGCCGCCCCTGGTGTCAACCGGGGGCAGCGGCACGAAAAGCGCTACTGCCCGAGAATCTGAACCCCGCCGCCTGAACCCGGCAGCGAGGCCAGCAGGCGCGCGGCCTCGGCTGCGCGTTCCCGCTCGTCCAGCCTAACAAACAGCCGCACGGCCTGATCCAGTTGTAGCCGGGCGGCCTCGACTTCTCGCACCTCCGCATAGAGCCGTCCCAGTTCCAGCAGGCATTCTGCCTCGCCCCGCGAGTCACCTTCGGCCTGGCGCAACTGCAGCGACCGTCGCAGGTTCTCCCGCGCGAGCGCGACGTTACCCAAGGCCATGTTCACTGCGGCCATCTCGGACAAAGACCACGCCTCGGTCTCCGCGTCACCGACCGAATGGGCGAGCCGCAGCCCGTCCTCGAGCCGTGACTTGGCTTCATCCGGCCGCGACTGGTGCCTGAGGGCCACGCCGAGGCCGACCTGGTCACGTGCCTGTCCCTGCGTGTCGCCCAGCTTCTTGTGCAGTTCGGCGGCGGCCTGCGCCGCGACCGTGGCTTCGGGCCAATCGCGCTGCCCGGCATGGGCCAGGGCGGCCTCGGCCAGTGTTGCAGCCAGGATCCCGTCCTCCCCGAGCCGCCGGGCCAGCGCCTGGCCCCGCTCCAGCCTCTGCAGGGCCTCAGTCGCAAAACCGGCGGCACGCTGCGCCTGCGCAAGGAAAAGCGACACCCATGCCTCGGCTTTCTGGTCCGCCAACTCATCGCACAGGGCCAGGGCGCCGGTCAAAGACTTGACTGCGTCATCGGCCCGGCCGAGCCGAAGCTGCGCCCGGCCGATTCCAGTCAGGTCGTGACACAGATCCCTTTTCCTCGAATCCTCACGGTCAAGTTGCGCCGCCTCCTCGAACATAGTTCGGGCCGATTCAGGCGCGCCCTGGGCCAGACAGTGCTCGGCCATCTGTTCGAGATTTCGCGCCTGCAAAGACCGGTCCCCGACGGTACGCGCAACGGCCAGCGAACGCTCGTGGTACTCGTGGGCCGCGTCCAACTCGCCAAGCTGCTCGTGGATGAGGGCCAGTTCGCGAAGCAACCCTGCCTGCGGGCGCGGCTGGTCGATTTCCTCGTAGAGATGGAAGGCCCGTTCCAGCAGCTCAAGGGCACGCTGGGCATCGCCCTGGACGCGATGGATGACGCCGATTGCCGCCAGCCGTTCCGCTTCGCCCAGCCGGTCCTTGATCTGGCGGGCTTGCAGCAGGCCGTCCTCGTGGGCGGCCCGCGCCTTGTCCAGTTCGCCCTGTCGGAACAGCACTTCACCCGCCGCTCCGTACTGCCGAACCGCAGCCACCCGGTCCCCGGCCGCTTCCAGGGCACGCAGGGCCTGGCGGTGAAAAATCAGTGCCCGGTCAAGCTCATTTGCCGCCTCGGCCAATTCGGCCAGTCGAACCAGGGCCGCAGCCTCCAGCCCATTCAGGCCCAGCTTCCGGCTCAAACGCACACAATTGTCAAGATGGCGGCCGGCGTCGCGAACCAGGCCCTGCTCGCCCGCCATCACGCCCAGTGCAAGCAGGCTTGCCGCCTCACCGGCCCGGTCCTGCGCCTCCCGGCTGGCGGTTAGCGCTCCCTCAAACTCCACACGCGCTTTCTCGGGTTGGTCGAGCAACAACCGGCAGACGCCGCAGAGCACGCGCAGCGCCACGACCTCTGCCCGGCTCGCTTTGGCCTGCGCCTTGGTCCAGCGCTCCCCGGCACGGTCCCATTCGGCCTGCGTCGCGTGCCTGGCCCCGGCCTCAAACATGTCCGCGACTTCCGGGTCGGCCGCAGTCGGAAGCCCGTCCAAATAGACGAAACCCAGCCGGCGTCGGATTGGCGCCAGCCGCTCACGGTACTTGCGGCCCGCCGCGTCTTCCAGCAGCGCCAGCCGACTCTCCAACCCGGTTGCCCGTGACTCAGCCGCGCGACGGCCCAGCAGCCAGCCGACAAACCCGGCCCCTGCCGCCGCCACGACCCCGGCCACCAAAGCGGCAATCACGTGCGCCTCCCGGTTCTCTCCCATCGCCGCATAAACGTTCTACTCCTTTAGGTGAATCTTAGAAATTGTCTCCAACCCAGCCCAGCTAAGGTTAGGCCAAATCGGCCGCAGGTCAAGCCGGCCCGGCTGGACCCTCTGAGCGGCCGGGCGCGGTGCCGCCTGCAGAAACATCTTGACCCTGATTGAGCGGACGCTAGAATCCCAATCGGGCCGATGGAAGAAGGCGCACCAGAGTGCGGCCGCCGCGCCCTGGCCGAAGCCGGCCCGAACGCATCTGATGGGACGAAGCAGATAGGGAGGCAAAGTTGAAACTGACGAAGTACGCTATGTTGCTGCTGGCCGCCGTCGGCCTGCTGCTAACCGCCTGCCACAAAGACGCCAAGTCGAAATGGACGATTCTGGCGTACTATGATGGCAACAACAACATCGACGAGATGGCCAACGGTACGTCGGCCGGTATCGCCGAAGCCCAGGAACTCGAGAAGATAGGCTCGACCGACAAGGTCCAGGTCTTCGCCATGATCGGCGCCAAGAAGACCGGCGGTGGGTGCAAGTACTACCACGTCGAGAAGTTCGACAACGAACTCCCCGACCAGTTTTCATCGACCGAACTCGAGAACCTCGGCGCCAAGGACATGTCCGACAAACAGGTCCTGCGGAACTTCATCGTGGAGGGGACCAAACGGTATCCGGCCGAGAACTACGTGCTCCTGCTCTTTGACCACGGTGGCGGCTGGCGCGGCCTGCTCTGGGATGATGTCAATGGCGCGGGCGGTGGTATGAGTCTGCCCTCATTGCGGGAGGCGCTTGATACGTTCCATTTCGACGTCATCAAGTTCGACATGTGCCTGATGTCAATGGTCGAGGTGGCCTACGAGGTGAAGGATCGGGCCGACTACATGTTCGGCTGCCAGTTCGTCTCCCGACCTCACAGTTTCGGGAGCGCGGAGTGGCTGGGTGCGCTTTCGGCCGACCCGAACATGACGTCGCTCGACCTCGGCAAGAAGATGGTCGAGGCTGCAAACAACGCAAACCTGGCGAACCAGTACGTCGGGCATGCCTCGCTCACCGACCTCTCCAAGCTGGCGCCGATCGTGTCCCAACTCGGTGACCTCGGAACCGACCTGGTCGCGCAGGGGGGAACGTACGGCGGTGAGATCGTCGAAGCGCTGGGCAACAGCCACAACACCGATCTGGACGGTACCTACTTCATTGACCTGCGCGAGTTCTGCAAGAACGTGCTCCAGGAACCCAACCTCAAGAACGTGAACCGGATTGCCAACGAGTGCAACGCCATCGTCTCCGGGTTGAACGATGCGGTCGTGATGACGATGACCGCCAACACGACGATTCCGCGCGGCGGCCTGTGCATCCACTTCCCGTGGCGTGCCGACATGTTCGACTCCGCGGACTACGTCAAACTCCAGTTCAAGGCGACGAACTGGTATTCGTTCCTGTCGAAGCTGATCGCCGCGCTGGGCGGCGGCGGCGGTGGGAGCGACACCTGCATCGTGACCGGAACCGCGAATTGGCCGGGGCATTCGCTGTCCAGTCAGACAAATGCGTACCTAGACACGATCGGCGGGACAACCGCATACCCGATAATATATGCGCCGGTCAATGCCGGCAACGGCGCCTTTGGCTTCCAGTTCACCATCAGCGGAGACATGCAGGTCGCGGCCGAAGCCTGGGATGACGCCAACGGGAACCAGACCTACGATGTCGGTGACGGCTGGGGTTTCTACGACGCTGACAACGATGGCGATTGGACGGCATCGGACATGTTCACCATCGGCCCGGGACGAACGGTCCAGGGGGTCAACATCGTGCTCAGTACGGTCACCGGCGGCATGCAGAAACCGACCTTCCCCTCGCGCGGGCCGATCGCGCACACCGAATAGGCGTGACACGCGCCCGTCCTGACTAGCTGACGGACGGAGACTCGAAGCCGCAGGGCCCTCGCCCTGCGGCTTGCTGTTTGCCGAATTCCGCTGCGCTGCCGACTGACTCAGGGCATTCTGCTCCGGCGGCGAGAGAAGTATTTCAAGTCTCTGTTTTGGGACTTCTGACTCCGTCCGCTTTCGTTCCTCCGTCATTTCCCCCTACCCCTCGACTACTTGTTCCTCTCCGGCAGGACCCCTCATTCGTTCCTCTGCCTTTTGACTTCACTCGGGGCGTTCGCTATACTGACCCGCCATGCGAGGATGGCGGAACTGGCAGACGCGCTGGACTTAGGATCCAGTCCTTAACCGGATGGGGGTTCAACTCCCCCTCCTCGCATGAAGAAAGGGGTCCGGGGTTCCAGGAATCGAGAAATCCAGTGTCTGACTTGGAATCACTCGAATCCTCGACCCCTGGAATCCTCGAATCCTCTGCTATTTGACAAGGAGCTTTGTTTGGATAAGACAGTCCGGTCACCAAAAGAGTGGCTGCGTGAGATTGACGTCACAATTGAGCCCGACAAGCTGAAGACCAAACTCGAGGATTTCCTCGTTGAGTACAAGGAAAAGGCACTGGTCCCGGGCTTCAGGAAAGGCAAGGTCCCGCGCCACATACTTGAGCGCCGTGTCGGCGGCCAGCTTGAAACCGCTGCCGCCGAGGAACTTGTCGAGGACGCGGTCAGGGAAGTTCTGACCGACGAGACTTTCAAGCCCATCTCCCAGCCAAAGTTCACCAACCTCGAAATCGCACCGGACAAGACCATCCGGTTCCAGCTCTCGTTTGAGGTAGTTCCCGAGTTCGAATTGAAGGACTACGTCGGCCTCGCGCTCAAGAAGGAAGAACCGACCGGGTTCGACGCTGAATTCGAACGCCGGCTGCAGGAACTGCGCGAGAAGTGCGCGACCTTCAAACCGGTCAGCCGGCCGGCCCAGGAACACGACTTCGTCGTGGTTGACTACAAGACATTCGTCGGTGATGCCGAAACGGGCAAGCCTCGCACGAACGTGATGATGGAACTGGGTGACGCAATGAATTCGGCCGAGGTCAATACGGCGCTGGTCGGCGCCCGGCCCGGCGATGAACGTACCGCGACGGCCACGTTCCCGGCCGACCACTCGGACAAGAACCTCGCCGGCAAGACCCTCACCTACAAGTTCACGGTCCGGGACGTGAAGGAACGCATTCTGCCCGAGGTAAACGAGGAGTTTGCCACCGACCTAGGTTTCGAGAGCATGGACAAGCTTCGCATCGAGATAAACGAGTCGATTCTGGCCGACCGCCACCGCCTAACCCAAAACGGGCTGAAGAACCAGGCCTTTGACTTCCTGACCGCCGAACACCCGTTCGAGCCGCCCGAGTCATGGGTCGAGTCGTCGCTCGACCGCCTGCGCACCCAGTACAACCTGCCCGAGGACGAGGCGACGCGGGACAAGCTGATGCCGGTCGCACAGAAGTGGGCGAAGTTCGACTGCATCGTGGCCCGGATCGCCACCAAGGAGAACATCACCGTTTCCGAAGAAGAACTGAAGGAGCAGGCGCGAGAACTGGCCGAGGAATCGAAGCGACCGGTCGAGGACGTCGAGTCGATGCTCGACACCGCGGTCTACAAGAACCAGCTCCTGCGCGAGAAGGTCCTGCGGCTGATTGTGGACAAAGCGAATGTCAGTTAGCCCTGCCAAACCCGAATTCAGATTACATGCTGAGGAACCGATGGAGGTACCAGTGTTGATTCCAATGGTCATCGAACAGACCGGCCGCGGAGAACGCGCGTATGACATCTACTCCCGGCTGCTGAAAGAACGTATCATCTTCCTGGGCTCACCGATTGACGACAACGTCGCCAATCTCATAGTCGCCCAGTTGCTCTTCCTCGAGGCCGAGGATTCGGAGAAGGACATCAACCTGTACGTCAATTCGCCGGGCGGCGTGGTCTCTTCCGGCCTTGCCATCTACGACACGATGCGCTACATCAAGGCCAAAGTCTCGACCACCTGCGTCGGCGAGGCGGCCTCGATTGCCGCACTCCTGCTCGCTGCCGGCGAGAAGGGCAAGCGGTTCGCGCTGCCCAATGCCAGGATAATGATTCACCAGCCTTCGGCCCACGGCATCTCCGGCCAGGCCACGGACATCGAAATCCATGCCCGCGAGATACTGAAGCTGAAGGAGGAACTGTCGAAGATAATGGCCAAGCACACGGGTCAGCCGCTTGAGCGAGTCATCGCGGATTCGGACCGCAACTACTTCATGTCCGCCGAGGAGGCCAAGACCTACGGCCTGATTGACGACGTCATCGAGAAGCGGAAATGACCACCGGCCCGAAGCGGCGGACGACCCGCAACCGCTGCTCTTTCTGCGGCCTTGAAGCCGGCCCGGAACTGAAGCTGGTCCAGGGCCGGACCGGTCGCATCTGCGAGCGGTGCTGCTCGACCGTTTCCGGTCTGTTCCTCGAACAGAAAGACGCACCTGCCGTCCGGCCGCCGACGAAGGTGCCCAAGCCGGCCGAAATCAAGTCCTTCCTCGACGAGTACGTCATCGGCCAGGACCACGCCAAGAAAGTCATCTCGGTAGCGGTCTACAACCACTACAAACGTGTCTTCTCGCGACGGACCGACATCGATGTCGAGAAGTCGAACATCCTGCTCATCGGCCCGACCGGCGTGGGCAAGACGCTGATTGCCGAGACCCTTGCCCGATTCCTGCACGTGCCGTTCTCCATTTCTGATGCCACCCCGCTGACCGAGGCCGGCTACGTCGGTGAAGACGTCGAGAACATTCTTCTGCGGCTGATCCAGGCTGCCGGCGGCGACGTACGCAAGGCCGAGACCGGCATCATCTACCTCGACGAGATTGACAAGCTGGGCAGAAGAAACGACTCGCCCTCGATCACGCGCGACGTTTCCGGTGAAGGCGTTCAGCAAGCGCTTCTCAAGATCCTGGAGGGGACGATTGCCAACGTGCCCCCCCAGGGCGGGCGCAAGCACCCCGAGCAGCAGTACATCCCGGTTAACACGAAGCACATTCTCTTCATCTGCGGAGGAATGTTCGACGGTCTTGAACGGATCGTCGAGCACCGCCTCCGGTCAAGCACGCTCGGGTTCGGCGCCGACATCGCCGAACGCAGGCAGCGGACGTCCGACGAGTTGCTGCCCCTGGTGGAACCGGACGACCTGATGAAGTACGGTTTGATACCGGAACTTGTCGGCCGGCTGCCGGTCATCGCCGGTCTGCACAGCCTGTCCAAGGAGGCGCTGGTTGACATCCTAACCAAGCCCCGCAATGCCCTCACCCGCCAGTTCGCTTTCTACTTCGAGATTGAAGGGGTCAAACTGACCTTCACGCCGGAGGCGCTCGGCGCGGTTGCCGAGGCCGCGGCCGCGCGCAAGACCGGTGCCCGCGCCCTGCGCGCGGTCCTCGAAGAGACGATGCTCAATATTATGTTCGAGCTGCCCTCGCGGCCGGACGTCGAGGAGTGCATCATCACCGCCGCGACTGTAAAAGCGAAGCAGCCGCCCGAGTACGTACCCAGACGGCTGCAGCGCAAAGCTCTCTAATCTTCTCTCAGGTTGCCGTCTTTCGGATCTTCACTTCTGCATTCTGGCTTCTGATATCTGACTTCTGCCTTCGCCCGTCCACCCCCTTTGCCATTTCCCCTTTCCACTTCCCCCTTCAGGCTTCTGCCTCAAACTGGTCCTTGCTCGCCCCGCAGACCGGACAGACCCAGTCCTCGGGCAACTGCTCGAATGACGTTCCCGGCTTGATGCCGTTGTCAGGATCACCCGCGGTCGGGTCGTAGACGTACCCGCAGACCGCGCAGACGTACTTCTTCATTTTCTTGCTCCTTTCGGCACTTTCGGCACTCTTCGTGGCCATGCTCGCCGCATAGGTCGGCGCGTTCCTGCCGGTCTTGCCGCCCTTGACCTCGTGGTAGTAAGCGTAGGTCAGCGGCACACCAGGCCGCACCAGCTCGCTCGCGACCACGTCTGCGATGAAAGTCGTATGCGAGCCGCAGTCGACCGCGGTCCTCACATTTGCCTCAATCACTGCCAGTGTGTGCTCTGTCAGCAACGGACAGCCGGTCAGCCCATCCCGGTACTTCGCGTGCGCGAACTTGTCATAGTCGCGGCCGGAGTGGAATCCGAATATGCCGATGAACGGCAGCGGTGTTTCCTGCTCCAGCACCGAAACCGCGAAAAGCCCGGTCCCGGCGACGAACTCATGGGTCAGGTTGGCCTTGCTCACGCTGGCCGAAACCTGGCAGGGCTCACCCGCAACCTGAACGACGGTATTGACGATGCACCCGTTTCGCCGGTCGTCGTCGCGCACGGTGAGGACATATAAGCCATAGGAAAGCACATTGAGCGCGGCCAGGTCAACCTTGGCGCGGTCAATCTCGCAATGCGCGCCGGCCCCGGCCTGCTCTATCACCCGCGGACCCGCTCTCCCAGTTTTGACGCGATGACTTTGCCGAACTCCCGGCACTGATTCAGCGCGGCTCCGTCCGGCACGAACTTCAGCCTGAGCGCCGGCGCGACCAGCTCTACACCCATGTCGCGCAGCAGACCCTCAATTTGGCCGCAGGCCTCGCCGCTCCAGCCGTACGAACCAAACGCGGCTCCGACGAGGTTCTTCGGCTTCAGTCCCTTCGCATAGGTCAGGACGTCGGCCACGGTCGGAAACATGCCGTTGTTGATGGTCGGCGAGCCGACCAGCAGCGCGCCTGCGCAGAGCAACTCGGTCATGACGTCCGCGCGCGTGCTGCCGTGCAGCGGCATCAGGCAGACGTCGGTGCCCGCCTCGGCCATCGAGTCGGCAATCACGCGCGCCATCAGAGCCGTGCTCTGCCACATCGTGTCAAAGGTGATTATCGCCCGGTTCTCCGGCTTCTGCTCGGCCCACTTCGCGTACCAGCCGAGAATCGTACCGAGGTCTTTCCGCCATATCGGCCCGTGGTCCGGGGCAATCGTCTTGATGCTGATACCCAACTTGCCGACCCGCTCCAGCAGCTTCAGCACCAGCGCCGAGTATGGCAGCAGGATGTTGGCGTAGTACTTCCGGCCTTCAAACCGCATGTCCGCGGGGTCGGTCTCGTCCGCGAACCGCTTGCCTGACGCCAGGTGCATGCCGAACCCGTCCTGCGAGAACAGCAGTTCGTCTTCGGCAAGGTAGCTGACCATCGAATCCGGCCAGTGGAGCATCCTCGTTTCGAGAAAGGTAAAGTTGAGACCGGCGAGGTTCAGCTTCTCCGCGTCCTTCACCGGCGTTATCTGGTGGTTATGGTGCAACTGGGCCGCGAGGTTCTGCACACCCATCTGCGAGGCGTAGACCTTTTCCGGCTTGATGATGTCAATCACCTGCGGCAAAGACCCCGAATGGTCCATCTCCGCGTGATGAGAGACTATCACCTTCACGTTCGCCGGGTCGGTGACCGA
>CAZQZR010000069.1:4921-15927 GCA_964597845.1 uncultured bacterium | reverse complement strand
TCTCACGCACCCCATTCCCCAACTGTCCATTTGCAGCTTTCGATTTCTCTGGGCCAAGACCGTTCGGATTGACAATCGTGGCTTTCTGGCCTAGAATCCGGCGCATCATGCCCAACCTTTCCGTCAACATAGACCATGTCGCGACGCTGCGCCAAGCCCGGCTCGAGTCGTTTCCTGACCCGGTGCAGGCGGCGACGGCGGTTGAGCTGGGTGGGGCCGACGGGGTCACGGTTCATCTGCGCCATGACCGGAGGCACATCACCAACCGGGACGTCGAGCTGTTGCGTTCGACGGTGAAGACGGAACTGACGGTGGAGATGGCAGCGACGGACGAGCTCGTGCGGCTGATTGTCCGGGTCCGGCCGGACCAGGTGACGCTGGTGCCGGAATTGAAGAGCGAAGTGACGACGACCAACGGGATTGACCTGCTCAAGGAACGACGTAGACTGGAGCCGGCCGTGCAGCGTCTGAAGAAAGCCGGGGTCCGGGTGAGCATGTTCATTGAGCCGGACACGGCACAGGTTGAGGCCGCGGGCACGCTCGGGGCGGACGTGGTCGAACTGAACACCGACCGGTACAGCCGGGGCTGGGCGAAGAAGCCGGCGCTGCTGGACGAGCTGGTTCGCGCGGCGGGAGCGGCCGGCACTGCCGGCGTTGCCGTCCACGTCGGGCACGGACTGGACTACCGCAATATTGTGCCGATCTTGCGGAAGCAGGTGGCAGTCGGATACAGCATAGGATTTTCGATTGTGGCTCGCGCGGTGTTTGTCGGACTCAAGGATGCCGTGGCAGAGATGAGGCGGATCATGGAGGTCTACTCTTGTGAAAGGTGCTAGAGTCAAGTTTGCCGTTTTCGCAGTTGCGGTTGCGCTGGGCATCTGGTCGCTGATACCTACGTACCAGCTCTACTTCATGATGCCCGGACAGGAGAAGGCGCTTAACGTCAAGCTCGCGCGCGCCGTGTCGCATGACGACAGCGCCCGGGTTCAGGTTGAGGTCGCCGAATTCCAGATGCGGAAAGTCGGTGTGCACAAACGGTCGCTGCACCTCGGTCTGGATCTTGTCGGCGGCATGCACCTGATGTTGGAGGTTGATAAGAGCAAGTTGTCGGCCGAGGAGGCCAAGGATGCCGGCGACCGTGCGCTCGAGGTAATCCGTAACCGCATCGACCAGTTCGGCGTGTTCGAACCGATCATCCAGAAGGTCGGTCGAGACCGGATACTCATCCAGTTGCCCGGGGTGGACCGGGATCGGGCAAAGAGTCTCATTGGGCAGACCGCGCAGTTGAAGTTTCAGTTGGTGCAGGAAGAGCGCGCGACCTACGACGCGCTGAAGACGATTGACGACAAGGTGAAATCCGGGCCTGGGGCAGACACCGGCCGCGCGGCAGCACCCGCCATCACGACAAAGGCCAACACGGACACTTCCCGGATCCAGACCCTGTTGGACACGGCCGCGAAGGACACCGGCCCGTTGGCGGTTGACGAGGCCGAGGCGGGAACGCTGCTCAGCTACGTTCGGACGATCGGCGGCGACTTCGGTGTGGATGACCGCGATTATCCCGAGTTCAAGATGCTGCTGGGCCGAGCCCGGCCGTACTGGCCTGAAGGGTACGAGTTTCAGTTCGGGCCGTCCGAGGCGCTTGAAGGCAGCCCGGTGCGCCGCCTGTACATGCTCAAGATCGAACCGGAGATGCTCGGTTCGGCGATCCAGGATGCCCGGCCCGCCCCGTACCAGGGCTCGGAACCGGGACTTGCGAACACGTGGATCGTGAGTATGAAGCTGGGGCGGAAGGATGCGGCGGTGTTCTCGCAGGTCACGGGCCGCAACATCGGCCGCCGGCTCGCCATCGTACTCGACAACGTCGTGAAGTCGGCGCCGGTGATTCAGTCACGAATTCCCGACGGCAACGCGATGATTACAACCAACGACGTCAACCCGGACGACTCACGCGACCTGGCGATCGTGCTGCGGTCCGGCGCGCTGCCCGCGCCGGTCAACATCGTCGAGGAACGTTCAGTCGGCCCATCGTTAGGCACCGACTCGATTCGGCGGGGCATCCTCGCCAGTCTCATCGGGGCGCTGGTTGTCATCGTGTTCATGGTTATCTATTACTCGGTTGCGGGCGTGCTGGCTGACTTCGCGTTGGTGTTCAACATGTTCTTCCTGCTGGCGATACTGGCCGGATTGCGCGCAACCATGACTCTGCCCGGACTGGCCGCTATCGCGTTGACAATCGGTATGGCGGTGGACGCCAACGTACTCGTGTTTGAGCGCATCCGGGAGGAACTGCGCTGGGGAAAGACGGTAATGGCGGCGGTGGACGCGGGCTACGACCGCGCCTTCGTCACTATCATCGACGCGAATGCCACGACGATCATTACCGCCATCGCGCTCTACTTCATCGGCAGCGGTCCGATTCGCGGGTTCGCGACAACCCTTACGGCCGGCCTTGTCATAAACGTCATCACCGCGGTGTTCCTGACCCGGTTCATCTTTGACTGGTGGCTGACACGATTCGAAGTCAAGAAACTGAGGATATAGCAAATGAGACTGATCGGCGACACCAACATTCCATTTGTAGCGAAGCGGCGGCCGTTCTTCCTGATTTCGGGTGTCCTGATGCTGGCGAGTCTCGTCGTCATCTTCGCGCACCGGGGCTTCAACTACGGCGTGGACTTCACGGGCGGATCACTGGTCGAACTCCGGTTCGCGCAGCCGGTTTCGACCGACGCGCTCCGCGCGGCGCTGACCGCGATGGGCGAGGGCGGGGCTGCGATCCAGCGGGAGGAGCGCGGCGACTTCCTCATCCGCGTCAAGCCCAAGGACTTCGGCGGCAAGGAGACGTTCGGGTCGGTACTGACCCGGCAATTGCCCACGGTGCTTCCCGGCAACTCGTTCGAAGTGCTGCGCGAGGAGACGGTCGGACCCCAGGTATCGAAGGAGCTGCAGGGCAAGGTGCTGCTGGCGGTGCTTATCGGGCTGGTCGGCATCCTCATCTACGTCAGCTTCCGGTTTGACCTGAGGTTCGGCACCGGGGCAGTGCTGTCACTGGTGCACGACACGCTGATAACGCTGGGTTTCGTGTCGCTCTTCAACCGCGAGGTGACCATCACCGTGATTGCCGCGTTGCTGACGGTGATCGGCTACTCGGTGAACGACTCGATTGTCGTGTCGGACCGGATCCGCGAAGACACCCGGAAGATGCGCAAGGAGTCGTTCGCGGACATCGTCAACCAGGCAATCAACAAGACTCTGAGCCGGACGATAATCACGTCCCTGACCGTCCTGTTTGTGACGCTCGCTTTGCTTGTGTTCGGCGCGGCCAGTATCAAGGACTTCGCATTTGTGATGACCATCGGAACGGTGGTGGGAACTTACTCCTCGATCTTCGTCGTGGCGAACTTCGTCGTGGAATGGGACAAGAAGTTCCCCAGCAAGCGCCGCCGCTAGGCCGGGCGCGCTTCTTTCTGGAAGCGCTGGTCGGCAGCGGCTTCTTCACCGGTTACTTCCCGATTGCGCCGGCAACAGTAACGAGTCTCTTCGTGCTTTTGCCGGCCTTCTTTCTGGCAAGGCTGCCGCTCTGGAACGCCATCGCCGTTGTCGCCGTGTTCTTCATCGGCGTGCCGATTGCCACCGACCTTGAGAAGGTCTGGGGCGAGGACCCCGGACGCGTTACGATAGATGAGGTTGCCGGCACTCTCGTGACCTTCTTCCTGAACCCGGTGTCGATCTGGGGACTGGGCGTGGGGTTCCTGCTCTCGCGGTTCTTCGACATCTTCAAGCTGCCGTTCATTGACAAGTCGCAACGGCTGCCCGGCGGCTGGGGCATCATGGTCGACGACGTGCTCGCCGGTATCTGTGCCAACCTCGTACTGCGACTTGCCTTGTCTTTGTCTCTGTTCCACGTACTGAAGTTTCACTGATGGACATCTCTGATGGCGCGCCCGTCGAGCAGGTCTTGGGCCGGCTGCTCAGGAGGAAGGGTCTAACCTTGGCCGTTGCCGAGTCCTGCACCGGTGGCCTAGTTGGTGATAGAGTCACGAATGTGCCGGGAAGCTCGCACTACTTCAGGGGTGGCGTGGTCGCGTACTCGGATGACGCGAAGAAGAAGCTGCTCGAAGTCGGGGGCCAAACGCTAAGGAAGTGGGGAGCGGTGAGCGAGCAGACAGTCAGGGAGATGGCGGAAGGTGTCTGCAGCCGATTGGGCGCGGACGTTGGTGTGGCGGTGTCCGGCATCGCCGGGCCGGGCGGCGGGTCCAAAGTCAAGCCGGTCGGGCTCGTGTACATCTGTGTCAAGACAGCGACTACACTGGCGGTCGAAAGGCACCGGTTCCGCGGCGGCCGTCGGGCCGTCAAAGAACAGTCGGCTGCTGCGGCGCTTGAGCTGTGCCGGCGCGTACTCGAGGATGAAGCTTGATCGAACTGACGCGTGCCTTTGTGGCGGTGGAGATATCAGAAGGGGCGAGGCGACAGATTGCCGACCGGTTGGCCATCCTTCGGCGCGAGCCGGGCGGTCCGGTGCGATGGGTCAGGCCGGAGTTGATGCACCTCACGCTCGCCTTCCTCGGCGAGGTGGCACCGGACTTCATTGCGACGGCGACGCTCCGCCTGACTGAGGTCGCGTCCGGGCACAGGCCGTTTACGATGCAGTTGAAAGGGCTGGGGGCGTTTCCGAGCCCGGCGCGCGCGAGGGTCGTCTGGATCGGCGTGGCGCAGGGCAAGGATGAGGTCTGCGCCTTGCAGGCAGGCGTGGTCAAGGCATTGCGTTCGGTGGGCCATCAGCCCGAGAGGCGTCCGTTCAGCCCGCATCTGACCATCGGCCGTGTGCGGGTCCCGGCTGACGTCAGTGGGGCGGTGGCGGGTCAGTTCGAGTCCGAGCCGTTCGCCATAAAGCGTGTGGTCCTGTTCCGCAGCGTCCTTGAGCCGTCCGGGCCGGTCTACTCGGTCCTCGCCGAGTTCCCTCTCTGCGCCTGACTTCCCCGGAAGCCGGAGTGGAATCGCCAAGCCTACGCAAGGCACTTCCGTCCGGATCCGTCTTTGTGTCTTTGTGACTTGGTGGTGAACTCCTATCTTGGCTATCGGGGATTCCGCGGTCGCTTGACTTCGCGTCCAGCCAGGTCATCATATGACGTTGTCGTCTGCCTGTTGCGGTGTCGTGTACAGAGTAAACGGAGGTCAAAGTGTTTGAACTCAAACCAGCGGTCTGGATAATCGCCGGGCTGATCCTGGCCGCGCTGGAAATGTTTGTGCCCGGTCTTGTGATTATCTGGTTCGGGGTGGCCGCGGTCGTGACCGGCATCCTGGCGATTTTTGTCCACAACCCGTACGTCCAGTTCGGGGTCTTTATCGTCCTGTCGGGAGTCATGGTTGTCTTCTCGCAGCGGATTGCGCGGAGGATAACGCATAAGGAACCGGAGCAGGTCGGCGCAAACCGAATGGTCGGCGTGACGGGCATCGTCGTACAGCCGATCGCGCCGCCGGCACTCGGCCGGGTCAAAGTGAACGGCGACGAGTGGCGGGCCGAGTCGAAGGTGGCGATTGCCGTCGGAACCACGGTTCGAGTTCTGAACGTGGAAGGTACACGATTGATCGTTGATATCCGCGAAGAAGGGAGTAACAAGTGATGGCTTTACTGGTAGTCCTGCTGATATTCCTGTTCCTGACGGCCGTGGCCGGCATCAAGACCGTGCGGCCGTATCAACTCGCGTGCGTCGAACGGCTGGGCCGGTACCAGCGTACGATGCATCCCGGGCTCAACTTCATCATCCCGTTCCTGGAGCGGCTGATAAAGGTCGACATGCGCGAGCAGGTCGTGGACGTGCCGCCGCAGGAAGTAATCACCAAGGACAACGCGACGGTGACGGTGGACGCGGTGATTTACTACGAGGTGACCGACCCGGTCAAGGTGCTCTACAACGTGGCGCAGTTCCGGCTGGCGACCATCAAGCTGGCCCAGACCAACCTGCGCAACGTCGTCGGCGACCTGAGCCTCGACGAGTCGCTGACCTCGCGCGAGCGAATCAACGCCCGGCTGCGCGACGTGCTGGACGAGGCGACCGACAAGTGGGGCGCGCGCGTCACCCGGGTCGAGCTGCAGCGTATCGAACCGCCAAGCGACGTGACCGAAGCGATGCACCGGCAGATGAAGGCGGAACGCGAACGGCGGGCGGTGGTGCTTGAGGCCGAGGGCTTCAAGACGGCGGCGATTCTCAGGGCCGACGGCGAGAAGCAGGCCCGGGTTCTGCAGGCCGAGGGTCAGGCTGCCGCGATACAGAAGGTGGCGGAGGCCGACCAGTTCCGCCTGCTGACCGTGGCCGAGGGCGAAGGCCAGGCGATTGAGCGCGTCTATGGCGCCATCCACAAGGGCAACCCGTCCAAGGACCTCATCACGATCAAGTACCTCGAAGCTCTGGCGAAGATGGCCGACGGCAAGGCGACCAAGTTGTTTGTGCCCTACGAGGCGTCGGGCGTGATGGGCAGTCTTGGTATGATTGCCGACGTGCTCAAGGAGAAGAAAGAGGAGCCGGCTGTCCCGGCCAAAGAATAGCGGCGCGAAGTACGAAGGACGAAGTCAGAAGGACAAAGCAAGTACAAAGGACAAGGTGCAAAGTCCGAAGTCCGGACTTCAGCGTTTCCCCTTCTTCCCTTGCTTTGTCCTTTGTCCTTTTGTCTGCACGCTAGCGGGTTTCGGCGGTGGTCGTAGAGCAGCTCCTTTGTGATACAGCCGAGTTCCCATAGTCAATCGGTCCAGTGGCACCTGCTGACCGCCGATGCGGCCTTGGGCCGCCTCGAGTCAGGTCCAGAGGGACTTGCTGAGAACGAGGCGCAGGCGCGGCTGGCAGCACACGGCCCCAACGCTCTGATTGAGCGCGGGGGAAAGAGTCCCCTCGCCATTCTTAAGGACCAGTTCGTTTCGGTGATGGTCCTCCTGCTGATTGGCGCGGGTGCCGTGTCAGTCGTGCTCAGAGAGTATACCGACGCCACCGCGATTCTCGCGATCGTGATACTTAACGCCGTCCTCGGCTTCTACCAGGAGTACCGGGCCGAGCGGGCGATGCAGGCGCTCAAGTCACTGGCGGTGCCGACGGTGCGGGTCCGGCGCGGCGGTCACGTGACCGAGCTGTCGGCGCGCGAGCTCGTGCCCGGAGACATCGTGCTTCTCGAAGCGGGCAGCCACGTGCCGGCCGACGGCCGGCTGCTCGAAGCGGTGAACCTGCGCGTGCAGGAAGCGACCCTCACCGGCGAATCCGAGCCGGTCGAGAAGACGTCCGAGCCCTTGCCCGAAGGCGACCGGGCTCTGGGCGACCGCCGCAACATTGCCTACATGGGCACGGCCGTGGTCGCCGGCCGCGGTTCAATCGCGGTCACCGGCACCGGGATGTCGACCGAGCTCGGTCGGATCGCCGATATGCTCCAGGGCGTGGAACGCGAGCCCACGCCGCTCCAGCGGCGGATGGCGCAACTCAGCCGCGGCCTGTTGCTGGCCGTGCTTGGGCTCGTGGTAATCGTATTCGTGATCGGCCTGGTCCAGCACAAGGCCGACATCCGTGTCCTGATCCTGACCGCCATAAGCATGGCGGTTGCCGCGGTGCCGGAGGCGCTGCCCGCGGTCGTGACCATCGCCCTCGCGCTGGGCGCGCAACGGATGCTGCGACGCCACGCCCTGATGCGCAGGCTGCCGGCGGTCGAAACCCTGGGCTCGGTGGACGTGATCTGCTCGGACAAGACCGGCACGCTCACCGAGAACCGGATGACGGTGACGGTGTTGGACGTCCTTGGCCACCGGCTCGAAGTCACATCCGACACCACCAGCATCGACACGGAGAAGCTCGGCGTGCCGGTGACCGCCGTCGAGATGTTGCTGCTCGGCGGCGCGCTGTGCAACGACGCGGTGCTCGAAATCGGGACTGACGGTCGCCACCGGGCGATTGGCGACCCGACCGAGGGCGCGCTCGTGGTCGCTGCCAGCCGGTTCGGCTTCAGCAAGTCCGAGCTGGAGCAGGCGTTGCCCCGTATTGCCGAGGTGCCGTTCAGCTCCGAGCGCAAGCGGATGACGACGGTGCACCGACTGGACGGCGGCAAGGGCGGTCGGGCCGGCCAGGTACTGGCGGCCGCGGTCGGGAATTCTCGCTACGCCGCAATCATGAAGGGCGCGGTCGACGTCATCCTGACCGATGCTACCGGCGTGCTCGCAGGCGACGCGGCCACCCCGATGGGACCTGAAATACGCGGGCGTATCGCGGCGGCCAACGACCGCCTGGCCCGGAGCGGGATGCGCGTGCTCGGGCTGGCGGTCCGTCCGCTGACCGAGATGCCGGCGACGGTGGACGAGTCGACCGTCGAACGGGACATGGTTTTCGTGGGGATGGTTGCGATGATTGACCCGGCCCGGGCCGAAGTGAAGGACGCGGTCGCGACGTGCCGGGCGGCCGGGGTCAGGCCGGTGATGATAACCGGTGACCACCCACTGACCGCGCGCTACATCGCCGCCGAACTCGAGATGGCCGGGGTCGACGCCGAAGTGCTCACCGGCATTGACCTCTCGCGGACGTCCACCGCCGAGCTTCAGGATATCGTCGAACGAACGTCCGTGTACGCACGCGTCGCGCCCGAACACAAGCTGGCAATCGTTGAGGCGCTGCAGAAGAAGGGCCATGTCGTGGCGATGACGGGCGACGGAGTCAACGACGCCCCGGCGCTGAGAAGGGCCGACATCGGCGTTGCGATGGGGATCACCGGTACCGACGTCTCCAAGGAAGCCGCCGACATGGTCCTGCTCGACGACAACTTCGCCACAATCGTCGCCGCGGTCGAAGAGGGCCGCGTCATCTACGACAACATCCGCAAGTTCCTGAAGTATACCCTGACATCGAACGCGGGTGAGATATGGGTGATGCTGCTCGCGCCTTTCCTGGGCATGCCGATGGCGCTGCTGCCGGTCCAGATCCTCTGGGTGAACCTCGTGACCGACGGCCTGCCCGGCCTGGCCCTGACGGTCGAGCCGGCCGAGCGGAACACGATGCAGCGGCGACCGTATCATCCGTCCGACAACATCTTCGGCCGGGGCCTGGCAATCGACGTCGTGTGGGTCGGCTTGATGATGGGGCTGACCTCGCTCGCGGTCGGGTTTCTGTCATGGCGGATGGGCAGCGACCACTGGCAGACGATGATCTTCACGACGCTGACGATGGGGCAGATGGGCAACGCACTCGCGACCCGGTCCGAGTGCGACTCCCTCTTCTCCCGGGGCAGGAAGGCGAACTACCTGCTGTACGCGACCGTGATACTGACCCTCGGATTGCAGCTCGCCGTCACTTACCTGCCGTTCCTGCAGCGGGTGTTCTACACGCTCGCGCTGACCCCGCTGGAACTCGTCGTCAGCCTGGCCGTCAGCACGGTCGTTTTCTGGTCGATTGAACTGGTCAAGCTGATGCAGCGGGCGCGAGACCGACGCCGGGCGCGCGCCACCTGAGCCTCGGTGTTGCGGCAGTTGGGCGTCGGGCGGCCAGCTTCAAGCCGCAAGCCGCAAGCTCTCGGGCAATCGGAAATCGGCAGTCGTCAATTGGAAACGGCGGGGCCGGCAACTCGCGCCCGCCGGGCGCGTCGGGCGTACGGCGGAGTCGGGCCGGAGATCCTCCGGGCCGGGTTTGAGCGCCTAGTCGCCGACCTGGCCGGGCAGGACCGACGTGTGCTTCATCTTGCCCATGACTATCGCCCGCGGAATTCCCTTGGGGAACGCCCAACAGACATGGAACCTGTCCGTCCTCGGATCGCCGTATCCGACGTGTCGGCAATCCCAGACGTCGCAATAAAGGAGTCCCAGACTGACGTCGCGGCTGTGCCCGCCGGTCCCGCAGGGGTTGGAATCGCACCCTCGGGATTCGCGCCCCTGGCTCCTCTTAGCTTGACTGCTGCACGAAAACCCGTTACCATCTGGTGTCGGATTGGTTTCGTGACGCGTCCGCCCGCGTCCTTCGTAGCACAGGTTGCGCTGCGCAGACGCGTGGCAGGAAGGGTGCGGCGGACACAACTGAGCCGCCGCAGGCAGGTCGGATGGTCGGGCCGCCATCCGGAATAAGCCGTGCGACGTGGTTCCTTGCTGCGTTGCACGGGAGCGTCTGGCAACAGACGGTGTTCCGGAGGTGACCATGCACGGTCCATCAAAGGACGTCGTATCCCCGTTACCGCCCCAGGCCGAGCAGTCTGGGTGTCTCAGCACAATCGCACGTGTTATCTGGATAATGGTTGGCAACTTCGCGTTATTGATCCTGATGGTTCTGGTAGCACAGAAGAGAGCATTCTCCATTCTCGACATTGTCTTCTGGTTGGTCGTGGCAGTGCTACTCTTCATCCGTTACGCCGACATCAAGTGGCTGAAGGGACTTGGTCCGGATGCCCAGCCGGCGACCATGAAAGACTGGGGTCGCTACGCCAGGCTGCTGTCCGTCCTGGCCGGGGGAGGGTGGGCAGTAGTTCACATCGCGATTCTCCTCTTCGTTCGGTAGTCTCGCCTCCTCATTGGTCCGGCCACCAGCGCCGGGCCTGAGCTACAGCCGGCCGCCTTCGGGAGGCCGGTTGTCAATGGAGTGTCCGGAGCCGGAAAGTCACGGATGTGGCGGGGCGCGGCTGAGGATCTCGTCGCCGCCGTAGTCGCCGGTGCCAAGTACCGCGACGGCGTGCGGACGAAAGCAGCATGAACAACACGACACCACTCACCTCTATTTCCACAACATTTGATATGACCTCGCCTCACGCCGATTTGGGCGAAGGTCTCGGCAAGGAGCCTGGCAAAGAGCTCGGCAAAGGACTTGGCAGAGAACCTGGCAAGGAACTTGGCGAGGAACTTGGCAAAGAACTTAGCGAGGAACTTGGCGAAGAACTTGGCGAAGAACTTGGCAAAGAACTTAGCGAGGAACTTGGCAAGGAACTTAGCAAGGAACTTGGCAAGGAACTTGGCGAAGAACTTGGCAAAGAACTTAGCGAGGAACTTGGCAAGGAACTTA
>CAZQZR010000069.1:0-4821 GCA_964597845.1 uncultured bacterium | reverse complement strand
GCAAGGAACTTGGCAAGGAACTTAGCGAGGAACTTGGCAGAGAACTTGGCGAGGAACTTAGCAAAGAACTTAGCGAGGAACTTGGCAAAGAACCTGGCAAGGAACTTGGCAGAGAACTTAGCAGGGGACTCGGCAGAGAACTCCGCAAAGAGTCTACCCAGTGCAGGGGTCAATTGGGTGGAACGTGCTTTAACCGTGCGTCACAACGTCAGTTGAGCAACATTCCGGCTTGACCTCCAGTATATGAATTAGTATAATCAGCCTCGGCGGAACCGAACCATGAGAAGACCGAGAGATACGTTCCTTTTCCCTCCTGAGCTTGGGCGAAGGCTCAGGGATTTGAGGCTTCGGGCCGGGCTGACCCAGCCTGAGTTGGCTCAGGCCATGGGTCGGACCGGCAAGGGCAGGGCCAGCATTGTGAGCCGGATGGAGAAGGGCACGGTGCGGTTTCCGTCGTTGGGACTGGTCGCCGATTTCCTGCGCGGGTGCCGCGCCGGGTTTGCGGACATTCTCGACATCCTCGACCTTTACACGAGTTTGCCGACCACGCAGGTGGGAGTCTTTGGCCGGGCTCTGGCCAGGATCGCGGCAAGCGTTCCGCAGAAGTGGCAGGACCAGGTCACTGACTACGACCTGCGCTTCGACCATCCGAAGACCAAGGCCAAGCCGGACACCAGGCAAACAATGCCTGACCGTTTGAAGCGACTTGCGCGGGCGAGGAAAATGGCAGCGGCCGCACGCCGCCGATACCTCTATGGTCAGTACCTGATGCACGAAGTCAACAAGACCGGGACCGTGTTGCCCGCAGTCTTTGAGACGATGCTCTTCAACCACGGACTGGAGTGGTTTGGCGTCCTCTATCATACCCGCGCGAAGCGGCCCGAAGCCCGGGAGCGGCAACTCGCGGCTTCCGAGGAGAGATTCATCAAAGGCAGCGGTGTACCAGAGTCGGCAATCCGCCACATTCAGGCCGCGGTGCGCAGGCATTTCATCGAGATGGAGACAAGGGGAGACATGGACTGGCTGCCGGACCTGAGTCTCGACGAATACGAGGCGAGCCTGCTTGCGCCGACGCGGAAGCGGGGGCTGAAGCGGCAAGAGCACGATGAGTATCTTCGGAAGTTCGAGGTATACGAAGCTGCGCGGAAGGCCGCGGTCGAGCAGGTGTGGAGCGAGGTCCAGCCGATGCTCGATGAAGCGGGCGTGCCGAAAGAGCGGCGGCCGGTCTATCGCGGCGTGGTCGGTGCGTGCTGCACTGCGGCGCTCTCGACCGAGCCCGGCAGCACGCAGGAGAGGCGGCAGGTGGAGGAGTACATCCTCGAACCGCGATGGATTGGGCTTGGCCTCGACACCGCCCTCGCGCAGAAGCTCGCCGCCGTGGTCCTTGCCCGCTTCCGCGAACTTGCCAAATCCTTTCCGCCCGATCCGAGGCCGAAGCGGTAAGCGCGCCGGGCGCGAGTTTCCAGGCACCAGTCCGCAGTTTGCAGTATCGGAAGCCGGTCTTGGCATTGCCTGCATCTGTGTCATCTGCGGTCAATCCTCTCCGTGTCTGCACGTCTGACTTCACTATTCTAGCTTCTGACTTCTGGCCTCGGCTTGCCGGGCAATCTGTGTCGTCTGCGTAATCTGTGGATAGTCCTCTCCGGGTCTCTCCGGCTCCATTCCGGTTTTGGAAAGGCCGCCGGTGCATTGACATCCCTGTGTATCTCGGTAAGCTCTGGTCAGTATGGCAGTGAGCGTTCAACTGGCGCCGAACGAGCAAACGGCGCTCAACCGACTCAAGGAAGTCCTCGTCAGGGACTTCGGTCTGGTGAAGCTCATCTTGTACGGTTCCAAAGCACGCGGCGACTCGGACCGGGAATCGGATATCGACGTAATCGTGATTCTGGCGGCGAAACCTGACTGGCGGGCCAAGCGCCGGATATATCGTCTTTGCTTCGAGGTCGGTCTGGAGCTTGATGTTCTGCTCCAACCGGTCGTCTTTTCCAAGTCAGACTACGGCAGCGCGCGGTTTCGCGTAACCCCTCTGTTGCAGAACGTCGCGGCGGAAGGAGTCGAGGTTTGAAACGGCCACAGCGGGAACTGGCCGACTATCGAATGGCACGAGCCCGCGAGACCATTGAGGACGCTCGGCTGCTTCTGGATCAAGGGCGACTGCCTGCTGCCGCCAATCGAATCTACTACGCCATGTTCTACGCTGCTACGGCGCTACTGATAACGAAGGGGCTGGTTTCGTCGCGGCACTCAGGCATCATCGGCATGTTCCGCCGCGAGTTCGTCAAGACCGGTCTCTTTCCGACCGACCTGGCCGAGTTCATAGATGCGGCGTTCGATGAACGCCTGGAAAGCGACTACGGCGACTACATTCAGCTCGAGCGAACCGACCTTGAAGACCTGCTGGCCGGAGGCCGTCGGTTCGTCGCCAAGGCCGAGGAACTCGTCCGGGCCGCTGACTGAGCGTCGAGCGTTCTCGACACCGGGCTCACCCAGAAACTCGCAGGCATCGTCATTGTCCGCTTCCGCGAACTGGCCAAATCCTTCCCGCCCGACCCGCGACCGAAACGCTAGGCGCGCTCCGCGCGAGTTCCCAGGTACCAGTCCGCAGTTTGCAGTGAGAGAAGCAGACGCCGGCGCACTGCCCATTGACAAGGCGGAACGGGGGCCGATAATCTGCCACATCGGTGGAACCATGAACGCACCCATGTTGTCAGCCGCAATTCGTCGTAAGGTCGTGTTTACGCGGTAAGGAGGCAACGTGAGAATCATGAGTATGCTGCTGGCCGTAAGCTGTCTACTGTCAGCCGTCAAGGCACAGTGGCTTGAGATGACACTCTACCTGCCTGACACCAGCGGACCTACGGACCTCTGTTACAACCCGCAGAACAACAAGGTGTATACCGCGAACTGGGTCGGCGACAATGTGACCGTAATAGATGGCGCGACGAGCTCGGTCATCGCCACAGTCAGAGTCGGCGCCTACCCCAGTGTCCTTTGCTACAACTCGCAGAGCAACAAGATCTATTGCACGAACTACATGACCGACGATGTAACGGTGATAGACGGAGTGGCGGACTCGGTCCTCGCCACGGTCACAGTCGGAATCGGGCCTCAGGCACTCTGCTACAACTCACTGAACAACAAGGTCTACTGCGCGAACAGCAACACCGACTGTCTTACGGTGCTCGACGGTGTGACGGACTCGGTTCTCACTGCAGTGGCTGTAGGTGCCCACCCCGGGGCCCTCTGCTACAACTCGCAGAGCAACAAGGTCTACAGCGTGAGTTCTGCCAGCAACAGTGTCACGGTGATAGACGGTACGGTGGACTCTGTCATTGCCACGGTGGCAGCCGGGCCTTACCCCTACGCCCTCTGTTTCAACCCAGCCAACAACAAAGTCTACTGCGCGAACGTTTCGGGCGACGACGTGACCGTGATAGACGGTGAGACGGACTCCGTGCTTACGACCGCGCCTGCGGGGGAGGAGCCTCAAGCCCTCTGCTACAATCCGCAAAACAACAAGGTCTACTGCGCGAATTCCACGAGCTACAACGTGACGGTGCTGGACTGTGCGATGGACTCGGCTATCGCAACCGTCACCGCAGGATACGTGCCTTCCGTCTTCTGCTACAACCCGGAGAACAACAAGGTCTACTGCGCGAACAATGGCAGCGGCGATGTCACAGTGATAGACGGCGCGACGGATTCAGTTGTCGTGACCATCGCGGTCGGGATGAACCCCACTGCCTTCTGCCACAACCCGCAGCAGAACCGAGTCTACGTGGCGAACTACCGCAGTTCGACCATATCTGTCCTGCGCGACTCAATGCCGAGCGGGATTCAGCAAGGCCCCAGGCCACAAGCCGCAACCTCCAGACCCGCTGCCACGGTCGTGCGCGGACTGCCGCCCGGCGCGGTGGTGTTCGACGCGATGGGGCGGAGGGTCGCGAATCCGAAGTCCGGCGTGTACTTTGTACGTGAAGAGCCGGAAGCCTCAGGCCACCAGCCGCAAACTGTCCGCAAGGTCATCGTGCAGCGCTGAGCAGCGCAAGCCCAAGTGCAAGCCCCGCGCGCTGCGCGCGAGTGACCAGTTGCCAGTGTCCAGTTTCCAGTTGGCGGCCAGCAAATACCGGTCAGTGGTTGTATCTGCGTAATCTGCGAAATCTGCGGATTCCTATTCCTCCACTCCGCTTCGCTCCGGTCGGAATGACATCCCTCTTGGCGTTCTTGGCGGCCTTGGCGGTTTTCACATCTGCGTAATCTGCGGGCAGCCCTGAGAGATTCCTCGACTCGTCGAACTCACTCGGAGTGACAGTGGGCTCGACGTCCGTGTTACCACTTTGCCATTTCCCCTTTCCCCTTCGCATCTTGGCGGCCTTGGCGGTTTCCACGTCTGCGTAATCTGCGAAATCTGCGGTTCTCCCTCCTGAGTTCTACGTCCGCCCCAAGCAATCTGTGTAATCTGCGTAATCTGTGGATAGTCCTGAGAGACTCCTCGACTCGTCGAACTCACTCGGAATGACAGTGGGCTCGACGTCCGTGTTACCACTTTGCCATTTCCCCTTTCCCCTTCGCATCTTGGCGCTCTTGGCGGTTATCTTGTCTGTCGGGTCTGCGGATGCTACTCGGCCGTGCCGGCAAGCTGGCCGCAGCCGGCGAGGATGCTTGCGCCTTTGGAGCGCCGGACGGTGACGGCCGGCACCAATGGCCAGAGCTTGCGGGCAAAGACCTCGACCGACTCGGGCGTAGGCGCCTGCAGTTCGCAGCCCGGGAACGGATTCAGGGGAATCAGGTTGACCTTGCAGGGAATGCCTTTGAGCAGGA
>CAZQZR010000068.1:14267-16238 GCA_964597845.1 uncultured bacterium | reverse complement strand
CTCATCAGAACTCTCTCATCCCAAACAATCTGTTTACAGCTTTCGATTTCTCTGCTCTAAGAGGCGGTTGCTTGACATTAGGAGGCTTCAGCGGTAACATCGTCTTCAATTCCGGGGAACATACATGCAGCTCAACTGCCGAGTCAACGGCGTCATCGACGGGCGCGGGCTGGAGCGCCGACCGGTGCTCGTTTGCGCCCGCGCTGCTCTGTCTCCGGCACTAACATTGATGAACACACGACCGAGAGAATCGTCCGAGCGGCTGCCGGCGGCGGCCTGACCAGCCGGATTCATGTTCTTTCTGCGCAGGAAGCCGAAGGACGCGCATGCGGAGTTCGACGAGTTCCTGTCCGGTTGGGAGAAGATTCAGAACTTCGACCCAAGGGAACGTCGAGACCCGACCGGCAGGCTGAGGGATTTTCTTCAGACCTTTGCCGCGTCGGTAGAGGCGGGCCGGACCGAGCTCGTTGAGGCCGGCCGGCAAAGCACGACGAGCAGCGTGAACTACCTGTTGGACACATTGTGCCGGCTGCCGGCTCCGCCCGCGACCAGCGCGAGAGCGCTCGATGACCCGCAGAGCTCGTGGGAAAAGCTCGAGAGCGACGGGGGAATCATCGCCAGCGTGGTGAACCGTTTCCGTTTACACGAACTCCAGGCGGTGAGCTTGCCGGGCCGGGAGAAGGTCGACCGGCTGCGCGATCGCGCCAAGGAGATGGGGCGGTGGGCGGACCGGGGCGACCCCGGGTCTGCTCATGTCTTCAAGGAACTCGAGGATGCTGTGACCGAGTTGAACCACGCGCTCGAGGATTATGACCGCAGCCACCCTGAATATCGTGACTACCTGAGGCAACTGGCGGCGCTGTACGAGTTGTACCGGGCCGGGTCCGATGCTCTGGCCGATGTCACGCTGCCCGAGGGGCTCGCCGTGATTGTCGAGGCGCTGCACAGTCCGGAGCCGGAGCGCGGCCAGCTCGCGCTCGACGTGCTGTTGCGTCGGAGCTGGCAGCCGGGGAACCTCGAAGAGGAACTTGACTGGTACTGCGCGCAGGCGAGGCGTCCGGAGTTGAGGAGCAAAGCGGTATCAGAACTTGCCGGGCTGGTCAGTCGGACCACGGACCCGGCGACGTTGGTTGAGATAATTGAACCGAGGTTCGCCGGCGAGGGGCTGACCGACCTGCAGGATGAGGGACTGCCGGACCTTCGCGCCGGGCTTATCCAGCATCTGGCCGCGCTCGGTGGAGGCCGGGCCGCGGAGCGGCTGGCGGCAGTGATGGAATCCCATACCGAGCCGCCCGGTCTGAAGGTGACAGTAATCCGGTTGCTGGCGAGGGCCGGTGCACCGCGGGCGGTGGGGCTGCTGGTGGACGCGATGAGCAGCCTTGAGACGGAGGTGCGGCTGGCGGCGACTGAAGCGCTCGCCGATGTCCACGTTGAGGCGAGCGACCCGCAGCACGAGGCCGTGCTGGAGCGGCTGGTCTTTGCGCTCCGGGACGGCGAGCCGGTCGTGCGGGACGCCGCGGTCCAATCGCTGCGAAAGCATCCGGACGCGGTTGAGCCTCTGGTCCGAACTCTGCTGGAGGACCGGAATCCGGCGGCGCGCGAATCGGCGGCCCGGACTTTCTGCAGCGGGCTTTCACCCGACCCGGCCAGTACTGCGGGACTGACGCGCGCGCTGGCCGACGAGGATGCGGCAGTCCGACGCGCCGCGGCCGAGGCGCTTGCCGCCCAGGGCCGCATACCGACCGAACCCGAGGAGAAAATCCTGTACCTGTGCGCAAAGCAGGACTGGAGGGGAGCGCGGCAGGCTGGTCCCTCCGCGATGCCACACCTGCTGCTGCTACTTAAGGACCGGGACGAAAGTGTCCGCCTCGGGGTCGTGAAGCTGCTCGGCTCGTTGCGCGCACGCGACGCGGCGGCAGACGTCAGTCATCTGCTTTCCGACACGAGCCAGGAAGTAAGGCAGCAGGCTGC
>CAZQZR010000068.1:0-14167 GCA_964597845.1 uncultured bacterium | reverse complement strand
CAGACGTCAGTCATCTGCTTTCCGACACGAGCCAGGAAGTAAGGCAGCAGGCTGCAGTCGCGCTCGCCGCCATCGGCGATGAGCAGCAGGTCGGGCCGCTGCGGGCCGCTCTGGCCAAGGAAGGATTCGAGGAAGTCCGCAGGGAAATCGAGAACGCAGTACGGCGGCTGGAGAAGGCGTGAGGCGGCGGTGCAATGTCCAATGCCCAATTCCTAATACCCAACGAACGAGGAAATGACCAAGACGGAGGAGTCCGTTTATCATTGTGGTATTGGGTGTTCGTTGGGAATTGGAGATTGGAGATTGGGAATTGGCTATTGGGTCATTCATGATGGCAATCGAAGGGCGCTAACTTGTTGGGTTTTCTGAAAGGCATCATCCCGTCCAAGAGCGACCGGGAGGTCAAGCGGCTCTGGCTGCGGGTTTCCGAGATAAACGAGGTCTGGGAATCCTACAAGAAGATGGCCGATGCAGAGTTGCCGAAGAAAACCGAGGAGTTCGTCGGCCGCATCCGCGAGGGCGAGACGCTCGACGACATAATGCCGGAGGCCTTCGCCCTGGTCAAAGAGGCGTGCCGTCGCCTGCTGGGCAAGAAGTGGACGGTGACCGGCCTGGAAATGACCTGGGATATGGTGCCGTTTGACGTCCAGCTCATCGGTGGGATGGTGCTGCATGAGGGCAAGGTTGCCGAGATGCGCACCGGTGAAGGCAAGACGCTGGTCGCGACGATGCCGCTGTACCTGAACGCGCTGGCGAAAGAGGGCGCGCACCTGGTCACGGTGAACGATTACCTCGCCCTGCGCGACCGCGAGTGGATGGGCCCGGTCTACGAGTCGCTCGGGCTGACCGTCGGGTGCATCCAGCAGGGAATGGAGCCGACCGAGCGCAAGCCGCACTACAACGCGGATATCACTTACGGTACGAACAATGAGTTCGGGTTCGACTACCTGCGCGACAACATGGTCGGCCGATGGCAGGATAAGGTGCAGCGCGGCCACAACTACGTCATCGTGGACGAGGTAGATATCATTCTGGTTGACGAGGCGCGCACGCCGCTCATCATTTCGGGCCCGGTCGAGGCCACCGACAAAGGGTTCGACCGGCTGACCCCGCAGGTGCGGCGGCTTTTCGGCCAGCAGAGCCTGCTCGCCAACCGTCTGGCCGCCGAGGGACTGAAGCTGCTGGACGCCGACAACGAATCCGAGGCCGGCATCAAGCTGCTCACGGTCCGCCGGGGTTCGCCCAAGAATAAGAAACTTCTGGAGGCCGAGCAGCGGCAGGGCGTGAAGTCGCTGATCGAGCGCACCGAACTCAGTTTCATTCGTGACAAGCGATTCCCGGAGATCGACGAGAAGCTTTACTTCGTGATCGACGAGAAGGACCATTCGGTCGCGCTGACCGATCTCGGCCGGAAGGAACTCGCGCCGGGAGACCCGGATGCGTTCGTGCTGCCGGACCTGGGCGAAGAGTTGGCGCGGGTCGACCACTACACGAGCGTCACGCCGCAGGAGAAGCTGAAGGCGCGGGAAGAGGTGTACCAGCGCTACGCGCAAAAGAGCGAACTGCTGCACAGCTTCCATGCCCTGCTGAAGTCATTTTCCCTGTTTGACAGGGACGTCGATTACGTGGTGCAGGATGGCAAGGTCATCATCGTCGACGAGTTCACCGGCCGGCTGATGCCGGGCCGGCGCTACTCGGACGGACTCCACAGCGCGCTCGAAGCCAAGGAAAACGTCAAGGTGCAGGGCGACACCCAGACCTTCGCCACCATAACCCTCCAGAACTACTTCCGGATGTATGCGAAGCTGGCCGGCATGAGCGGCACGGCGATGACGATCGCCGGGGAACTCTTTGCCGTCTACAAGCGCGACGTCGTGGAGATACCAACGAACGAGCCGGGGCGCCGAATCGACTACCCCGACATCGTACACAAAACCCGCGCGGGCAAGTACGAAGCGGTCGTCGACGAAATCGAGACGTGGCACGAGAAAGGTCGACCAATCCTGGTCGGGACGACCTCGGTTGACGTGTCCCAGGTCATATCGGACATGCTCCGGCGCCGGAGGATTAACCACGTCGTGCTCAACGCCAAGTTCCACCAGCACGAAGGCGAGATTATCAAGGACGCGGGCCAGCCCGGGGCGGTCACGATCGCCACGAACATGGCCGGTCGCGGCACCGACATCAAGCTCGGTCCCGGCGTGGTCAAGGGCGAGGGCTGCTATCTGGTCGAGCACAGCGGCGGCAAGTGCGAGTACTGGGAGGCGGAATCGGGCCGATGCCTCAAGGACGTGCCCTGCGGCCTGTACATTATCGGGACCGAACGACATGAGGCGCGGCGCATTGACGACCAGTTGCGCGGACGTTCGGGCCGGCAGGGCGACCCGGGTTCGTCGCGATTTTTCCTCTCGCTGGAGGATGACCTGATGCGGCTGTTCGGGTCTGAGCGGGTCGCGAAACTGATGGACCAGTTCGGGGCCAAAGACGACGAGCCGATTGAACACGCGTTGGTCACGCGGGCGATAGAGGGCGCTCAGAAGCGGGTCGAAGAGCGCAACCGGGAAATCCGGCGGCACTTGCTGGAGTACGACGACGTCATGAACCGGCAGCGGGAGGCGGTCTACGCAATCCGGGACGCGGTGCTGCGCGAGGAGCCCGACGACGCATCACGCATCACGCCTGACGCCGAAGCGGGGGCCGGTCCGGCGCCTGAACCCCCGAGCCCCGGAACCTCCGAACCCCAGCCTTCGGATTCCGCCCTTGCTCGGCTCCGGGCCGTCTATGACGACATGGCCAAGGGGCTTATCGATGATTTCGTGGACAAGACGGTCGCCGCCGGGAAGTACCCGTACGAGTGGGACTGGGACGGGCTGCGGGGCGAATTGCAGATGACCTTCCTCGCCGATCTCCGGTTGGGCGAAGAGGAGCGCCGGGAGGCGACGCCGGAGTCGCTACGCCAAATCTTGACAGACATCGCTTCCCGCCGGTATGATGAGCGTCGTCAGGAGTTGGGTGATAAGCAGTTTGGCGACCTCTGCCGAAGCGTGTTCCTGTACGCAATCGACAGCCGCTGGCGCGAGCATCTCTACGCGCTGGACACTCTGCGTGAAGGCATCAGTCTCAGTGCCTACGGTCAGAAGGACCCGCTGGTTGAATACAAGCGGGAGTCTTTCGATCTGTTCCGGGAGATGATGAGAGACTTGTACAAGGACGCGCTGACCATGCTGTTTCGTGCGCAGGTACGCAGCGTGGAAGAACGGCGGCGGCAGCCGGCCCGGCGGCCGGTCCGCGCCTACAAACCGGAGGCGTCAGCGGCCCCGGCCGGCGGTCCGGCTGAGCCGGCGAAGACAGTCCAGTCCCGGCGTTCCGCCGAGAAGGTGGGGCGCAATGATCCTTGCCCGTGCGGATCGGGCAAGAAGTACAAGCGGTGTTGTGGAAGCAGTAGCCCGGAGTGAGGACTCCGGCAAAGGTAGTAGTAAACCGGACTGCGGCCCTGATGCCGGGCTCGAGTCCGAAAGAAGCTCACTAAGGAGGAGCGATGGCACAAAGCAGCAAGAGCCGTATCGTCATCTGGACGATAGTCGGCGCACTGGTCTTGGTCGCGGCGTATTTTCTCATCAGCAAGCCGAAGACCGACAATCGGCCACCCGTGAATGTGGAACGGTTCACGCGGACGACGGAGAGCCGGTTCCAGAAGTTCGAGAGGAAGGTCGACGAGGCCAGGGCTGAGTTCCCGGGCGCGCCGGCCGAGCAGTGGCAGCAGATAAGCGATGATCTCGCCAAGGGCAGACAGCTCCTGGGGGAAATGGCAGGACTCACCGAGCAGAAGGACCTGCAGGCCAAAGTGCTGGAGGTCCAGAAGGCCTACTCTAGCGCCAGGAAGACGCTCAAGGAGATTACCGGGAGAGAAGACACCGGGGATTCTTCCGGCGGGTAGTAGCAGTCTTCCCGCCGCACCGAACCGACTGATTTCCGTTAAGGCCGGCCCTGGGAAAGCCCGGGGCCGGCCCTGTAGTTGCGCCGAGCCAGCGCTTGACGAAGCCCGATGCCATTCTATACTACTTCCAGCATGGCAGCAATCCACAGGAGGACAATTTGAAGAGCAGATTCCTGGTTTGGACGTTAGTTGGAGTTCTTGTCATAATCGGCGTGGTGGTAATCTCGACATTTCCAAAATCGCCGCGCGTTCCCAAGGTGACGCTCGATTTGGTAAAGAGTGGGGCCGCACAGGCGGAGATACAGCTCGACCGGCTCGTCGTCCGAGTCGCCGAGGCGAGGAAGGCGACTTCGCGAGGCGCGACGCCGAACCCGGGTCTGGATGAGGCTGACCGGCTGCTGGCACAGGCGCGGGAAAAGCTGGGGCAGGTGAAGCAGGCGACCGACCTCAAGCAGGCCGAACCACTGCTGGTTGAGGGCAGGAAGATGCTGCGCCGTGCGCGCCGGGCCGTTGAACTGGCGACCAGGACCGCGTCGAGACCGCCGGGTATGTAACTAGGAGTTAGGAGAATCTGCTAGCTCCTGACCGCTACCCGCTAACTTCGTTCAGTAGTAGATGTAGCGCAGGCGGGGAAATCCGAATCCGCCGAACAATCCCTCGGTACTTCCCTCAACCAAGTCCCACAGCCAGGAGTTGAGCCGGCGGCTGGGCCGGACAAGCCGGGGTTCGCCTTTGATGCCGCAAAGCGAGGCGGCGATGCGCTTCGCGTCTTCGAAGGTTCCCAGCGTATCAACCAACCCGAGGGCCAGGGCCTGCCGGCCGGTCACTATCCGCCCGTCGGCGAAGGCGCGGACGCTGTCCTCGGGGATGTGCCGTTCGGTGCTCACAATCGAGACAAATTGGTCGTAGGCGTCGGACACGACGCTCTGGAGCAGTTCGCGGTCCCCGTCGGTCATGTCGCGGAAGGGTGAGCCGATGTCTTTGTGTACGCGGGATTTGACCACCTCGACCTTGACCCCGATTTTGTCCATCACGCCCTTGAGCACCGGGAATTCCATGATGACGCCGATTGAACCGGTGAGTGTCTGCGGGTTGGCGACAATCAGGCTGGCCGGGGCCGAGACATAGTAGCCGCCGGACGCGGCAAGCGTCCCCATCGAGACGATAATCGGAGTCCCGTCATCGCGAATGCGCCGGATTTCTTCGTAGATTTCGTGCGAAGGAGTAACAACCCCGCCCGGGCTGTTGACCCGGATCAGGATGCCTTTGACCAGCAGGTTGTGTTCTAGTGACTTCAGCTGGCGGACGGTCTCGGTGGCGTCGACGATGGTGCCCTTGATCTCGATGTAGCCGAGGCCCTTGTTCCACGCCTTCAGGCTCGAAGAGTCGGACCCGGAGCCGGCAGCGAGGAAGGTGAGGAAGAGGCCCGCCATGACCGTAAACAGGACGACCGCGACGACAACGAGGACGGTGATAGTCTTGCGACTCATGGGAAAATGGGCCCAGGTAGATTCGAACTACCGACCCCTGCGTTATCAGCACAGTGCTCTACCACCTGAGCTATGGGCCCAACGTCAGTTAGCAGTGAGCAGGTAGCAGTTAGCAGTCGGTGCATTGGACGCCGGCGTCTCCTAACTCCTAACTCCTCTCTTCTAACTGGGAGAATCATACGGAAACCAGCCTTGGAGTCAAGGACGTGGCTTGACGCGTGCGCCCTGCGGTGTGTCCTCGACTGCGAAACCCAACTCGGCAATCCGGTCGCGCAGCCGGTCCGATTCGGCCCAGTCCTTCGTCTTCCGCGCCGCCTCCCGGGCCGCGACCAGTTCCGCCACGTGGTCAGGGATTTCCGGTGTCTCGCCGACCAGTCGCTCCAGTCCCAGCCCGAGCACGCGGTCGAAGTCGAGGATGGCATCCCAGGCGGCGCGGTCACGGCGCTGGTTGCCCTCCCGAACGAGATTCCAGACCACGGCCAGGGCCTGGGGGATGTTCAGGTCGTCGGTTATCGCCTCACGGAACTCCGCTTTCCATGGCTCCAGCCAGGTGCCGTCGCCGGCTGGCCAGGCTTGCGCATTCTGCCCGAAATCGACCAGCCCGCGCAGGGAGTTGCGCGCGCTCTTCAGCGACTCGGCGGTGTAGCTGAGCGGCATGCGGTACAGAGCGGTGTGGCAGAGGTAGCGAAAGTCGAGCGGCGCTACCCCCAGCTTCTCCAGTTCGGAGATAGTAACCAGGTTGCCTTCCGACTTGCCCATCCGGGCATCGCCGATGACGAGAAAGGCGTTGTGCATCCAGCGTACTACGACTTCCTTGCCGGTGGCGGCGAAGTTCTGGGTGCGTTCGTTGGTGTGGTGCACCGGTACGTGGTCAATGCCGCCGGTATGGATGTCGAACCGCTCGCCTAGGTATTTGATGGACATGGCCGAGCACTCGAGGTGCCAGCCGGGAAACCCGCGGCCCCATGGCGAATCCCACTGCATCAGGTGTTTGGGCTGGTTGGTAATCCAGAGCGCGAAGTCGGAGGGGTTGCGACGTTCCGGGTCCACGGTGGTGCGGGCGCCGGCCTGCTGCTCGGCCAGGTTCAACCGCGAGAGCGCGGCATATTCCGGGTACTTCCCGGTGTCGAATATCAAACCGACCGAGGTGCGGTAGGCAAACCCGTTTGCCTCGATGCGCCGGACCAACTCAATCATGTCCGGTATGTGGTCGGTCGCGCGGCAGACGATGTGGGGCGTGAGGATGTTGAGCCGGGCCGCATCATCGAAGAAGACCTTCTCGTAGAACCGGGCGATTTCCTGCGGTGTCTTGCCTTCCTGCCGCGCGCCTTTTTCGAGCTTGTCCTCGCCCGTATCTTCGTCGCTCGTGAGGTGACCCACGTCGGTGACGTTCATGACGTGCTTCACCTGGTAGCCTGAGTAGTCCATGACTCGGCGGAGCGTGTCGGAGAAGATGTACGCTCGGAAGTTGCCGATGTGGGCGAACATGTAGACGGTCGGGCCGCAGGTGTAGATGCCGACCTTGCCCGGTTCGACCGGCACGAACTCGTCCTTGTGGCGCGTCAGGGTATTGTACAGCTTCATCTCGTCGGGGATTGTAGTGGCGAAACCGTCGTCGGTCAAACCGGGACGCGGCTAGCTGAGTGCCGTGCGGGCCGCAGCAGGCAGGTCGAGCGGCGAAGGACCGAACCGGGCAAACCGTTCCAAGCCGGCCGCGGCAATCATTGCCGCATTGTCGGTGCACCAAGCGGGTCGCGGGATGAGCAGGTTGAATTCGTGGCGCCCTGCCAGGTCGGCAAGGCGCTCGCGAAGATAGCCGTTGGCCGCGACACCGCCGGACACGCCGACAACCCGGAACCCGGTCTTGCGCACCGCCTGCTCGATGCGATTGATGACGGCCGCGACCGCGGCCCGCTGGAACGATGCGGCGACGTCGGCGCGCGGGGTCTCGGGGTTGTCGCGTCGGTGATAGAGTACCGCGGTCTTCAGCCCGGAGAAACTGAAGTCGAGCCCGCCCGGGTCGGGAATCGGAAAGTCGATGCTCTCGCGACCCTCGCGGCTGAGCTTCTCAATCTCGGCGCCACCCGGGTAGGGCAGACCGAGCAGCTTCGCCACCTTGTCGAACGCTTCGCCGCAGGCGTCGTCGACGGTGGAGCCCAGCAGCCGGTACCGGCACCAGTCCTCGACCACCAGCAACTCGGTGTGGCCACCCGAGAGTATCGCGGCCAGAAACGGCGGCGCCAGTTCCGGGTGTTCGAGGCGGAGCGCGAAGAGATGGCCTTCAAGATGATTGACCCCGACAAACGGGATGCCCAGGCTGTAGCTCAGCGCTTTTGCAAACGGCAGGCCGACAAGCAACGCACCCATCAGCCCCGGTGTGTTCGTGACGGCGATGAGCGACAGGTCGGACCACGCAACGTCCGCGGCCGCGAGCGCGGCTTCGGTGACTGGGACGATTGCCTTCATGTGGGCGCGGGCCGCGAGTTCGGGAACTACGCCGCCGTACTCGGCGTGCACCAGTTGCGACGACACGATGCTTGAACGGACGGTTGCCCGGTCGGCGACGACACTGGCCGCGGTCTCGTCACACGAGCTTTCGATGCCGAGGCAGAAAGAGGAATCGTGGTCCAGTGGTCTAGTGGTCAAGTGGTCGTGTGGGTCTGACGCCTACTTGACTGTGACATCGAAGAGCTGGGGTTCACACTTGACCAAGTGGAAGCCCGGCGGCAGCGAGATTTCCGCGGCGAGCTGGTAGTCGCCCGGCCCCAGGCCGGAGACCTTAATCTGGGCCGTGATGTCCGACTGCTTGAGCGAGCCGATTCGCGAGGCCGGGCCGGCTACGGCAATCTGCGCCTCGGTCGGGTCGATTTCAACGCGCCCGGGGTCGGGCGCCACGACCTTGACGGGCAGGCCGAGGAATATCCGTGCGCTCTCCTTCTCCAGCGCGATAACAACGTCAACCGATTCCGGCTCGACCGTGTACCGGCCGCCCTCGGGCGGGATGACCTTCAGGCGGCGGTGGCCCGGCTCGGTGACAGTTGCAAGGTCGAGAGTCTCGGTCGTGACCGCCGCCGCGAGCTTCACGTCTTCATCAGTGCCGGACAACCTCACCTGGGCCGGCGGCTCGTTCACCGACAGCGCGGTGCCGCTGGCGGGCTGGCCCCGGGTCGGAACCTGCACTCCGACCATGCGGTTGACAGCGGCGCTGAGCTTCAGTTCGACGTTATCCGGGTCAAGCGCCCGGACCCGCACGTCCGGCGGGAGCTTGAGCGCGGCCGGGGAGAGCTGGAGTTGCCGGGTGCCGACTTTGCCGTCAGGGATTTCCACCCGGAACGCGAGCTGCCGCGGTCTCACACCGAGCAGGTCGCGGCCCCTGCCTTCGAGCGTCACAACTGCGTTCTTCACGTCGATGTCCGGTATGACCCGCCGGGTATCGGACGTGGCCGCCGTGACAGGGACCATGACCCGAACGTCGTATGTCCGGTCAAGGACCGCGATTACCCAGAAGAATCCGGCGATGAACAATGCGACTACCTTGAGCGAGATATCACGGGTCAGGAACCCGAGTAGTTGAGACATCATTGTATGTTAGTTGCCGGACGGCATCTGTCAACCAGTGCCCGGCTTGACTCGCTCCACGTTTTCGAGAATTATAGGGTGTGGCGGCGTAGTGATGAGCGGTGAACGATGAAAGATGAATGATGAAGGCCCAAAGCCAAAGGAGCGGCGATGTGGGATAGCAGCGATCTTCTGAGAATCAAAGAGCGGATTGGCCGGCTTGAGCCGGAGATGATTGAGATGCAGCGCCGGCTGGTCGCCCTGCCGGCGATCAGCCCGGTATCAGGCGGCGACGGCGAGAAAGCCAAGGTCGAGTACCTTGCCGGGCTCCTGCGGTCGTGGGGTCTCGAGATTGCCGAGTACCGGGCGCCGGACAGCCGCGCTCCGTGCGGTTATCGGCCCAGCCTGACCGCCCGGATGAAAGGCCGGAAGGAACGGCCCGCCCTCTGGCTGATGACGCACGTCGACGTTGTGCCATCCGGGCCAAGGGATCTCTGGCAGAGCGACCCGTTCCAGGCCCGGGTCGAGAACGGCCGCATCTACGGCCGGGGTACCGAAGACAATCAGCAGGAGATGGTAGCTTCGTGCTTCGCGGTGAAAGCGCTGCTCGACCTCAAGCTTGTTCCGCAGACCGACGTCGTCCTGATGCTGGTTGCCGACGAGGAAAATGGGTCGGACTACGGCGTGGGCTGGCTGTTTGAGAACGACGGCCTGTGCCGGCCCGAGGACCTTGTGGTCGTGCCGGACGCCGGCAATGAAGCGGGCACGCTGCTGGAAGTGGCGGAGAAGTCGATTGCGTGGGTGAAGTTCACCACCATCGGGCGCCAGGCGCACGGCTCCACTCCTCACCACGGCAACAACGCGCACCGGGCCGGCGCACGCCTGCTCTTGCGGCTCGACGAGCAACTACACGAGCGGTACAACGCTGAGGACCGCCTGTTTTCCCCACCCGTCTCAACCATGGAGCCGACCAAGAAGGAAGCGAACGTTCCCAACATCAACACGATTCCGGCCGAGGACGTATTCTACTTCGATTGTCGAATGCTGCCGCAGTACGAGTTGACCGGCCTGATTGAGGACATGAAGCGTATTGCCGCCGAGATCGCGTCCGAGTCCAAGGTCGAGGTGAGAGTCGAGACGGTCCAGATGGCTCAGGCGGCGCCGCCGACGTCGCCAGATGCGCCGGTTGTCCGGATGCTGGCGAAGGCGGTCAGGGAGGTGTACGGCGCAGAGCCGTTTACGCAGGGAATCGGCGGCGGCACGGTCGCGGCGCTGTTTCGCCGGCGCGGGATTCCGGCCGTGGTCTGGGGCCGCAACGAAGGCCGGGCCCACAAGCCCGACGAATTCTCGGTCATCGCCAACATGGTGGGCAATGCGGTGGTTTACGCCCACCTGATGGGGCAGGAGCCGCGCGCGTAATCAGCGAAGTCGGAAGACAGAGATCAGAATGCAGAAGGACGGAATGATCCCCAACTGACTGTTCGCTCTGACACGGCTCATTGTCGTGAAGTCCTGCTCGTGAGCCTCCGTTCGCGTTCCCCGAGGCCGTCCTTCCTTGACTCAGTGCCCGGCAATCAGTAGATTCTTGCCGTATGGATCCTTCTTCACTCAGTCTGCTGAGCAAGTTCGTTGACACCGACCGGGCTGAAGTCGTTGACGCGCGCGCGACCGGCGGCGAGGTCATCAAGATCCCCATGCGGGAGCGAATCTTCCCAATCCAGGCGCTGCCTGCGGTGGCCGACAACCTAGCGTGGTTTCTGGAGCAGGTGACGGGCCGCGGCTACCAGAAGGCTGAAGAGGCGTACGACGGCGGGTTCACGGTGCGCGAACCCGGGCACCAGGCCTACGGCCTGAAGGTCAACGCCGAGGCCAACATCGTGATCATCGCGCGCGTGGCACTGCTGGAAGATGACACTATCTTCCAGCGCTATGTGAACTACCTTCGCACCGGCGTCTACCTCTAGCTGCAGAGTTAGCAGGTAGCAGCTAGTAAGACAGACCAAGTCCACAACTTCTAACCCCTAACTCCTAACTGCTAACTCCTTTTCCTAGAGCGCTAGCAAGAGGAGCTCTGCGGCAAAGGCGAACGCCGCGAGCCAGAGCAGAGCCGGGGCAAGGTCAGACGAGTTGCGAGTTGCGAGTTGCGAGTTGCGAGAGGCGGAGACGGACCAGACCTGGTAGCCTTGTTTCCTGAGTGCGTCGGCGCTGGCCTGGGCTAGATCGCCTTCGGCGGCAAGGACGTTGACCGCGTACGGCCGGTCGGCGACGCGATAGATGCCCGGCCTCCCGGTCTGCGTGAGCACCAGCTCGGGTCGGCCCGTTCCCGGCTCCGGTGTCTCAACAACGCGGCCGCCCGGCGTCAAGACGGTGACCGGGCCGGAACCCGAAACCGGCGCGTGAATCGTATCTCCAACCAGGTATTCTGAACGCAGTGGCGCGCTGGCAAGGTAGAGCAGGGTTCGGTGGATCAGGGGCACGAATGCGGCCTTGAACACGAGGTCGGTGAACTCGGGCTCGGCGGTGAACGCCCAGGTGATGAGCCGGCCGTCTTCAGACTCAAGCATCAGCGGCTCGCCGTCGGAAAGGCGGGCGAGTACCCGGCCCGAGGCCGGGTCCAACCGCGCGTGGACAAAGAACCGCGCGGCCGACAGGTCGGCAGTCTTCAGGATTTCCAGCACCGGGTGGGTTGTATCAACCGACGTGACCGAAACGAACCCGGTCGGCCGGGCCAACTCGCGGAACCGGATGCGGCCGCCGAGCAGCGATGAGTCGGATGGCGGCGTGCCGAACATGACCAGGGCCGAGCCGCCGGACTGGAGGAAGAACCCGAGCCGGGTCCAGTCCGAACGGCTGAGCGCCGCCGCGTCAGTGATGATAACCGTGGCGAACCGGCGCGGGTCATAGCGACCGAACTCGGCCGCAGGGACGGTGGTCAGGCTGAAGACCGAAGACGAGTCTGCGCCCAGCGCGTCGGCCAGGTACCGGGCGGGCGCGGCTGGCGACTCCACCACGAGTACGGAGAGTCGCCGCGGCTGATAGACCGCGAGCCAGCGTGTGTTGTCGGGTTCGAGCGAATCACTGCGGAGTTCGACCTCGGCAACGTGATATCCGGAGTCGGCGAACGCGACCTCAAAGGTTACGGTCGCAGTTGCATGCGGCTTGATGGCCACGGCCTGCTCCTCCCGATGGTCGTCGAGGGTCAGGACCGCAGTGCGTGTTGCCGGGTGCGAGCCGTAGTTTGTGAAGTCTGCTTTGATGTGTGTTGCCCGGCCCGCGACCGGGAAGCGGTCTTCGGTGTAGAGCCGCGCAACACCCGTGTTCCCGCCATCCGGCGCGGCAATACTGACGAGCGTGACCGGTACGTCAGCCGGGGGCTGCCAATCTGACGGCATCGCCCGAGCCTGCAGGTCGGTAACGACCGCGACTTCAGCATGTGCCGGCTTCGCCAGTTCGACCGCGCGCTTCAGCGCCGGTTCCAACAACGCACCGGTGAATGATGGCTTGAGAGAATCGAGCAACGGGAGCAGAGAGGAGGGAGGAGAGAGGAGGGAGGAGGCGGACAGACCGGCCTGACTCGTCACAAGCAGCGCGGCCCGACGACCTGGGCCGAGAGATTGAAGCAGGCCGCGGCCGGTGGCGAGTGTTCGCTGCCACTGCGACGGCCTCGACATGCTGTACGAGTCGTCGAGCACTACAACCAAGTCGTTTGCCCCGCCGAGTCCGGGCAGGCGGTGCCGGACAAAAGGTCGGGCCAGCGCAAGCAGCAGCGCGAGCAGGGCAAGCGTTCGAAAGATGAGCAGCAGCAACTCCTTGAGCCGGAGCCATGAGAACCGCTCGCGCCGGGCGGTTGTAAGCAGCAGCAGCGAGGGGAACTCGGCGCGCTTGAGCCGGAGCCGGCTAAGGATGTGGATGGCAATCGGGATCGCGGCGAGGGCAGCAAAGGGGAGAAGCGACGGGGCGAGGAATCCCACTAATGCCTCCGCGGCGAAGTCCGAATTCCGAAGTCCAAATGACGAATCAATGAGAGAAGCACGAATGACCTAATCCCGAGCGCGGGGTCGCGGTCGGTAGTTCGAACTTGGGTCATTCGGACTTGAATCGTCATTCGAGCTTCGAACTTCGGGCTTGTCCTCATCATCTCATCCTGCTCCGCCGTTCCAGATATGAAAAGAGCGCGCGGTCGAACGGCGTGTCGGTTGTCACACGGTGATAGTCAATCGCGGCCTCGCGGCAGCCACGTTCGTATGTCGCGAAGAACTTGTCGAAGTCCTGCTGATATTGCTCGCGGAGAACGCGCGGGTCAACGGTCAACTCCTGGCCGGTCTCCATGTCCTTGAGCACGACCGGGGTGCGGAATGCGAACTCGCGCTCGTTCGGGTCTTGGATGTGGAAGACAAGAACCTCGTGCTTCTTGTGCCGGAAGTGACGGAGCGCGGTCAGCACGGCCGCGGGTTCGTCCCACAAGTCCGACATGATGATGACGAGGCCGCGCCGCTTCACCCGCTCGGCCAGTTGATGGAACGTGCCGGCGATATTCGTGTCGCCACCGGGCTTGGTGATTGAGAGCTGGTGCAGGAGCGCGTTCAAGTGGGCTGGGGTGCTGCGCGGCGGCACGTAGGTGTTTATCTTGTCCGAGAAGGTGATGAGGCCGGCTGAGTCCTTCTGGTGCAGCAGCAGGTAGGCGAGGCTCGCGGCCAGCATGCTCGCGTACTCGAGCTTCGAAACCTTGCCGGTTGCGTAGGACATGGAGCCGGAAGCATCGAGCACAAGGTACGCGCGCAGGTTGGTTTCTTCTTCGTACTCACGGACGACGAACCTGTCCGTTTTGGCATAGACTTTCCAGTCAATCCGCTTCGGTTCGTCACCGGGCATATAGGCCCGGTGTTCGGTGAACTCGACCGAGAAGCCCTTGTACGGCGAGCGGTGCAGCCCGGCGAGGAAGCCCTCGACCACCAGCCGCGCCTTCAGGTCGATGCCCTTCAGCTTGGCGACGACCTCGGGCTTCAGAAAACGGGTTGAATCAGGCACGGTTCAGTCTAGCCGCGGCGCGTCGGTCGTGCAAACCCGGCGGGTGAGCATTAAGCCACAGGTCTCAGTTGCAGGCGCGGCCGGAGTGCCTTGGCTCGCGTCCCTGGCGCGTCGGCCTTGACTTTTCGGCGCAAGCCCTTAGCGTATAGACACA
>CAZQZR010000067.1:0-16338 GCA_964597845.1 uncultured bacterium | reverse complement strand
GGTCCGAAATCCTCGGCCGGGTCAGCGGCAAGGGAGAGTGAGCCATGCCTGAGAAGAAACAACCGAACAAAGTAGCCGTTACGAGCGCGGTACCGACCAGCGAGAAGCCGCACGTCGTCACCGGCGGCAAGCCCGGCGACATCGGCGGGCTCGTCTCGGTGAAGATCGACGACCTCGAACTGAAAGTGCCCTTCGGCACGACCATCCTCGAAGCGGCCAAGACCGTCGGCATCCGCATCCCGACGCTCTGCTATCACGAGGACTTGTGCCTGGCCGGGGTCTGCCGCATCTGCGTCGTGGAGGTGGCGAAGCAACGAACGCTGCAGACCTCCTGCACCTTCCCGATTACCGAACCGATTACCGTCAGCACCACCAGCCAGCGCGTCAGGCAGGCGCGGCGCCACGTCCTCGACCTGTTGCTTTCAAAGCACTACGGCGAGTGCTATTCCTGCTTCCGCAATAACAACTGCGAGTTGCAGGCGCTCGCCAAGGAGTACGGCGTCGATTTCTTCCGGTTCGGCCACCTCGAAAAACCGAGGTACGAAGTCGACCGTTCATCGTACACGGTCGTGCGCGACATGAACAAGTGCGTGCTCTGCCGCCGCTGTGTGCGTACCTGCATCGACCTGCAATCGGTTGGGGTCCTGACCGCAGCGCACCGCAGCGACAAGACGAAGATCGAGACCTTCCTTGACCGCAACCTCGTCGATGTCATCTGCATCAACTGCGGCCAGTGCATCAACCGCTGCCCGACCGGTGCGCTCCGCGCCAAGGACCCGTCCGACGAAATCTGGGCCGCGATTGACGACCCGAAAAGGCACGTCGTGATACAGACCGCGCCGAGTCCGCGCGCGGCAATGGGCGAGGAGTTTCACTTGCCGCCGGGAACGTCGGTAACGCAGGAGATGAACACCGCCATCCGCCGGGCGGGATTCGACCGGGTCTTCGACACCGACACCACCGCCGACCTGACCATCATCGAGGAAGGCACCGAGCTCCTGACGCGGCTGTACAAGGCGCTGGTCAAGAAGGAAGAAGCGTTCCTGCCCCAGTTCACTTCCTGCTCGCCGGGCTGGGTCAAGTTCATCGAGCACTTCTACCCGGAATGGCTGCCTCACGTCTCGTCCTGCAAGAGCCCGCAACAGATGTTCGGCGCGCTCATCAAGAGCTACTACGCCCAGAAGCAGAATATCGACCCGGCCGACATCGTCTCGGTGTCCCTGATGCCGTGTTCGGCCAAGAAGTTCGAGGCCAACCGGCCCGAGATGCGCTCCACCGGGTACAAGGACGTCGACTACGGGCTGACCACCCGCGAAATGGCCCAGATGATAAAGGAAGCGGGCATCGACCTGCCGCACATGCCCAAGACCCACTTCGACCTGCCCTTCGGCGACGCCTCGGGCGCCGGGCTCATCTTCGGCGCGACCGGCGGCGTAATGGAAGCGGCAATCCGCACGGTCGTCGAACTCGTAACCGGACTCAAGTCCGAGCAAGTCTTCTCCGACTCCAACGTCATACCGGTGCGCGGGTTCGAGGGCATCAAGTACATGGAAATCGCGATACCGCAGCTCGGGCCCGTGCCGGCACTGTTCAACTCCCTTATCAAGAAGGACAAGCTCGGCGCCACCTGGGACTGGCTCAAGGGCGCGACCCTCAAAGTCGCGGTGGCGCACGGGACCGCCAATGCCCGCAAACTGATGGACGACATCAAGGCGGGCGGCAAGTTCGCGCAGTGCCACTTCATCGAGGTCATGGCCTGCCCGGGCGGTTGCCTCGGCGGCGGCGGACAACCGATTCCCACCTCGCCCTCGATTCGCGCGGCCCGGGCCAAGGCGATTTACGCCGAAGACATGGGCCTGGAGTTGCGCAAGTCGCACGAGAACCCGCACGTCATCAAACTCTACGAGGAGTTCCTCACCGACGGGCCGTGTGGTGAAGAGAGCCACAAATACCTTCACACCCACTACACGCCGAGAGGCGACTACCTGGTCTAGACCGAGCCAAAACACACATAGCGCCCCGCTCCGCGGGGCGCCTGATTTTACGCGGGGGCGATTTCCCCAGCGGGGTGACAGGTGCACGTGCGGAAAACGGGGACTGTGCCGGCCTCCGTCGGAGTTCTGAGCAGGCTTGACGCTCGAAGGCAGTGCTGGCATGTACGGGGATTCGATGTATAATGGAATTCATATGTTCAGTACTCCGGGAAGGCATGCCGACGGCCAGGAGTTCCCGGCCGGCCGCAGGTGCTTCTCCCCAGCTTGTGTGCCGCTCCGTCTATTCGCAGCCTTCACCTTACTTGTGGTAGCGCTTGCCGCGACCACGTGCGGGTCCAGGTCCCGTGCGCCTGGCGCCGGCACGCCCGCGTCCGGGGCCCTTGTCTACCCGCGCGTGCTGTTCCTGACAACCGGGTCAGACGGCCTTGGCACGCTTCCTTCAGGCGCCAACATCTGCCTTGAGGTGATGGACGGGTTGGGAGCATTCACCGAGGTCGCGGACAAGTCGGTCCTGCTCGACCGCGCCCGGCTTGACTCCGCCCGCATTGTCGTCGCGCCGACCATTGCGGGCTACCACGACGCCGACCGGACGTTCTCGCTTTCGTTCCTCGACAGCGCGAGCATGGCGAACCTCAGCGAATGGGTGCAGGCCGGCGGGATACTGATTGCCGGCGAAAACATCGGCCGCAACACACTCGAGGGCGAGGACCGGGTGCCGTCGGGCAACCTCATGGATGAGCGGGAATGGCCGCTGGCCGCCGTGTTCGGCTACCCGATGCAGGAAGCGAACCTGAGGGGTCTTCGGCTGGTCAGAGATTCGGGTGCCGCCCTGCTGGGAGCCTATCGTCCCGACCTCACGCTGCCGCTTCCCGACGCCTGGCTGCTCGTACCGGCAGAGTCGGCGATGGCATCCGGGGTTACGGTGCTGGCTCGGTGGACCGACGGCCAGTCAAGCTATCCCGGCGTGACGCTCAATTCCTTCGGCCGGGGCTACGGCATCATGGTACCCCACTTTCTGTTGCTGCAGCCATCGGTGGACGGCGGCGCCGGCGATGTCCCGGCAATCACTGCGTTCTACCGTGGGGTCTTCGCGCTTGCGTTCCGGGGCGGCCCGGAGGTCTGCGTCAATCCGTGGCCGGGTGCCCATCGCAGCGCCCTGGCTGTCACTGTGAACGAGGCTGGCAGTGACTCGGCCGGTTCGGGCAGCGAGCCGATGCTGGGCAGACTGCTTGGCGTGCCCGGCAGCGGAGACATTGATGTGTTCGTGACCGGCCGAGTGCCGGAGCCGACCCTCGACTACCTGAGGCGGGAGCCACGCGTGAAACCAGCCAGCCTCAGTTTCAGCCACCCGTACTTTCGTGACCTGGACTACTGCCGCACGGTCTGGGAGATCGCTCGTCTTGAGGACTTCCTGCGCACGCCCCTGGCGGGCTTCCGTTTCCCTTTCAGCGACCGCACTGCGGCCGGCATGTTTACCCTCGTCCGGCGCGGCTACCGGTACGAGTCGTCCCTGTTCGTCGACCACACTTCCGGTTTCGCGGGCGCGCTGTTCCCCTACAACCTGCCGATATGGGTGAAGGGGCAGTACTGCTTGAGCACGGACCTGCTCGAACTCTCTCCGACGCTCGAAGACTGGGACTTCTACGGGGAAGGGGTGCTGGCCGCCGGCTACCCGTCGGCCGCGCAGGCCCGGGATGCGCAGCGCCTGGCGGTCCGGATGCAATCGGTCTGGCACGACCTCGTGCTTGACCGGCGCGGGATGATGGTCCTGGTCCTGCACGCCCAATACAGCGGCTACTCGGACGTGACGCTTGAGCCGGTCACGCAGTTCCTTGCCGCGGCAGCGAAGTCGGGCGATGCCTGGTGCTCGAGCCTCGCCGGTATCGCGGATTGGTGGAATGTGCGGCGCAACATCGACGTCCGCGTGAAGTCCGGCGGGGGCAGGACCATTCTGAGCTTCACGAACCGCAACCCGGAGCCGGTCCGCGGGCTCACGCTCCGACTTGGCGAGCCCGGCCTCAAGGTAGCTGCGCGCGGTCTGGCAGTTGAACGGGCGGAACGCGCGGAAGGGGACGGTACCTTCACGTATCTCACGTTCGACCTGACAACCGCCGGTGAAGTCGAGGTGTCGCGGTGACATCGAAGCGGCAACCGCGGCTGCCCGGCGACGATTGCCGTCAGTTTCGGGAATGCACCGCAGACCACTCGACCGGACCTTGACTGCCGACAGCAACTGATGTTCCCATGGGTTGCCGTCGACCTCCTGGCCGTGTACTTCGGCCTGGACGTGCTGGTGAATCTGGTCTTCCTCGTCGTCTTCCTGGTGGTCTTCCGCCGGCCTTCGCCAGCTACTCCCCAGGCGACTACCGTCAGCAGCCAATCGGATGATGCCGGAGTCGCAATCCTGGTTCCGGCGTATAATGAGGCCGCGACCGTAGCCGACAGCGTCCGGTCGCTCTTGGCGCTCGACTACCCGGAGTTCGAGGTCATCGTCCTCAACGACGGCTCGAAGGATGTCACCCTCGAGGTGCTGATGCGTGAGTTCCGGCTGCAACCGGAGGCGCGGGACTACGTTGACCTGCTTGGCACCGCGCCGGTACGAGCGGTCTACCGGTCCGGGCTCGACGCGCGGCTTTGCGTCGTCGACAAGCCCAACTCGGGGAAGGCCGATTCCCTGAACGTCGGTCTCGCCCTGACGGGGATGCCTCTGGTCGTGACGGTCGACTCGGACTCGCTGCTGGCGCCGTCCGCGCTCAGCCGGCTGGCCGGGCTCTTCCGCCGCCGGAACGCCGCCGCCGCGGGCGGACTCATCACCGCCGCCAACGGCGTCCAGGTAGCGAGGGGGCGCGTTGTTTTCAGCCGCCTTCCGCACCGGGCGCTGGTCCTGTTTCAGGTAATCGAGTACCTTGTTTCCTACACGGTCGGCCGGGTCGCGTTCTCTTCGGTCAACGCGCTGATGATACTCTCGGGCGCGTTCTCGATGTTCGACCGCCGGCTGCTGCTCGACTGCGGCGGGTTTCTCACCCGGCGCAACCACCACCCCTATGTCCGGCGCATCGCGCGGGGCCGGCCGGTCAGCACGGTCTGCGAGGACATGGAGGTTATCGTGCGCCTCCACCGGTACGTCCGTGAGAACCGGCTGCGGCGGCCGATCGTCTTCGACCCGTGGCCGGTCGCCTGGACCGAGGTCCCTTCCAGCCTGAGTCAACTCGCCCGGCAGCGCAACCGGTGGCAGCGCGGGCTGCTTGAGTCGCTCTTCCTGCACCGTTCGATGTGGTTCGAGCCCGGGTACGGCGCGGCCGGGCTCCTTGGCATCCCCTACCAGCTTCTGTTTGTCGCTTTCTCCCCGGTCCTGCAGCTTGCGGGTCTCGGTCTGCTCGTCTGGATGGCGATTGCCGGGGAGACGAGCTGGCTCTGGCTGGCCGGCGCGCTCGGCGCTACCGCGCTCGCCGGCGGCGTGATTGCCGCGCTCGTCACCACTGCGGTCGAGCGGCGCTTTGCGCGGAATTCGGCGGTGAACGTCCAGGCGATGCGCTACCATTCCTTCGGCGACTGGCTGCGGCTGCTGGTTCACGCCATGCTCAGCGGGCCGGTGTACGGGCCGCTTCGTTCCGCGTTCCAGCTCTGGGGCATCTGGGACTGGCTGGCGGGCCGGAAGTCATGGTACAAGTTCGGGCGCGAGGGATTCGGTGAGGTGAAGCCATGACCGTGCTGATTCTGCTGCTGCTTGCCTATGAGCCGATCACGGTCGGGGAGATCCACGACCTTGTCAACGCGGGACGCGGCGCCGAGGCCCTGGTTCGCGCCGAGTCGACCGCGCTGGCTGACCCAGCCGACCGGCCGATGCAGAAGGCGTACGCGCTCCTGTTGCGCAACACCGGTTCGCTCGACTCCGCGAACGCGGTCTACGACCGCCTGCTCGCCGAAGACCCGTCGGACGACGACGCGCGGCTGGGCAAGGCGATCTCTCTCTCGTGGCAGGGCCGCCTCGTGGAGGCACTCGCGCTTTATGCCGAGGTCAAACCCGAGAGCGAGAGTTACTTCGAGGCGCTCGTGGGCAAGGGCCGTGTTGCCGGCTGGGCAGGACGATACCGAGACGCCTTGCGTTACCTCGCCGAGGCCGAGTCGCTGGTGCCGGGCAACCGCGAGGTCGCAGAGCGTCGGGCCCAGGTCCTCTCCTGGTCAGGGGACCGTGCCCGGGCGATTGCTCTCTACCGCGAGCTGAACCGGCAGGACCCTGAGAACGCCGACTACCTGTTCGGCCTCGGGCAGAACTACGAATGGTCGGACCGGCCGGTAACCGCGAACAGCTACTTCCGCCGGGCGCTGGCGCTATCGCCGGAGCGGAAAGACATCAAAGCAGCGGTCCAGCGCACCGCCGAGGCGGCGGCGCCCCAGGCCCGGCTCGGATTCACCGGCGCGAACGAGGACGACGGCGGCACGCCCGGCACGTACCGCGACTACCGGTTTGGCTACGAACAGCACATCGGCGACCGGTTCCAACCGAGCGCGGCGCTCACCTTCTCGAGCAACCGGCGGGACACGCTGGCGCGCGACTACCTGCTGGCCCGGGCCGGCCTTGCGTACCGGCCCTTTGCCTGGCTGCGGCTGAACGGTCAGGCACAGGGCGATTTCCTGCGGCCTGAGTTCGAGTCCGCCACACTCGGCTGGGCAGTTGAGTGGGCATGGCTCTCGTGGTCGGGCGAGGCGGGGCGGGTCCTGTACGAGCCGACCCAGGATATCGGCGCCCGGTTGGGTTGGACCGCGCTGGCGGTGCGTCCGTTGAAGGGACTGAAGCTAGATGCCCGCGCCGGACGGACCCAGATAATCGGCGACGGCAACGAGAAGCGTGCCTTGTCCGCCGGCGCCGGATTCGACCTGCTGACCAAACCCCGGCTGACGGTCGCCTACACCTTCAGCTACGACGACTTCAACTGGCGGTCGCCGCGCTACTACTCGCCGCAGGACCTCACGACCAACGCCATCGGTGTGGACTTCGCCGCGCGCTGGGCCGGCACCGGGCTTACGGCCGGCGTGGCCGGCGGCGTCAATGCCGCGGATCAGTGGGTCGCCCGGGCGAGTCTCTCCGCGAACCGGCAGATACTGCCTGGCACCCGGGTTTCGCTCGACGCGAACTGGGCACTCACCACCGACGCGGGCGGGTACTCCTATTCCTATGGCAGTCTGGGCCTCGCGGTCAGTCGCTCGTTCTGAGATGCACGGCAAGTACGCGGTCATCGCGCTGCTGCTTGTCGGGCTGGCGGTCCTGGTGTCGTTCCTGGTGCGGATCGAGCGCCGGCGCGCGCGGCCCGAAGCCGTAAGCATCGTCGAGCCCGCGGCCGAGCCGGTCGAATTGACCGCCTCGCGTTCCGAGGTCGAGTCGGCGGCGGTAAGCGCACGCGTTCTATTCCGTTGCGCCGGTGACGAGTTCGAGCACCTGACCCTGACCAGCAACGCGCGCGGCGAGAAGAGCGAGACATGGCAGAAGTTCTTTGTCGTCGGCGCGAACCTCGGTGTCGCCCTGCCCGGCCGTTACCCGACCGAGTTCGCGGCGAAGCGCGAGGACTATGCCCGCTGGCTCGAGCAGATGGGCGCAGCCGGTATCAATGTGGTGCGGGTTTACACGATACTGCCCACGGAGTTCTACCAGGCGCTGGCCGAGTACGACTTCGAACACTCCGAGCGGCCGGTCTACCTGCTGCAGGGCATCTGGGCCGAGCTGCCCGCTTCCGGCAATCTCCTCGCCCCGGCCTACTCCAGCGCGATCAAGCGGGAAATCCGCGACGCCGTTGACGTCGTCGCGGGCCGGGCCGTGCTGCCGGTGAGGCCGGGCAGCGCCGCCGGAGCGTACTCGGCCGACGTTTCGGCCTTCACGCTCGGCTACCTGTTCGGCCGCGAATGGGAACCCGAGGCGGTCGAAGCGACCGACTCCTCCAACACGGCAGTGCACCGCTACGAGGGAGTTCTGGTCAACGTGCCGACCGGCACCGCGACCGAGGTCTGGCTCGCCGGGATGCTCGACTTCCTGGCCCAGTACGAGGTGGTCACCTACGCCACCCAGCACCCGGTCGCGTTCGTCAACTGGCTGCCGCTCGACCCGATGTTTCACCCCACCGAGTACGCCGACCGCTGGCGCACGCGCGAATCCGACAACGACATCGTCACCGTCAATCCACTGTCACTCCAGACAACGCCGGCGCTGCGGGCCGGGTACTTCGCGGCCTACCACGTCTATCCCTACTACCCGGACTTCGTCTTCCTCGATTCGGCCTACCGGAGCTTCCGCAATGCCCGCGGCGAGCCGGACAACTACGCCGGATACTTAAGCGACCTGAAGCGGCATCACGCCGGCCTGCCGCTGCTTGTGGCCGAGTTCGGCGTGCCCTCCTCACGGGGCAACGCCCATCACAACTGGCTGGGAATGGACCACGGCGGGCACAACGAGAGCGAGCAGGCCCGGCTCGACCTCAGGATGCTTTCCGCCATCCACGACCAGGGCTGCGCGGGCGGCGTCATCTTCGCCTGGCTCGACGAATGGTTCAAGCGTAACTGGCTCGTTGACGAGTTCGCGGTCCCGCCCGACCGGACCCGGTTCTGGCACAACGTCCAGAACCCCGAGCAGTGCTTCGGACTGGTCAAGTTCGGCCGCGAACTCGTGGCCATCGACGGCGAGACCGGCGACTGGTCGGGACAACCGGTTGCGCGCGGAGGCGGAGACGTCCGCGCCCTCTGGCTCGCGGCAGACGAGGAGTATCTCTATGTCCGGCTCGACCTGGCGCGTCCTTTGGACTGGTCGAGCCAGCGCATCGGGCTGGCAATTGACACGTACGACCCGCGCCTCGGGAACCGGCGGCTCGGTCCGCTCGGCCTCGACTGCGCCAGCGGCACCGAGTTTCTAGTCCTGCTTGACGACACGAGCAAAGCTGAAGTCCTGGTCGACAGCGCCTACTCGCCTTTCCTCGACCCCAACCAGCCGGGACGGCGAAGGCTCCGCATGGTCGCAAGCAGCGACGGCGTGTTCTCGTCCGAGCGTCTGTTCAGCAACTACCCCAGGTTCACGACCAGCGGCGAGAGCGTGCCGGTCTACCTCACCGAGTACGGCCGGCTTCGCTTCGGCCGTTCGGCCGACAACACGCTGGCCGACTGGTACGCCAAAGACGGCGTCGTTGAAATGCGCCTCCCGTGGGGGTTGCTCAACGTTTCCGACCCGTCTTCGTTCCAAGTGCTGCAGTACGACACGCTGGTGCGCAGCCTCGGTTCAGTTACAACCCCGGGCTTCGCGTTCTCGGCCTTCGTCGCAGAGGACGGGGCCCAGGGCCCGGTCGCGGTCATTGCCGCGCTGCCCGCTCTCAAAGGCGGCACGCTCCAGTTCACGCGTCGCTGGCGCTGGCCGGGCTGGAAGGAACCCGCGTACGCCGAGCGCCTCAAACAGAGCTACGGGCTCATCGCCGCCGGCCTGCCCGGCGTGCTTGGCGACTCGGCCCAGCGACTGGCGAACCTTGAGCGCCTGGCCCGTGCTCGGGCAGCCGCACGCCTTGGGGCACGAATCGCGCCTTTCATGGGAGATTGCAGCGGTGCGCTGTCCATCACCTTCGACGACGGCTCGCACGACCAGTTCGAGCGCGCCGCGCCGCTTCTGAACCGCTACGGGTTCAAGGCCAACTTCGGCCTCGTCGCCGCCTGGACCGACGCCGAGGCGGGCTGGCACGCGGAACCCGACGGCACGTCATTCCTGCGCATCGGGATTGCCGAAGCCAAGCAACTGATTGCGGATGGCCACCGAGTGTCGTCCCACGGGATGTCCCACGACCTTCCGGAGACCAGGGCCGACCAGGTGACGGAAGACGTGCCGGCCGCGAAGGCGCTGCTCGAACAGAAACTCGGGACGCCGGTGAATGCGTTCCAGTATCCTTACAGCGCGGTCCGGCCCGCAGTCGTCGAAGCCGTGCGCCGAGCCGGGTTCTGGTTCGCGCGGACTGCGGGCGAGCGCTATAACGACCCGGCCGGGTTTGACCGCTACCGGCTCAACAGTTTCGCCCTGTACGGCGAGACGCTGCCGAACCTGCGTGAATACGCCCGCATTCTCGACGCCGGCCGCGGCAAGTGGACCGTCCTTCTCTATCACCACGTCCTCGATCCGGACTCGCGCGAGATGCAGACGATGCTCAGGCACAACGTCGAGCATACCTACTCGGTTTCGCCCCGGACTTACGGACGCCAGGTACGGCTGACGCGCAATACCGGTGCATGGGTCGCACCGCTCGAAGACGTCGGCCGCTACCTCCTGCAGTATCGGCAGGCAAAACTGAGCCTGCGTCAATCCGAACGCTCCGCAGCGTTCACGATTGACGGCGCCCGGGCAGTCGGGTTGCCGCCGGTGCCGATGACCGTCGTCATGGCGATCCCGTGGCGATGGGTCACGGTTTCCGGTTCGGAGGCCGACGGCACCTACTCGCCATACGACGGCACACTGATAGTTCCAGTTCTTCCCGGCGATGAGGTGACCGTCAGTCAAATGTCACAGCCCGGCGCCGACTAGCGCGCGGCCCTGCGCCCTGCGGCGACTACCTCGTCTAGACCGAGCTAAACCGAACCAGCGCCCGGCTCCGGCCGGGCGCTTGATTTTACGCGGGAGCGACTTCCCCACTGGAATGAAAACAGCCGGAGGGCCGGCAGCAAGCCCTCCGACTGTTCTCTCCGGGTTGTCAGCCGCCGGCCGTTAGCCGTTAGCTGTCAGCCGTAAGCTGTCTTACGGGGCGACGGGCGCGGCGACGTTGAAGACGTCGGTGCGGATGGCCTGCAGCACGGCCTGCGTCAGGCCGCGTGCGGTCCACTTCGTAATCAGGACCACTGCTTCCTTTGCGAGCGACTCACCCGAGAGGTCCTGCCGCTGCAGTCGCCACATCTCACGTCCGAACGCGAGGTAGAACGGATACTGGATGACGGATACGCCGGCTGCATCCAGTGTCTGCTTCACCTCGGTGTCGCGGGTGTACTGGCTGACGAAGGCCGTGTTCGCGCGAGTGAGCATGTCCGGTCGCTTCTTATCGACCTTGGTCTTGATCGCCGCGGTATCGTAACCTGCGTCCCAGTTCGCGATGCGCTGTGTCGGATCACTTGGCATGTTGGTTCACCTCCTTTCCGGGACGATGGCCGCCCCGGTCCCGTCGGGGCGGCCGTCGCTACGGCAGGCTAGCTGCCATCCCTGCCGTTGTGCACACTCCGAATTGTCATAGAGCTTTCGGTCCTCGTATAAGAGTGCGGGCTTTGGCCCTGGCCGGACGGGAAAAATGCGGCGGCACCGATTCCGTCCGTGCACCTCGGGTGCGAATGCCGGGTTTGCTTGACGACCAACGGGCGTCCTCTAGAATACGGCCCTGTGGCAGACCGCAAATACAGACGTCGCGCAGCCAAAGCGGCAAGTCCGTGCAAGCGCCGGCACCCCCGGTATGCCATTGCGCCAAGCCGGCACCTGCGGATTTTGCACATAACCGGCTCGTTTCCACCGTGGAGGACCGGCGGCATTGCCGCGCACGTAGACTATCTCGTCCGCGCGCTGACTGACCTGCACGACACCTGCGGGGACAGAGCGTGCAACGTACGCGTGCTGACCGCCGGGGACGAGTCTTCCGACGGAAAGGCGCGCGTCCTCACGCCGATACTGTTGTGCCACCCGCTGAAGGGCAAGGGCGGCCACTTCCTGCCGGGAGGCGAGATTCCCCTGGGCGACACGGTCAAGCAAGTGCTGGACCTGTGGCCTCACCTCTGGCGCGAGTCGCAGGCCGACATCATACACGTCCACGACTTCGAAAGCGCCTTCATCGGGATGCTGCTCAAATCGGCATTCGGCGTACGGCTCGCCATGACAGTCCACAAGACCCCCAAGGAATGGAACCCGACGAACGTCCGCAGCAACGTCAAAGACTGCTATCTTGAGACGATTCGGAATTTCCGGCTGGTGGATGTGATGTTCGCTCCTTCCGAGGCCTACCGGAAGCGCCTTGACCAACAGCACTTCGGGCGGCGCGTCAGGCTGGTCCACCACGGGGTTCCCATCAAACGCCTGCGCAAGACCTCCGAATATCCCGATGTCTTCCGGAGACTAGATCTTGCGGAGGTCGCCCGGTTCGTCCTGATGCCATGCCGTCTCGACAGACATAAGGCTCCGGATGTACTCATCAATGCCGCTGCCTTGCTTGGCAAACGCGCCCGTTCCGAAGGCTTGATCTTCGTCATCACCGGGGCGGGAAGCTGCAGCACCGACGACGACTCTCTGAACTACCGAAACCAGATCCTTGCGCTGGTCAAACAGCTCGGGGTTCAGGACATCGTCCGAGTGGGACCGAGTGACGGACAGGACGTCCCGGCGTACGAAATGCCGACCTTGTACCGGAGAGCGCTTGCCTGCGTCGTACCATCACGGCGCGACGGCTTCCCACAGGCAGTCTTGGAGTCGTTCGCCTTCGGGCTACCGACCGTTGCCGCCCTCACCGGAGGCATTGAGGACATGATCGACCCGGAAGAAAACGGGCTGCTGTTTAACCGGGACGAACCCGAGGACTTGGCGGACAAACTGCTACAACTGCTGGACAGACCGGACTTTGCGGGGAGATTAGGCAAAGCGGGGTTTCACACCGTTCGCAGGAAGTTCAGTGCCGACCGGATGGCTCGCCGACACTTCTCCTGCTACTGCGAAGCTGTGTACGGCACTCGGCGCCGCCCAAAAAGAAAAGGGACCGCGTTAACGCAGCGATCCCTTGGCATGACCCGGCCCTAGAGCCAAGTCGCCATAGTCCGCGTTCCCATAAGGGATGTGGATTAGTTGATTAATGGTAGCGCGCCCCGGCCGTCGGTCAAGTCTTTTCTTATGGTGCGTGACTCCGGCCCAAATCGGACGGGGAAAATGCGAACCGTGCACTCGCGGCGCGGCGGTCAGGCTGCCGGTGTCTCCGATCGGGCCCAGGTGAGCCTGCGTTTCAAGGATTGGTGATAGCTATGCTCTATCTTCTTGTCATGCTGGAGTCGTCCAACAACGATGCCCGGAGCCACGCCCGTACTGCGGGCAAAGGCCTTGATCGCAAGGGCGCTGTAGTCGCCACGGGCAACGAAGGCAGAATACTGAGGCGGGGGTAACAGGTGGTCACAGGCGAAGCGATCGGCCTCGGTTTCGAGGGCGTCAGTCGTCTTCCATTGGCCGGTCGCCTCGATAAACTTGTCCTTCTTGCCGTGCTTCAGGATGTGCCCGGCCTCGTGGAAGAACGCGAACCAGAGGTGATCATCGGTCTTGCCGCGCAGGCTGAGCTGGATGAGCGCCTTGTCCGGGTTCAGCCATCGGGTCGCTCCGTACGCACGCGTGCCGCTGAGTTCGGGGACGAAGGCCACCGCGACCCCGGCCTTCGCACAGAGCGTTTCCATCTTCGGCACGAACGAGGCGACGGCTTCCTGCGTGAGCGCGCGCGTCGCGCTGAGAGCGGTCCTGAACTCGGCTTCACTGTAGGGTTTGGTCTCCACGGTCTGCGCCGCCCTTTCGCCTGCCCTGAGCCATGCGGCCACCGCGTACCGGTTGCTCTTGAAGGCCTTGGACTTCCGGAAGTCTGCACGGACCAGGGACCACTGCTCTTCCCATTCGGGGACCCCGGCTACACCGAAGAAGTTGAGGAGGTGGCGCAGCCGTTCGACCCAATCGCGCGTGTCCTTCACCCACCCGAGCTTCACCATGTCCCGGTAGGGGAAACGCCGGGCCCAGCCGACGTGCCGGGAGAGCCGGCGGCGTTCTGAAGCACGAGCCAGGGCCTCCTCGTACTCGCGCTGGCGGTTGTTCCAGAAGTCTGCCGAGACTCCAAGCACCCGTTCAAGCTGCAGCGCGGTCTCGGGCGTGATAGGCTGCTTGCCTTTGATAATCTCGTTGATGTGCTTCCTGGACCTGCCGGTGCGTTCAGACAGCTCGGCCTGGGACATGCCACGCGACTCGATTACCTCCAGCAGCGTGCTGCCGGGCACAGAGGCATAGTCCGGTACGAACTGATTGTCCTGTCTCTTAGTCATGGTAATCTACAATCTCCAGTATTCTGATTCCTGTGACCGCGGACCAGTCCAGGCCTCCGTCCGGCTTGCGCGGCACCGGGTCGTGGGCCGGCTCGAAGACGAGACGGTAGCCGCCATGGAGTTGCAGAGACAACTGGCCTTTGCGGTCAAGCTTGAGTTCCTTGCACCCGCCGGGCAGCGAGTCCATGACCTTGAGGCATGGGACCGCCCTGAGGTCGGACATACGTCGGGCGAAGACCTTTGCATTTGCGATGCCATAATCTCTCTTGAGCACCCGTTCTGTATTCAGGAGCCTCTTCAGCTTCTCGTCCGCGAACAGTATATCCATTTTGGCTATGCTGTCAAATATCGTTTACGCATTAGGTTAATGAAATGGTCGCCAGTGCTCGGGAAGTGTCGAGAGACACATTAACCCCAATTCCGTCACGGGAGTGCGTGGTTCGTCGTACACCATCGGGCGAATACTACTTCTGCCGGCCGGGAGTGTCAAATGCGCGGACGGAGTCCGGTTGGCGTCCCCGGATCTGTGGTTTCCGCGCCGAGCGCGGAGCCGTCAGCCGCTAGCTGTCAGCCGTAAGCTCACTGAGGAACCAGCCCAGTTCGCGCAGGACTATCCGCGCCGCGCCCAATCCGGTCACAGCCCCCGGATTCTCGGCTGATACGCAGGAAATTGGGAAGTGTCCCGACTTCTCCTCGACTTCTCCCGGGGACTGGAGACGAGAGACTTTGGACTTTGGACTATGGCACAGGGACCGGAACGTTGTACGTTGTACGCACTGTCCGACAGAGGCCGCTGAGGCCAACCGCGCTCTACGGTGTACGGTTCACGGACATCGGTTGCCGCCTGCGCCGATTCCAGGTTTGGGATTTAGGATTTGGGGTTTGTGATTTCCCGCTCAGAGCGGGCGTTGTACGAACTGCGCCGAGGACTCTAATAGGTGACTGTCCCTGATTTCCCCCGGGTCCCCGGGCCGGCACGGCCCGCGCGGTTTCTCTGTCTCGCTTTCGATCATTACTCCTCCTTAGAATGTAGTCGTCTCCGGTCTCATGTCAAACGTTCGTCCTCCCCCCAGAACCGATGTTGAGCCACGAAAGCACGAAAGACACGAAACAGATGGGTGCGGTATGACTCCCGTCCGTTTCATCCGATTTCGTGTCTTCGTGGCCATCAATCTCGGGATCAGGGCCTCCCTGGGCGGCGGACGGGCCGCGAAGGCACGAAGGACGGAACAATGGATGGTATGTATGGCCGAACCTCCAATCGGCGCCATCCCTGTCGAGTCCTCGTGCCCTCGTGACCGCATTCACCTTCAGCTCCTCCTTTCTTGTCCTTCACATCCGACATCTCGCATCTAGCTTCTGACATCTGACTTCGTCCGTCTGTGCCATCCGCGTCACCTGCGGTTATCCGGTCCGGAACCTTGGCGAACTTGGCGGCCTTGGCGGTTCATCTGTATCCATCTGTGGCCGTCCGTCCCGTCTGCAGTTCTGACTTCACTACTCTGACATCTGACTTCTGACTTCGGCCGGCCCGAGAGATCCGTGTCCATCCGTGTCCATCCGTGGTTTACGATCCGGGTTCGTCGCCTTTGCGCGGGAAGTTCGACGAGTCGAGCAACTCGACTACCGCGGCCTTCACCTTGGCCAGCAGAATCGGGTCCAGTCCTCGTGCCGTCCACTTGTACCGGACGACGTCGTACTCAAGCTCCTGACAGGACGACGGAATCGTGCGCCAGACCCGGCAGACTTCACGGCCGTAGTCCTTGTACCACATGCGGTTGATGACCGACACGCCTGCCGCGTCAGTCACCTCGGATACCCGATGGTCAACCCGGCCCAGCATCTCTGCCTGCACGGCATAGCGCTCGCGCATCCGGTCGCTCTTGGCCGCGAGTACCGCGGCCAGCCGCTCCGGATTGTACTTCGCCTCCCATCTCGCCACCCGGCGCTTGATGCTCTCTCCCACCGGGTCCTCGCTGGGCGAGTTTGCAGTTCTTGGTTTGACGTTCATGGTTGCTCCTTTTACGTGCTTCATGGTCTTCACCGGTATTAGGCAAACCAGAACCCCAAAACGTAACATAGTTCGTTCATCGTCCATCGTTCTTCATTCATCGTTTCGCGTCCAACGCGTTCTAAGCCTTTCTCGTTCCGAGAGTTCTGGTTTCTGGTCTCTGAATTCTGATTTCTGCATTATCCGGGTTCTCTCTATCCCCCGGACAGCTCGGGGAGCCCCAGCCCTCTATGCAGCCCTTGTCCCAGCGCCCGCAACAGCGCCCGGCCCTCGTCTCGTAACAGCCAT
>CAZQZR010000066.1:0-16400 GCA_964597845.1 uncultured bacterium | reverse complement strand
GGGTCAGTTTTGGATGGCACAGGGGGGTCAATTTTCAGTGGCACACGACAGCTTCGACCAAGACCGCAAGGTCTTCCTCTACGGCGACTACAAAGAAGAACAACTCCGCGCCGAGTTCCTCAACCCCTTCTTCACCGCGCTCGGCTGGGACATGGACGGCAGAAGAGACGGTGGACCGAGCTTCCGCCAAGTAGCCGATGGACGCCCGCCGTTTCCGCCCTTATTATCTGTGTAGAGAAAGCGAGAATCACGTATCATGCCTGTCAATAGCAGCAAGCCGCTCAAATGGAAAGAAGACGTCCGCAAGTCCGTTGACATGTACAACGACTGGTTCATCCGCTTTGCGCCCAAGGCCTACCGCGACACCAGAGCAAGGACTACCGAAACGGTCAAGAAGGCGATGGCTGCGACCCGCAATCTGCGGGACCTTGGTGCCGACACGCTGCGGGCCCACCCGGAGGTGCTGTCCGTGCTCCACATGGCAACCTGTCCGCCACTCGCGGTTGACCGACTTATCGGGCTGGCAGGCGTCCCCGGCGCTCTGGTCAAGACCATGGAGAAGTCAGGCAGACTGCCACCCAAGTTGCCGGCTGACAGGGTCACGACCGAGTTGAACCGCGTTGGTGAGGTCATCCAGAAGTTGATCGATAGAGACATTCTGGTTTGGCTCGACCGTAAGGATGAGCCATCCGAGGAGGAGGTCTACCGTGCATCTACCGTTGTCGCCGACCGGCTTTGTGGTGCTCAGGCAAACCCGATAATCCGTAACGCCCAGGAGAAGCGTCAGCTTGACAGAATCAAAGATTGGCTCGTTGCCCGGGGCTACAAGCAGGTTGAACCGTCGGAGGTCGCTGACCATAGGCGTATGCAGCCCGGTACATTCTGTTTCAGGTTGAACGTCAACGTACATCAGGGCAAGCGACGTCTGAACGTACCAGTGGACGTAGTCATCATGCCGATGAGACCTCGCGGACTCCGACTGCCGTTATTGGTCGAGGCCAAGTCCGCTGGAGACTACACGAATGTGAACAAGCGTCGGAAAGAAGAGGCAACGAAGGTATCCCAGTTGCGGGAGACGTACGGACGCAAGTTGAGGTACGTACTCTTCCTGGGTGGTTACTTCGATTCCGGGTATCTGGGCTATGAGGCCTCAGAGGGTATGGATTGGGTGTGGGAGCACCGAATTGATGACTTCGCGCGGATGGGCCTTTAGGTCGTGATAGAGAGAGAAGAACTGGAGGCCGAGAGAGTCACCCTGCAGCGAATACTTGACGGGCAGCGCACGCAGGCTGAGCGCAACCGCTTGGGCCAGTTTGCCACTCCACCCCGACTCGCCGCGAGTGTGGTGGAGTCGGCGCTGAAGCTGCTGCCCGCCACGGCCCGCGTCCGATTTCTAGACCCGGCATTCGGGACGGGCTCGTTCTACTCTGCCCTTCTCGGCATCGTCGACAGCTCTCACCTGCGGCACGCGACGGGATACGAGATCGACAGAGAGTTCGGAAGCGCCGCCACAAGACTGTGGAGACCGACGGGGCTGGATATGCGCATCTCTGACTTCACACTGGCCGCGCCTCCGGTAGACGCCGACTCCAAGCCCAATCTTCTCATCTGTAATCCGCCATACGTCAGGCACCACCATCTGGATAGGAAGACCAAGGAGCGACTGCAAGCCGCAGTCAAACGCCAGTTGGGCATCGAGATATCGGGCCTCTCGGGGTTGTACTGCCACTTCATGCTGGTGTCGCATGCGTGGATGGCCGACGACGGGGTCGCAGCTTGGCTCATACCGAGTGAGTTCATGGACGTCGGATACGGGCTGGCGGTCAAGCGATACCTGCTTGACCACGTGGAAACGCTCAGGATTCATCGATTCGACCCGGCCGACGTGCAGTTCGACGACGCGCTCGTTTCTTCCTGCGTTGTCTGGTTCCGGAAAAGAAAGCCGATGCCGGACCATACGGTCGCCTTCACCTACGGCGGCTCGATTGAAACGCCTGGCTGCGAACGGATGGTGCCGGTGGACGAACTACGCCGGGAGCGCAAGTGGACGAGGTTCCCAGCCAAAGCGCCGCGCCCCGCGACTGCGCACGCCAAGCTCGGTGACTTCTTCATCATCCGTAGAGGAATAGCCACCGGCGCTAATGGCTCCTTCATCATGACACTACAACAGGCCCGCGAGCGTGACCTACCGGCGGTAAGCCTGCGACCTATCCTACCCGGACCCCGCCATCTGGTTACGGACGAGGTACTGGCTGAACCGGATGGCGCACCGTGTGTTGAACCGAGGCTGGTTCTGCTAGACTGCCGGCTGTCCGAACGTCAGGCTCGCGACAAACACCCTTCCTTGTGGCGATACTTGGAGAGCATCCGACCGGACGTAGCTGGACGCTACCTATGCGCCCATCGTGCGCCATGGTATGCACAGGAACATCGGCCGGTTGCCCCATTCCTGTGCACGTACATCGTGCGCGCAACGGCCCGGCCGTTCCGGTTCATCCTTAACCACTCACTGGCAACCGCAGCGAATGTCTACCTCCTGCTTTACCCAAAGCCGCGTGTTGCGCGGGCACTCGAAGCGAACCCTGGGCTCAAACGGCAGATTTGGCTGGCGCTGAACCGATGTGAAGCAAGCACGCTGCTTGACGAAGGCCGCGTATACGGTGGAGGTCTGCACAAACTCGAACCCAGGGAGTTGGCCCGCGTACCGGCGGACCATCTATTGGAAGTACTGCCCATGTCGCCAGAGGTGGAGCGAACGCCCCTAACACTCTTCGCCGAAGCCGTCGTGCGGGACGCACACCCGTGGTCGCACCGCGCACGTCCCAGGCGGCGCCGTGCGGCGGGAAAGAAAGTCCGTCGAGTGACAAGTCGTCGCCGTAGACCGGCAGATTGACGCGCTGGTGTATGAGTTGTACGGCCTGACGGAAGAGGAAATCAAGATTGTGGGAGAATTAGGGACAGCCACCTATTACGGGACGATGTCAAGGCGCGGCATGAGAAGATGGTCGGTCTGGTCGAGACGATGCGGTATCGTTCATCGTTGCGTCGTACATCGTTCGGAGCCGTGAGCCGATGGCCAATGTCCCCGCGCATTTGACATCTTAACCCGTCCCGCTACCATGTCCGCGATGAAACTTGAACCCTCGGCCGAGGTGGATGAGATAGGTAAGATGCCCACGAAATCACCGGAGTCCGGAAAGCCGGTCGGGACCCGAACCCCGGTGGCCGAAAAGAAACGGAGGTAAGTTTGCCGCTGAGTGACATCGAGATTTCCCGCGCCATCATCGAGCGCTATACCGAAAAGCTGCTTAGCAACCTTGAAACCGACGTGGCCATCGTCGGTGCCGGGCCGTCCGGCCTGACCGCGGCCTACTGCCTTGCCGAGAAGGGCTTCAAGACCGTGCTGTTCGAGCGGGCATTGAAGCCCGGCGGCGGGATGCCCGGCGGCGGCATGATGTTCTCGGAAATCGTAATCCAGAAGGAAGCGAAGCCGGTGCTCGAAGACCTTGGCGTACGGCTGCACGAGCAGCGGCCCGGATACTTCGTGCTGGACGCGAACGAGGCGCTGGGCGCGCTGCTGGTACGAACCGCCCGGGCCGGGGTCAAGCTCTTCAATCTGATTTCGGCCGAGGACGTACTGCTGTACGAAAACCGGGTATCGGGTCTCGTGCTCAACTGGAGCGCGGTGGACATTGCCAAGCTGCACGTTGACCCGCTGACGATGGCGTCGCGCGCGGTGATAGACGCGACCGGCCACGCAGCCGAGGTGGTGAACGGTCTCTTGCGTAAGGCCAAGGTCAAGCTCAACACCCCTTCGGGTTGCTTTGAGGGCGAGCGGCCAATGTGGGCCGACAAGGCCGAACGGCTGACCCTTGAGAACACGACCGAGGTCTACCCCGGGCTCTGGGTCACGGGCATGGCCGCGAATGCGGTGTTCGGCGGCCCGCGCATGGGTCCGATTTTCGGCGGCATGTTCCTGTCCGGCGTGAAGGTAGCGGAAAGGATCGCCGGCACACTCGGAGAATGACGCAGGAGCAGGAAGAAGTAGCCGACCGGCTGGGTCTGGCCTTACGCCGGCTTGAGGCCTGCAAGGAATTCAGCGCGCTCGTTCCCGAGGTCCGAACCAACTTCGTCTATTCGCTGCCCGAGACCCGGACCCCGGCCGACGTGGCCGCGGTTGACGGCCGAATAACGGTCGTCCACGGCGTGCCCAAGGCATCCGGCCCGATTCGGTTCGGCGCGTCGGACCATCTCGCCCGCCGAGTCATCGCGTTCCGGCAGTACGACCTGCGAGTCCGCTCCTGCCTCAACTTCCGCTGGAACGAACGAATCCTTGAGTTCACGCAGGGTTGGTGCCGGGAGCACGAGCTTGCCCTTGCCGCAGTAGACCGGTCAAAGGAGCCGAAGGAGCTTGTCGGCTCGGACCAGAGTTCGATGCCGTGGAAGGTGGAGGAACTTATTCGAAGCTCGGGCGGCCTTATCCCGTCGGTCTTCTACGAAACCCCGGGCTGGGGCAAGGAACCGTTGTTCCTGCTGACCGGTACCGACCCGCTCGTCTTGGCCGACCGGATGACCGACATCAGTCGGAAGTACGCGGCAGGGGGCTGACGAGGGACACTTCTATTTCCGAGCGATGTCAAGGCGCGGCATGACAAGATGGTCGGGTTTCGTACATCGTGGCATCGAAGGACTCGTACATCGTTGAGAGCTTGAGGTGAGATGCGGACGATGCTGAAGCTGCACAAGGGCTTGCCTAGGGCCAAGACGCCGCTTGTGCCGCTGGCGGCTGACAGCCTACCGCTTGCCGCCTCTGACGGATGTAGCACCCGAAACATGCCGGAGCCGCTAGCCGTGAGCCGCGCACCGTCGGCCGCAAGCCGTAGGCCGATAGCCGTTAGCTGTCAGCCGTCGGCCCTGCCCCGGCTCTAGCGTTCCACCACGATACGCGCAGTGGTGACGTTTGTCTGGGAATCGAGGCGCAATATGTAGACGCCCGCCGAGAGGTGTGAAACCGGCAGGTTGAAGGATGGAGTCCGCACCGGTTGCGTCAGGGCGAGGCGGCCCGAGGCATCGAAGACACGGAGAGTGGTCGAGTGGTCCAGTGATCCAGCGGTCAAGTGCAGGACCGCGGAAGAGCGACAGGGATTGGGGAAGACGGAGAACGACGGACGATGAACGATGAGCGACGAGTTTGTGGCGACGCCGGTGAAGTCGCGGTCGGCGAGTTCGTGGAGATAGAGAAGCTCACGGCAGATGAGGTGGCGTTCCTCGGCCTCGGGAATCCACAGCGGCGGGTCGGATACCGTGTAGGTCTGGTTTTCAGGGTTCATCACCGAGTCGTTGACCCGGGTCCAGGCGGCGACGCCGGAACCGCCGTGCTCAGTCGAAGTGGCGCTGTCAATAAGGACGATGGCGTGGTGGTTGTCCGGAATCCGATTGGAATTGTCAGTTGCGGTCTGGAGGCGGAGGTATGCCCCGCGCATGCTCTTCACGAACCGACCGGCCTCTCGTTCGACCCAGAATGCCTCCGAGTCCACCGGGACCGGCACGTGGCCACCGGAGTCGGTAGAGACCTGGTAGCGGTCAGACGGACCCTCGAAGTCCATCAGGAATTTGATGTGCGGCGAGTCGTGGCGGGCAAGCATCCCCGTTGCCATCACGTTGCCGTAGCCGCGGGTGTATATGCCGAGATTCTCAGTATCGACGTAGGGTTTGGCAGCCAGCGCCTGTGCGCAAGCCTGAAGTCCGTCCTGATGAACGTAACCATTATAGCTCTCGGTGCCGCTGCTTCGGCCGCGGCCGTCGGCGTCGAAATGGAGCACCGCGAACCCATCGGACGCGATTTGGTCGGCAAGGCCGTTCTGGTCCATCACGGTACCAGCGTAGCTCTCTTTTGGTATCAGCACGACCGCAGGGACCTTGTTTCCGGATCCGGCACTCGCCGGCCGGTGGATGTGGACGTACAGGCTGCAGCCTGAAGTCGGGTTGGTGACCCAGAGCGTCTCAACGACGACTGCGGACGCCGCAGGCGGGTACTGCCAGACTACGGACTTGGTCGAGTCCACTTCGATTACGCGCGCGCCGGTGGAGATCATGGTGTGGCCGTTGGCGAGACGCGTTGCCTGGTACGGCATTGGCACCCCGGAGGTAATTGACCAGACGACCGTGCCGGCCGAATCGACCTCGATGACTCGGTTGTTACTGCTGCTGGCTATCAGCGTGTGGCCGTTGGACAGACGCTGTACGCAACGAGGCCAGGACAGACCGGTTCCGTACTGCCAGACGACGGTGCCGGCCGAATCGACCTCCACTACCTTGTTCTGGTCTGAGTTGCTGACGAGGGTATTGCCGTTGGCAATCCGGTTGCCGTTGTGCGGCCCACTCAGACTGGCGTAGCTCCAGACGACGTTGCGGCCGGAATCGACTTCGATGACCCGGTCGTGGTCCCGGTCGGTGATGAGCGTGTTGCCGTTGGCGAGGCGGTATGCCTCGTTCGGGTAGTCCAGGCCCGACCTCATCTCCCAGACAACGTCACCCCGGGGAGTTACCTCGAAGACGCGGTTGCTGTCGGTGGCGGTGACAAGCGTGTTCCCGTCGGCAGTGCGGCGGGCGGTATGCGCCCACTGGATGTCGCTGCGGACGTAGGCCCAGACCAATCGTCCGGTGCTGTCGACCTCGATCACCCTGGCATTCGGCTGCGACATCGAGCCGGACTCGGTGATGAGCGTGTTACCGTCGGGAAGCCTCTCGATGCCGCTGGGAAGCGTGCACGGCACCGACGCAAACAGCGCTACGGGAAGAAAGAGAACGACGGACGCCACAAACGAAGGCCTGGATCGCATACACAGCTCCTTGTCGATTGCCGCTCATTCAGGAACGGTAAGTGTCGGTGCGGACGTGTCATCAGCATGCAGGGAGGCATCAATGGCCTTTCCAGAGAGCTGAATGCGCCGCGCTGCCTACTCTCGACCGATCGCTTACCGGACTACAGATTGTAGACCTCGGCTGTCAGATGTCAACCGGACGGACGGTGAGGGACACTTTCCATATTCCTAACCGATGTCAAGGCGCGGCATGACAAGATGGTCGGTCCGGTCGAGACGATGCTGAAGATGCACGAGCGGAGAAGGACGCTGGCGGCTGACAGCCTACGGCTTGCGGCCTCTGGCGGATGCAGCACCCGAAACAGGTTGGTGCCGTTACTCGTGAACCGCGAGCCGTGAGCCCCCTCGCGCGCCGCGTCGTTGACAGGGCCAATTACACCGTATAGCATGTCGGGCGGTGGAGAATAAAGAAGCCCCGGACAGGGCCGGGCGAAACCGGGGGTGAACTGGAAGACCGTGTTTCGGCGCTGAAGTCGATAAGGAGTGCTTTGACTAAAGGTGAAATCGCCGGTTTGGTAATTCTCGCGCTGTCGCTTGTCCTGGCGGCGGTCTGCTACCCGAAGATGCCCGAGTTGATTGCTAGCCACTGGAATGCCGCGGGCGAGGTTGACGGCCACACTTCACGCCTGGCCGGCCTGCTCCTGGCGCCAATCATCATAGCCGTGATGTGGCTTCTGTTCGTTGCCATACCGCGGATTGACCCGCTGAAGCAAAACATCGCCCGGTTCCGCGGTATCCTCGATTGGTTCATTGTGGTAATGCTGCTGTTCATGCTCTCAATCGAAGCGCAGGTAGTCCTCTGGAACCTCAGCGTCAAGGTACCGCCATGGGTCACAATGCCAATAGCACTCGGATTCCTGTTCTTCTTCGTCGGTCTGCTGCTGGGCAAGACGAAACGGAACTACTTCATCGGCATCAGGACGCCCTGGGCCCTGGCCAGCGATGTGGTCTGGGACAAGACCCACCGGCTGGGCAGCAGGCTGTTCATGATTTCAGGCGGGATAGCGCTGCTCGGTGTCTTCTTCGGTAAGTACGCTCTCGTCTTCGTGCTCGCGCCGGCCCTGGTTTCGACCGCAGTGGCCGCCGTGTACTCCTATGCGGTATACCGTCAGCCGTAGGCCGCATGCCGTGAGCCCTCTTCCGCGCTGGCGCGCCAGGGCAAGTTAGAAGCTGGCAGTAGGTATCAGTCGGGCGCCGTGGGACGCGAGTCTCCCGTGACCAACTGCCAAGCTCCAATGACCGCGCCCGACTTCAGCGCGAGTGCCCAGTCACCATATCCCAGCTTCTGGCGCCCGCGTGATTCCTCCGCTTCGGTCGGAATGACGGGTCCGACCTTGGCGTTCTTGGCGGCCTTGGCGGTTTGAATGCCCACGACAGGAAAGCGGCGGCCGAAGCCGCCGCCGGGTATCAAACAGGCGTCGAAGTGCCTAGTCCTCGTCCTCCCCGTCATCGATGAGCTCGATGCGCTTGATGATGCGCTTGGACAGATCAGAACCCAGGCCAAGGTTCAGCTCGAGCAGGCCGGACTCATCCCCGAGGCCGAGCATGTATAGATCAACCATGTCCTCGGGAACCAGCTTTTTGACCTTCTGTTCGTAGTCCAGTTTGGCGTCCGCCAGCCGGGCCTTGAGTGCGTTGATTTCCTTCTTCTTCGCCGTTATCTCAGCGTCCGGCTTCTTGGCAAGATCCAGCTTCTCAGTTTCGACGCGCTTGATCGCCAGGTCGGTCTTGAGCTGGCCGGTCGCCTTGATATAGGAGATCTTCGCGTCAAGTAACTTGATACGGGTCTCAGCATCGAGCTTGTCGTCAACGTCGAGCATTTGGCCGTCCTTGAGCTTGATGACCTTCTTCTCGCCGTCCTTCTTGATAACGATGAACTTCCCGCCTTCGCCCTCGCTCAGCGAGACGAGATTCTCGTCATCCCCCGCGTTGACCATGACCTTCTTGCACTTCACCTTGCACGCCTCGTCGCAGGGCTCTGCTGCCTGCGCGGGGGTCGCGAGCATGCCGGCAAGGACTGCGGCCAGCACCGCTGCATAGTACCTCACACTACCTCCTCTGGTTTGGCTTCTGGTGCACTGCATAGGGTTGGACGTTCGCGCCGGAAAAAGGTTGCCGCGGCCAGGGGCCGCGAGTTCACAGTGACCAGTCTGCAGTTTGCAGCAGCCGGGCAACGGAGTTCCGCAGTCCGCCCTCTGGAATCTGGTTTGCGCCTCCTGCTCTATTTGCCCACGTTCAGCATCGGGATGAGCTTCTGGTCGAAGGGCGTGATGACGAAGGTGTTGTTCCCGGTCGACGCGACCGTCTTGAGCATCTCGATGTAGTACCAGCTCAGGTAGTTGCTGGTGAGCGAGCCGGCGATTTTGCGGTTGCGGTCGGCGATGCCCTGCGCTTCGACCCGCTTGCGTTCGGCTTCGCGGCCCTCTTTGACAAGCGTGAACTCCATCTTCTGGGCGTTCTGGTCTTCGGCAAGCTTGGCTTCAATCGCCTGCATGACGACGTCGGGCAGTTTGACCCGGCGGAGCAGCACCCGCTCGCGGATGATACCCTTGCCGGTGAAGGCAACGTCCATCAGCGAGTCAACCGTAGATGTGTAGACGCTGCGCCCGGTTGACGAGTAGAGCTCGTTGGCGGTGAAGCGGGACGCGGCGTCGCGCAAGGCCGTGCGAATCGATGGGCGGACTATCTTGTCGACGTAGTTCGGGCCGATGTTCTGGAATACCCAGCTTGCCTTGGTGACGTCGAGCCGGAACCAGACCGTGACGTCGAGCGTGACGGTGAGGCCGTTTGAGGCGAGGGCGTCAATGGCGTCGTCCCCCCTGATTAGACCTTCGTCTTTGATGCTCGACATCGTGTACGCGTTGGTGCGAACGTCCATCAGCGTGACGTTGACGATGGGCAGGACGAAGTTCAGGCCGCTCGACATCTGTTTCTGAACCCGACCCAGGAGCACCGGCACGCCGGCGTGGCCCGGCGGTACGATGCGGAAGAAGGACAGCGCGAGCAGTATCACGATGAGGATGATTGCGCCGGTTGCGGCGCGGCGGGCGATGACCCGGCCCTGGGCAGTCTGGCGCAGCGCGAAGTAGGCGATTGCCAGGCCGACGATGGCCATCAGGACGATTCCGAACATAGGACCTCCTTTGTGTCTTTTCCGGACGTCTACACTCTAGCAGAGAAACGGGCCGGATGGAATAGTGAATTCCCGACCTCCTATCCCCTGCTCTCCCCGGCCCGGTTGGCTCGTTTGACAAGACACGTCCGGCAGCCCGAATCGAGTCGTGGGATAATGCGGGGCGCTGGGGCTGTTGAAGAAGCCGCCTCTTGTCATTCTGAGCGCAGCGAAGAATCTTCGCGATGATGATTCTACGGAAGCTAGAAGACCCTTCACTCCGTTCAGGGTGACATAAGTGGGGCTTCTCAACAGCCCCGCGCTTCCCACATTTCTGAGCGATGCCAATACGCGGCATGACAGGATGGTGAACTTGGTCGAGACGATGGGTTCGTACATCGTTGCATCGGAGAACTCGTACATCGTTGGGAGCCTGAAGTGAGAAGCTGTGGACGCTGAAGTAAGCAAGGACTTGCCCAAGGCCAAGACGCCGCACGGGGAATCCCGGGGTGCCAGCCGGATTCCGCCCGCCCCTTTGATGTAGTCGGCCAACGGCTGACAGCCGAGGACTCTCGGCCAGCAACTCCCGGCCAATGGCCCATCCGATTTGACACGTCCGACCACGTCGTCTATACTGCCTGTAGTGGAAACAAGCCTCCGCACCCGGCCCTGACTGATGCCGGAAACCGGGAAGTGGAGCTTGCCCACAAACCACGGGCTGCGACTGCTTCGCCGCAAACCATGGCGGCCGTCCGCCCCAGCCGTCGCCCCAGATTGCGGGTCGCTCTGCGAGGTACGAACCGCCGGAGAAGCCCAGTGTCCCGGGTTCACACGCGCGATGAGTAGGACGATTGACCACGGAGTATCATGAGTAACGATCTTGAATTCACTAGAATTGACTCCTTTGACCAGGTTCCGGCCTGGATTACCCGCAGCCAATTGGTCGATTACTTGCACACAACCATGAAACCCTACGAGGACAAGCCGAATGACATCCTCCGCGCACTCGAGTACGCCTTCAGTCCCGAACGCGGCGGCTTCCTGATGCTCGTCCGACTTGAAGGGACGCTGGCGGGTGCGTTGCTTATGCTCAAAACCGGCATGTCAGGCTACGTCCCTGAAAATATCCTGCTGTTTGTCGCCGTGACGCCGAGCCTTCGCGGCAAGGGAGTCGGCAGAAGACTGATCGAGCACTCGATTGAACAGTGCTCCGGCAGCGTCAAACTGCACGTGGAATACGATAATCCGGCCAGGCGGCTCTACGAACGTATCGGCTTCACCACCAAGTACGCCGAGATGAGGCTGGCTCGGTGAATCGTCTCGTCATCAACCTCCAGGCGCTGCATCACAACATTCAGACCATCGATGGCTGGGTCAAGGACCACGGTGCCAGTTGGACGCTGGTCACCAAAGCTCTCAGTGGTCATGTAGACACCATCCGGGCGCTGCAGGCGCTCGGGGTCCGCTCCATGGCAGACTCCCGTGTCGACAACCTGAAGGCGATCGGCAAAATAAGTCCTGATTTTGAATCCTGGTATCTTCGCCCGCCAACTCTCACCTACGTCCGCGAGATCATTGAAGTATCCGACGTCAGCCTCAACAGCGAGCTCCAGGTCATCGACGATATCGACCGCGTTGCCGGTGAAATGGGCAAGACCCACCACATCATAATCATGATCGAGCTCGGCGACCTCCGCGAAGGCATCCTCCCCGGCTCGCTGATCGGATTCTACAACCACGTCTTCAAACTCGGCCACGTCGAAGTCCTCGGCATTGGCGCCAATCTCGGCTGCCTGGCTGGAATTGTCCCCACTGTCGACCAGATGATGCAGCTCGTTCTCTATCGCGAACTACTGCAGCTTAAGTTCAACCACTCCCTATCCATGATTTCCGCCGGTTCGAGCGCGGTTCTTCCCATGCTGCTCGAAGGACGCGTCCCCAAGTCGATCAACCACTTTCGCATCGGCGAAGCAGTCTTCCTCGGCACCGACCTCATCCACGGCGGCATTCTCCCGGGACTGCGCGACGATGCCTTTACCCTCGAAGCTGAAATCGTCGAGATCAAGGAGAAGAGCCTTGCCATGCAGGCTAACGGCACCGGCATCTCCACCTTCGAACCCATCTGCAAGGAGGAATTCGCCCGCGGCCAGCGGGGCTACCGCGCCCTGTTGGCGGCCGGGCAGCTCGATACTGACGTCAGGGCCCTCACCCCGATTAGCCCCAACGTCCAGCTTGCCGGCGCCAGCAGCGACGTCATGGTCGTCAACCTCGGCGACAATCCCGACGGCATGAAGATCGGCGATTCAGTCAGGTTCAGACCCGCCTACAGCGCCCTCATTCGTCTCATGGTCGGCAAATTCATCGAGAAGATTGTCACTCCCAGGATCGGTGAATTCACACAATTCGTCTCTAAACAGGACGGCCTTGAGCTTCCTCCGGTCGTTCCGAACGACGGTGGATCGAAAACCGGCTGACAGAAAGTCCTGGCGGTGGCAGGGGTCACTTCCCATATTTCTGAGCGATGTCAAGGCGCGATGCGGCCGGTGGCCGCGAGTGACCAGTTGCCAGGTTCCAGTCTCCCGCTGAGGAAGTCGGCCGAACTATGGACATTGAACGCCTACCGCCGAAGCAACACGACCGGCAGACGGCGGAGGGCTTCCGGCAGGTCAGCGACAAGTAAGGTGTATCTCAGGGCAAAGGAGAACAACCATGAAAGAACGCAAGGACTACAGTATCAGTACGGATGTGAAGTACGGTCAGCTTGAGGTGGTGGACGTTCCGGCGGTTGTGGCGGGATGTACCGAGAAGTGGTTCAATCAAACCCTGACCCGGGCGAACGACAGCGTGGTTCGGCTTGGTATCGTGCAGGGCGAGTTCCACTGGCACAAGCATAAGAACGACGACGAGTTCTTCTTCGTGCTTGAGGGCAGGCTGCTCGTAGACCTGCCGGGCCGGACTATCGAGCTCATGCCAAATCAGGGATTGACCGTTCCGAAGTCAGTGATGCACCGGCCCCGGGCGCCGCAGAAGACAGTGATGTTGATGGTGGAGAGCCGCACAATCGTACCGACCGGGGACTAAGAGCCCGCGACGGGACACCGACCCCAACAAGCATCAATGCTTTAGTGCCCGGACTCAGGCCCATATGTCTTGGGGGTAACACGCGGTATACTCTTCCCGAGTTGACTTTCGGTGTCCCTGGCCTACGATTGTAGTTAGCTGATGAATAGGTCAACGGCCCACAAGAAGACGCCGGGTGTCATCCAACCCGGTCCGCTCTGGACCGAGGCGGAACTCCGCGTGCTGGATCGACAGGTAAAACTGGTCCTTGCCGGCAGGCTGCCATCGCCACGGCAGGCAGTCTCACCCTGCCTGCCCGACCTTGAGCGCATCGGTAAGACGGCGCACAGCGGTCACGTCCGTACATGGGAGGCGACGTACCGCGCGCTGCTCGGGCGAATCCCGCCGCGCTTCCGGCAGCGCTACCGTCGCCCGCCGAGTTGGACTCCGGCCGAGATGCGTATCGTGAACCGGTACGCGCAAGCCGTCGCCGACGGCAAGTACGCGAGCGCCGGCGACGCGGCGGAAGCGTGCGTCAAGTCGCTCGCCGAGCTCCGGTGCCGCCTCGAAGGACCGCGGCCATGCGCCCCGGTCCGGCGCTCGCAGACGTCGACTTACGGCCGCATCCGCACCCGGGCGCGCGAGCTTGGAGTCTGCCCGGCTTGGAGCCACGCGAGCCCGGTGGAGAAGCAAGTGGTCCTTGAATGGACCGAACGCTACTGGCGGACGCGCGACTCGAAGCCGCCGTGGTACATCATGGACCTGGCCGACCTGATGAGGGCCGAGTTCCAGCACAAAGGTTTCGAACGCAGCCAGGGCTTCTGCGAACGAGCCTTGGCCCGCCGCATCCGCCTCACCCGCCGCGAGCACGCAACCGGAATCTGACGCCGGACCGGGCCGCCGTGTTCCGCACCCGCAGGTTTGACTCCTCCGCTGAACCCATTAGACTGACTACCGAAAGGAGCCCGATACCATGAAGCGTATTCTGTTTCTCTCGGCAGTCGCGGCCGTCGCCCTGTTGGGCACAAGCTGCGCTCCGTCGGGGGGTCCAATCTACCCGATGACCATCGGCAGCGTGTGGAACATGTCATCGTACACGCTGTACGGAACCACGCTTGCGTCCCTCGACACGATGTCAACCGGTACCCGAACGAACACCGCGCTGGAAAAGGCCAATCTTTCTAACGGCAGGGAAGTCGTGAAGTTCAAGAATGACGCGACGGTCTACTACAAAGCTCTGGACACGACCGTTACTACAACCAGTTATTCCTACACGGCCGAAGTCGGCGACACGATCTTCTCCTATACCAGCCTTGATGACACAATCGGCACCCCCGTGATGAGGTCAAACCCGGCCGTGGGCCAGACGTGGTCAGAAGGTTCCGCGACCGCGATGGTCGTCGGCCAGGAAGACGTGACGGTTGCGGCCGGCACCTACAAGAAGGCGTGGAAGGTGAAGATCATCACCAACGTCGGCGGCGTCACCGTTGAGATGGTCAACTGGTATGCCCGGGGCGTCGGCAATGTCAAGATGTACTACGAAGGCGAGTACCAGGGCTATGGCCAGGTCTTCAACGAGGAACTCACCTCGGCCGTCATCAAGTAGCCGGCCGTCTCACATTCGGGTTTGCCGCCCTCCTCGGAGGGCAGCTTCCTTTTGCCGGCTGTGAGCTGTCAGCTCTCAGAAGACCGAGAGCTGGCTTGACTTGTAGTACTTGGCGGCGCGGCCCCAGCCGCGCAGTACGAGCCGCTTCTTCTTCACGAGCCCGGAGAGCAGGTACCCGGCCTGGGCCGGGCTGACCCGGAGGAGCGTGCGGACGATTTCATTGGTGATAAACCGCTTGTCGTCCGGCCCGGGCAGGTCCTCCAGGTAGTTGAGAATTGCGGTCTCGGCGAAGGCGGCCTCGGCCCGGCGGAACAGCGAGTAGCTGACGCTCTTCTTGAGCTGGTTGTACACCGCCTTGGACAGGCGATAGACGCGCCCTTTCTTTTGACCGAACGGCTCGAGGAGCCCGCGCAGGACCATCGAGCTCAGCGTCTCGCGCGCCTCGTTCTGGCTGCGCTGCAGAATCCGTTCCGCCTCGGACAGGTCAATCTCGCGGTTGCGCTTGAGGAATGAGAATACCAGCAGGTCGTGCAGGGTGAGTTCGCGGCCTTCCTGGTGCCGGTTGACCACGAACCGGGCGAAGTTCTCGTCAATCCCGGTCTCGTCGCGGTTGCCCTGTGCAGACTCAACCCGGCCGCTGCGCAGCGTGAGGCGCACGAAGTCGGGCCCGGACTCATAGCTCGGCGGCTCCTTGCCGTACGAAAGCAGGATGTGGTACATCCGCTTGACGCCCATGCCTGCGCGCTCGACCATCCGTGTCTTCTGCAGGCTCTCTGCCAGCAGCCGGTTGCGCGACACCGGCTCGTGCCCGAGAATGTTCTGCGGGTTGACGTCACCGAAGAACCCGCCCGGGTTCGAGATTTCAAGCCGGTCGGCGAAGTGGCGCAGATAGACCGGGCCGGGACAACTGTAGTCCCGGTGAACGAACGCATTGAGCAGTGCCTCGCGGCAGACGTCCTCGGGAAAGTCGGGAATCTCGAAATGGAACAACCCCAGTTTCAGGGTGTAGATGCGATTATAGGGTTCGAGCGTCTGCGTGAACTGCTCGAGTATCGCGAGCAGGGGTCGGGCCGAGTCAAGCCGCTTGTCGTACTCGGTATCGCTCTTCATGTGCAGGTAGATGGCCTCGTGCCCGGGCAGTTGCTGCCGCAGCACTTCCTCCTTGCCGACGAGCAGCAACCCGGCCACGGTCAACCGCAGTCTGCCTCCCGACTCCCCACTCCCGACTCCCTCTGCCTTCACCAGCACGCCGAGCCGTTCCAGCAATTCGTCGTTTGAGAGCGAAAGCAGCGATGATGCCGGCTCCTTGGCCGCAAGGATGCGGCGGAGCCGCTCGACTTCAATACTGTCCACCGCTTCCGGCCCGAGGTCGAGAATCCGGGCCGAGAAGTCGGCGCAGGCTTCAGAGAGCATGGGCAATCATAGTCCGTAAGGACTAATGGTCAAGAGGCAAAGGACGAAGTAGAAGTGACGCGGAGAAGTGGAAAGGGGAAATGGCAAAGTCCGGATTCCCGACTTCGTCATTGCACCTTTCCCCTTTGCGTGACACCTCACTTCCGCGCAAGCAGCCGTTCGACGGTCGAGGCCAGCTTCACGCCAAGGTCGAGCGAGTAGCCGACATGGATGTCACGGATCACACCTTTGGCATCAATCACGTAGAGCGTCGGGAATCCCTGCACCCGATACATCTTCTCCTCGCCGCGCCCCAGCACGTTGGTGTAGCCGAGCCTCAGCTTGT
>CAZQZR010000065.1:0-17690 GCA_964597845.1 uncultured bacterium | reverse complement strand
AATTCTAAGACCTTCGGCCGCATTGTCAACGCCTTAAGTTAGCGCATATGGGACAGTGTCCCCCATTAGGCGATGTCCAGGATTCGCCGCGCGGGCGGCGTCTCCCCTGACCTTCCGATAGTCGCGGGCCGCGAGAGCAGGCCCTGCCGGGCCGGACACGGTCTCGTTAGCTTTCTGCTCCAGCCCCGCGAGTCAAGGCAAAGCCGGGAGCGCGCCGGCGGCCATCACGAAGGTGTGTTTCGGCCGCAAGCTGGCCTCGCTCCCAGCCGGAGGATTCTACCAGACCCGCCCCGGCGCGGCAAGCCCGCCTCCCCGCTGCTCGGCTCACGGCTGACGGCTAACGGCTGACCGCTTCCGGCTTGCGACGCAAGGAGAGATTCCTCGACTCCGCTCGGAATGACATCACCCTTGGCGGTTCAATCCATTCCCGATTGCCCGACAGGTTGCAGCTTGTGGCTTGAGGCGGACCGGGTGCGGCCCGGCTAGTATCCCCACTCTTCGGCCAGGTAGGCCTTGCGCCGGCACTCGGGACAGAGGATACGCAGGGTATCTGACCGGTAGGGTTGAACGTCCCCGCGCGGACGGGGCTCGGCAGTACCGAGTTGCTCGTACAGGCTTAAGAACAGGGTCGGATTCGAGTTAGCGAGGTCTCCGACCTTGTGGGCAATCCAGACCAGGTGCTCTTTGGCAGCGGGGAAATGAGGGACGGGAAATGAGGGGGAAATGAGGGACAGTCACCTATTAGAGTCCGGGTAGCGAGGGGCACTCCCGACATTCCTGAGCGATGGCAAAGCGCGGCGCGGATAGTCCTGCGCGAACTCGGCTGGTTCTACGACGACCCGCACGAACAGCGGTGAACCCATGCCGCCCCGCCGCCGCCCCTCGATTTGACAAGCTGTCCGCCCCGTCTATAATGGCCCCGATGGTATCTGAGCTTTTGTTCTCGATGGGTTCCTGCTACCTACGGAATGTCCCGGGTTACCGAACGGCTTTCCCTAGACGAGTTGGCTAACTTCATGTCGAACAGAACGATAACCATCTCCGTGGATTCGCCCAGCGGAGTGGCAATCGACGTGCTGGCACAGAAACTCCAAGCCACGCAGAAGCTGCTCTGGAACGTGGGGTCAACTATCGCCGGCGGCGGCCGGCGAGGCGTATGGAAGAATGAGGTCCTGCAATCATGCACACTTCTCGTGGCCAACTTGCATATGGGGAGCGTTGACGTATCAGCCGAACTACCTCCCCCAACGTCCCTGCTCGCGGAGGATGACCTCGGCCCACCCGCGCTGGCCCGGCTGGTCGAGACACTTGACGCAGTACGGGCCAACGACGTAGCGCGGGTCCGAAGGATATACCCAGACCACGGCCAGAGGGCGCGCGTAGTGAAGTCCATCAGACCCCTCTCCCCGGAGGAAGACGCGGAATACAGTCTGCGGGTGTCCGTCGATGGATGGAGCCTCCCTCTCGACGGAGGATTCCGCGATACACTGGTGGGCATCATTCGGAGCGACATCGAAGAACTGCCGTACGAAGCGACCCGCCGCATCACAGGTACTCTGTATCTGATCGAAGTGGCCGGCGGCCCGCCCCTGGTGGGAGTTGAAGTACAGCACCGAAAGATCCAGTGTCACCTTGACTCCGAGGACGAGGCGGTCGTGCGCGACCTTATTCCCGGTTCGCTGGTCGAGGTCGAGGGAAGAGCCACTCTAACCCAAGGCGGCGACATCGACGAGATCATCCAGGTAACCGACATCTCAATGGTGCAGCCCTTCCTTGCCCTAAGGTGGACTCGGGTCGAGTACGCCAACCGCCGGCTCGTCCTTCGGGAGCCCATTGTCGTCGCGCAGCAGTATGAGGATGGCCTGTGGGTGTGCTCCCACGAACCGCTCGGCATCCTTGTCGCAGGGGACTCCCGACGAGCAGCCATGGACTCCCTCAGAGCTGAGTTCTTGGAGCTGTGGGACTTCATCGCCCAAGAGAACGATGGGAGCCTCACGCAAGACGCAATCGAGTTGAAGAACAGACTCCGAACCTTGGTCGAGAAGGAGGAGTCCATCGCGTGAGCGTTAGGTCGTGCCGAGAGATAGAAGCCGCTCTCACCCGGAAGGATTTCCGAGTGGTAACGAACGACCACCGCTGGCTCTGGTTCTACTACAAAGGCAAGAAGACGACCATCAGAACCCTACTGAGCCACGGCGCGCCGGATTATGGTGACCAACTGCTGGGCCTCATGGCCAGGCAGTTGAGGCTGCAGCGTCCCCAGTTGAATTTGCTCTTGGATTGTCCGATGTCAGCAGAGCGCTACGCGGGCATTCTCATCGCGGCGCACCACCTTCGACCCTAGTCGCATGCGCATCTGACAAGCCGTACGCCAGAGGCGCGATTGACCAGCCACACCATTTCCGACCGAGGATGACCGGCTCCCGACTTCCGATTGGCGGCGGTGGTTCATCCTCCGCCCGCCGACTGGCGATTGGCGATAGTCCCTGCCGGGCCGATGAACGTTTGCCGCTCAGATAAGACCACGCGCTCCGCGCGAGTTTCCAGTTCCTGACAAGAGACCCTCTCGCTCCCGCTCAGGGCGACTCGGCGTCGGTTGGCAGTAGCTGAGAGATTACTCCACTCCGCGGAGCCTGCCCTGAGCCAGTCGAATGGGCTCCGGTCGGGATGACATCACCCTTGGCGGTTCAATCCATTCCCGATTGCCCGACAGGTTACAGCTTGTGGCTTGAGGCGGACCGGGTGCGGCCCGGCTAGTATCCCCACTCTTCGGCCAGGTAGGCCTTGCGCCGGCACTCGGGACAGAGGATACGCAGGGTATCTGACCGGTAGGGTTGAACGTCCCCGCGCGGACGGGGCTCGGCAGTACCGAGTTGTTCGTACAGGCTCAGGAACAGAGTGGGATTGGAGTTGGCGAGGTCTCCGACCTTATGGGCAATCCAGACCAGGTGGTCTTTGGCGGCAAATGGCTCATGACAGACCTCGCAGAACGCCAGTTCCTTGTCGATGGAAGTCTCCCAGTCCGCGCTCCGTTCGGTGCGGGCAAGGTCGAACTCCGGCGTGTGGTAGATGCCCTCGCCGGTGGTGCAGTAGAGCACACACTGGCCGCAGTAGATGCACCGCTCCGCGTGGTGAACGAGGCGGAGGACGCCCTTCTCGCGGTCAACGATTATCTCGCGGGCATTGGTCGGGCAGACACGCACACACGCGCCGCAGCCGATGCACTTCTCCGGCCGGAACTTAAGGATACCCCGGAAGTTCGGGTCGACCGAGTCGACCTTGGCCGGAAACTTGGTCGTGAATGGACCTTTGACCACGGCCCGAACGGCCTCGACCAGCTCCCGTACCTTGGGTAGCGGAATCCTCACGCGGGACCTCCGGAAAGGTGGAGGCAAAGGTAAAGGTAGAGATTGAGGTTGAGGTTCATCTCATTTGTCCTCGATTATCGACTCGCCGCCCCGGTCGTCGGTGAACTCGTCTTTGACCGTGTCCTTCCATAGCTTGACCCCGAAGATGAGCGAGCCGCGCGCGAGCGCGTGCGCCGCCACCGGCACGGTAATCAGCACGAACAAGGCGCAGACAAGTGCCTTCACCCCGAGAGCGCTAAACCCGGTCCGAAGGAAGATGCCGAGCATGATTCCGCAGGTGCCGAGCGTGACGCACTTGGTGGCAGCCTGCATCCGGTTGTACAGGTCCGGGAAGCGGACGAGGCCGAGACAACCGAGCAAAGTGAAGCCGACCCCGGTGCAGAGGCTGATCCAGCCCAGAACCTCAATCATCAAGGCTCCTTCCCTCAAGGTACTTGGCCAGCGCCAGCGTGCCGACAAAAGATATGATGGCGAGCGCTATCGAGAGGTCAATCAGGTAGGAAAGTCTGTACTTGAGGGCCATGAGCGCGGTGATGCTGGTGAAGATGACCGACATGATATCGACGGCGATGGCCCGGTCCGGGATGCTCGGGCCCTGCAGCGCCCGGTACAGGCAGAAAAACGCGCCGAAGGAGAGAATCACGATAAGTACCGTCATTAGTCGAATATCCTCGCCAGGAAGTACTCGAACGGCCCGATGATTGCTTTGGATGCCACTGCCATATCGCTGGAACCGACCTCAATCCAATGTATGTAGAGCACGTCGTCCTTGATCTCCACGGTCATCGTTCCCGGCGTCAGCGTGATCGAGTTCGCGAGGAAGACGCGGGCGACTTCGGACTTCAGGCTGGTGCGAATCCTCACGATGCCGGGCTTGATCTGCAGCCCGGGAGACAACACTCGCAGCGCGACGTCGATGTTCGACTTCAGGCACATGTAGGCAAAGACGGGTATGTAGACCAGCAGCCAGAACCAGCGCACCGGGTTCAGCAGCCGCGACGGCTTCACCGGCAGGTACTGCCCGAAGAACGCCGCGGTCAGCAGCGCCACACCCGCGCCGGCAATGACCTCCTGGTAGTGGAGGGTGTACACCAGCACCATCCAGACCGCGAACCCGAGAACGAAGTAGGCGATGCGTTTGCCCATCTATCCTCCGAGCACCGTCCGGGCATACCCGAGCCCGTTCAACAGAACCTGGGCCGCGGGCCCGACAAGTTTGTCCAGCACCGGTTTGAACCCGATACCGAGCGCCGCAATCAGGACCACCAGGGCCAGCATCGCAAGCACCATCGTTACCGGCGCCTCGCGTGCCGGCGTGGGCTCAATGTCTTTGCGGCTGAAGAATGCCTTGTTTGCGACCTTCACGAGGTAGCCGAGCGTCACGGTTGAGAAGAGCGCGGCCAGAATCGCCAGCCAGTACATCTTCGCAGTTACCGCCCCGATGATGATGAAAAGCTTGGAAAAGAACCCGGCAAAGGGCGGCACGCCCGCGAGCGAGAGCGATCCGAGCAGGTACGACCAGACCGTGACCGGCATCTTCTTTTCGAGGCCGGACAGTTTGTCCAGGTCACGGGTGCCGGTAGCATGTTCAATCGAACCGGAAGTCAGGAACAGCAGCCCTTTGCTCAAGGCATGTGCGAGCACATGGAACAGAGCGCCGACGATTGCCCAGTAGTTGCCGATACCGAGCCCGATCAGGATGTAACCGATTTGGCTGATGCTGGAGTAGGCCAGCAGCCGCTTGTAATCCTTCTGTGCGTACGCCAGCAGTCCGCCCGCGACGATGGAGAGCACGCCAAACGCCAGCAGCAGGTTGAAGAACGCCGGAGCGTTGGCCCGGGAGAGGCCGAACACGTTAAACATGACGCGGCACATGGCGTAGACGCCCAGCACCTTGATGAACACGCCCGAGAGCAATGCCGACACCGGTGCGGGCGCGGAGGGATGGGCGTCGGGCAGCCAGGCGTGGAAGGGGACCATCGCCATCTTGACCGCGAACCCGATGAGGAACATAGCCACGATAAACCAGAACAGCGGCGTGTGACCGAAGCCGGCCATGACCTGTGAGACCATCGCCATGTTCAGGGTCGAGGCCTTGGCGTAGAGCAGCGCGATGGCGAGCAATATCGCGGTGCCGCCGATTTCGCCGATAACCATGTATTTGAACCCGGCCTCGAGTTCGTCGAAATCAGTCCCGAATGCGACAAGCGCGTAAGATGAGACGGCGGAAATCTCGATGAACACGAACAGGTTGAACATGTCGCCCGTGATGGTCACGCCATTCAGGCCGGCAAGAACCAGCATGAAGAGCGAGAAGAACTTCCAGCGGCCGGTGTAGTGGTCGAGATACCGGACCGAGAAGAGCAGGGCCGCAAGTCCGACGACGTTGACCGCCAGGGCGACGAGCGCGGTCAGGTGGTCGTACACCAGCGTGATACCGAGGGTTGAAGCCCAGCCGCCCATCCGGTAGAGCAGCACCGAAGAGTCGGTGAACAGGTAGACCACACCGTACGCGGAAAGGCCGAGCAGGACCGCGCCGGCCGCATTGGCGATCAGGTCCGCGGAACGCTGCCAGAGTTTCGCGAACAACGGTATCAGGAAGGCCGCGAGCAGCGGAATCACCACGAAAAGCGGCAGGAAGTTCGAGTCCATGTGCTAGATTCTCTCCGTCATCGCTTCGTCGATTCGCGACTTTACACTTTCGACTTTGGACTTTGAACTTCTCATCTAGCCCTTCAGCCGCCTGATTTCGCTGATGTCGAACGTCCGGTACTTCTCATATATCCGCATGGCCAGGGCCAGCATCAGCGCGGTCGTGGCCAGACCGATGACGATCGCCGTCAACACCAGCGCCTGCGGCACCGGGTCGACGAAGTTCCGCGGCTGGGTAACGTTGGTGATTATCGGCGGCAGGGCATCGCGTTTGAAACCGACCAGCGCGAAAAACAGGTTGACCGCGTATTCGACCAGGCTGAACCCGATGATAATCCGGATGATGTTCCGCTTTGTCACGACCGCGTAGAGCCCGATGAGCAGCAGGAACATACAGGCGAACAGCGCTACCACAAGCAACTCCGGCCGAATTCAGAATTCAGAGTACAGAATGCAGAATGCAGAAGTCCGGCCGTCAACTCTGACCTGTGACTTCTAGTATCTGATTTCTGACTTCGTCTGTTCATCAATCAGTCCTTCATCACGAATCGCGAAGCCCCAAGCGCCAGGAAGATGGCATACAGGCCGGCCCCGACCTTGACCCCGATGGCAATGTTCGCGGGCAGGATGATGCCACCGCTGATGAGTTGCAGTGGCTTGCCGATGTAGTAGGTGAGAGCATTACTGAAGAAGAAGGTCCCGAACAGGTAACCGACCAGCGCCAGGCTGAGGAACATCACGCCGCCGAGGCTCTCCACCACCGACGAAAGCGTATAGGAACTGCGTTCGGTCTGCTCGACCGACCCGAAGGCCAGCGAGATGAGAATGAACGCCGCGGCAATCAGCACGCCGCCCGCGAACCCGCCGCCCGGGGTCAGGTGGCCATGCATCACTATGTACGTACCATAGAGGAAGAGCATGCCGGCCAGCAAGCGCGCAATAACCTGTACGATCGATGACATGCCGCGCATGCTAGCCTCTCTCCTCACTGTTCTGCTCCTTACGCCCGGTCCGGCGCATGATTGTCAGTACACCCACGACGGCGGTAAAGAGCACGGTCGCCTCGCCCAGAGTGTCGTAGCCGCGGAAATCGAGGATGATTGACGCCACGACATTGGCGGCGCCGGTCTTCTCCAGCCCGAGCGCGATGTACTCCCTGGCCACGAGCATTGTCGGGCTGCCGAAGCTCGGTAGCTCGGCCAGGGCCCGGCCGACGAAAATCAGAAAGACGACACCGAAGGTGACGTAGGCAACGGTCGGGAACACGAGATCACGCTTGAGCCCGTTCGCTATGGTCGTGTCGGTATTGGTCGTGCGCAGTATCACCGCGGCAAAGAACACAACGGTCAGGGTCTCGATGACAATCTGGACAATTGCGAGGTCCGGGGCCTGCAGCAGGATGAACATGATTGCGACCGAGAAACCGACGATGCCCAGCGCTACCGCGGCCGCCAGCAGGTCCTTTATCTGGATTGCCACCAGCGCTGCCACCAGCATCGCCGCGAGTAGTACGTAAAGCTCTATCATCCGCTACCTCAAGAGAAGCACAAGGAGAAAAATCGTTGCCCCAACGAATGCCCATGCCACGTACAAGGGCAGGCTGCCGTTCTGGACATATGAAAGCCCGCGACCGGCCCATCGTGCCAGAGCCCCGACGAATTCGAACAAGCCCGTAAGCACGCGGTCAACGACCTGCCGGAACACAAGACCCAGGGCCCGGAGGGTGCCGGTAAGCCAGTTGTATATGTCAAAAGCACCCCTCTCGCCGTACTGCAGAAGCTCATCGAGAATCGGCAGGTGCTTGACCGGCGTGTAGAACGCCGTCCCAGTCACGCGGCTCTCCTCGTCGTCCGCGATCTTCTCGCCGCCCACAAACGTCCGGGCGGTGGTCGGCTTCCGTGCGGTCCCCAGCAGGTAAACGAGCACACCAATGCCAAGCGCCGCGAGAAGCAGGAGAGTCGTCAGTACCGGTTGCCAGATCCCGGTCGGCTCGATAAGCAGCGGCAGGCTCGGATAGATGAGACCGCGCAGCGGTATCTGGTATGCGAACACACCGAAGACGATGCAGAGAGCTGCCAGCAGGACCGGCGGCAGCCACATGCCGAAACCGACCTCTCGAACCCTGGCAAGCGACTCCGGTCGCTGGCCGAAGAAGATCGAGTGTAGCAACTTCATGAACGAGGCAAGAGTCAACACGCTGCCCAGCATCGCCGCGATAAGGAAAACGGGGTACAGCCGGTTGCCCTCGTGTGCAAGCCCGATGATGCCCTGGTAGACCATCCACTTGGAAACGAAGCCGTTGAGGGGCGGCACACCCGAGATGGCAAACGCGGCCACAAGAAACGAGATGAACGTCAGCGGCATCTGCCGGGCGAGGCCGCCCAGTTTGTCAATCTCGTCGGTCCCGGCCCAGTGCTCCACCGAACCGGCGGAAAGGAACAGGCCGGTCTTGTAGATGGAGTGGTTCAGCATGTGGAACAGCCCGCCGGCAATGCCCACCGGGATGCCCGTGCCGATGCCGAGCACCATGTACCCGACTTGGGACACGGCATGGAACGACAGGAGCTTCATCATCCGTTTCTGCACCAGCGCCATCATCACCGCGCCGAGAATCGTCACCGCCCCGACCGTCATCAAAACGTTTTGCAGGGCCGCATTCGAGGCAATGTCAAAAATGTAGATCGAGAGTCGTGTAAGCAGGTAGATGCCGAGCAGCTTGTCCAACGATGCCGGGATGTATGCCATCACCGTCGCCGGTGCCGTCTCTGCCGCCGAGGGAATCCAGGAATGGAGCGGCATTGAACCGGCCTTGGCCAACGCGCCCGCCGCGATGAGCAGGAATCCGATGATTGCAGCAGGTTCGTGCAGCGGCATTGGCGCGGTCGGCGCCATGTCAATCCATCCATACCGCACCGCGACCAGCACGATTCCGAGCAGCATCGCAAAGTCGGACAGGCCGACAATGACCAGCGCCTTCGCCGCGACCTTCTCGCTGCCTGGTCGACCCGGGAGCAGCAGCCCGTAGAGCACGATGAGCAGCACGCCCCAGAAGAACAGCATGACGAGGAGGTTGGCCGAGAGCAGTACTCCGTTCGAGCAGGCCAGCCCGAGCAGGACAAAGAAATAGAAGCCGCGCGCGCCGTCCCGACCCCGCATGTACCGGAACGAAAACAACAGCACCAACACTGCGAAAGCCGCGACGCACAAGAGGATGAAGCCGGACAAGGCATCCACGCGGAACGCGACCGGTATGCCCGCTGCCTGGGCCAGATCGTACGAGATCACGCCGTGTCGCGACTGGATGAAAATGCGGACCGCGTAGTAAAGGGCGACAACCGCGCCGATGAAGCTGAATTCGTTCCGCAGCCGGCTCACGAAATACCCGAGGAGGCCGGCGATGAGCGGGACGATCAGCATCAACAGAAAAGTGTGCATCTAGAGAACTCCGAGCGCCTGGGTCATCCCGTCCTCAATGAATTTGACCGGCAGGTAGTATGCAAGCCCCGCGGCCAGCGAGACGAGCGCCAGAACAAGCACGATCCCGACGAGAAAGCCGCTCACGGGCTTCATTTCGGCCGATGGATCCGGCGCGCCCATGAACACTTTCGTATAGAGCCGGGCCATGTAGAGCAGCGTGAACAAGGCCGCCACAATCGCACCGACGCCGAGCAGGAGGCTATACCTCACTGTCGCGATGATGACTCCCAGCTTGGCAAAGAACCCGAGGAACGGCGGAACGCCCACAATCGAGAACACGAGCATACCCGCGGCCACGGCCAGCACCGGGCTGACGCGCGCGGCCCCGCCGAGCCTGTCCAGGTCGCCGTGCCCGGCCGAGTCTTCAATCAGTCCGGTGGCAAAGAATAGCCCGGACTTGGCGATGGCGTGGGCGGCAACGTACAGCAGGCCGGCGGTAATTCCATAGTACCCGGTCAGAGACAACCCCAGGAATATGAACCCGAGCTGGCTGACCGTAGAATACGCAAGCGTGGTGCGAATCGTGCCCGCGGTCAGTGCAATCCCGCCGGCGACAAGGCTCGACACGACCGCCAGCCCGGCAACCATGACCATGAACCCGTCGGGCACGCGCACGGTCAGAATGAACAGCTTGAAGAACAGGATGATACCGATGTTCTCCGCCACGCCCGACAGCAGGGCGCAGACCGGGGCGGGTGCGGCACGATATGCCCTCGGCAGCCAGATGTAAAGCGGCAGCGTCGCCGACTTGGCCAGGATGCCGACCAGCACCAGCAACGCGGGCCAGAACGGCAGGCTCTGCCCTCGCAGGACGTCAAGGCTCAGGCTGCCCCGCTCGACCAGGATCAACACCAGCCCCACGAGCATCAACGCCGCGCTCGCGAAGTTGACCAGCCACGCCCAGACCGCCGCGCCTAACTCCTCTTCCCCGCGGTAGAACGCGACCAGCCGCCAGAGCGCGAAGGCCGCGAGTTCCCACAGGGCGAAAATCACGAGCAGGTTGCGCGCGTAGACCACGCCGATGCCGCTCGCCACGAGGAGCGCCATGAAGATGAAGTACTCGACGACCTGCCCGGCCCCGGCTCTGATCTTGACCAGTGAATAGAGCAGCGCAGCCAATCCGACCAGGCCCAGCACCAGCGTGAAGAACAACTCCAGTCTCCCGCCGCTGAACTGCAGCCAGTTTACGTCGAGGTTCACGCTAGAGTTGCCCCCGAATCCGCTCGGTCTTCTGCCACGAGAGCTTGAGCAGGTCCTTGCCCGAGTACTTGAGCTTGCCGTCCTCAAACGCAGCCATGCGGTCAGTGCAGCAGTAGCACGGGTCCACCGCGGCCAGTGTCAGGGCCGCGTCTGCTATTGAACCGCCGCGCACCGTCACCACGTTGGAGGCGATATTCATGAAGCTGGGCGCGCGGATCTTATGACGCAGCGGCCGGTTGCTCCCGTCGGAGCGGATGTAGTGGAACACCTCGCCGCGCGGTGCCTCGGTATGGCCGATGCCCTCGCCCGGCGGCACCTCCTCAATCCTTGTCTCAATCGGGCCGTCGGGCAGGTCACTAAGGCATCCGCGGATGATCCTCGTCGACTCGCATATCTCCAGCAGCCGCGCCTTGGTCTTAGCGAGCACGTCACCCTCGTTCAAGACTATGACGCTCCAAGGCACCTTGTCATAGGCGCAGTGCGGGTCATCGCGGCGGACGTCGATGTCGACACCCGAAGGCCGTGCGGTCGGACCGGTAACCGAGTAGGCGATTGCCTGCTCGTGCGTCAGCACCCCAACGCCCTCCAGTCGCGCCCGAATCACCGGGTCGTCCAGCACCGCCTTGGTCAGCATCATCGTTTTCTTATCGACCACGTCCATGACCGCGAGTATCTGAGGAATCTGGTCGGACTTGATGTCACGCCTGACCCCGCCCGGTTTGTTCATGGCATAGTGATTCCGGTTGCCGGTGATCATCTCGAATAGCTCCAGTATGTGTTCGCGATATCGCCATGCCCACATCCAGACCGTGTTATACCCGATGAAGTGACCGGCCAGCCCGACCCAGAGCAGGTGCGAGTGAATCCGCTCCAGCTCCTGGATGATTGACCGGATGTAGTCGGCCCGGGGCGGAGGCTTGACGCCGCATATGTCTTCGATGGCGAGCACACATGCCAACGGGTGCGAATTGGAGCAGATGCCACAGATGCGCTCGACCAGGAACGGAATCTGGTCATAGGTCAATTCCGGTGAGATGAACTCGTGGCCACGGTGGTTGTAGCCGATGTTAATTTCCAAGTCCACGACCTTCTCACCCTCGACAATGAGCTTGAAGAACTCCGGCTCTTCCTGGAGCGGATGATATGGCCCGATCGGGACGATACGCCTACAGCTCATGAGCCTCGTTTCTGCGTTCGTAGTCCCGCCGCAAAGGGTACTTGGTCTTGTCCCAGTCAGTATCGGAAGTGAGCAGTGGTATCAAATTCGGGTGTCCCGGGAAGTCGATACCCAGAAGTTCGTGCATCTCTCGCTCAATCCAGTCTGCGGCCGGGAACCATGTCGCCTGTGACTCAATCTTCGGGTCGTCTTTCGGCGCCAAGACCTTGAGCGTGTACATCGTCCCGGTCTTGTCCTCTGAGAAATGGTAAAGGACATCGAACCCCTCGCGCGTGTCAATGCCCGTGCATGTCGCCAGCCTCATTCCACACTCCCGATGCAGGTACTTGGCCGCATCGGTCAGTCGTTCGCGCGGAATCCGGATGTAGAGCCGCTTCGCGTTGTGCTCGTACACCTCGGCCTCGTGTATCAGTTCTTTGAGCCCGGCTTCAGCCTGTCTCATAGCTTGCCCAGCGCCTTTACTACTCCGAGAATCATCGCCTCCGGCTTGGGTGGACAACCGGGAACATAGGCATGCATCGGCAGATACTTGTCGTACGGCCCAACCGCATTGTACGAGTTACGGAAGATGTGATTGTTGCACGTGCAGGAACCGATACCGATAACCAGGCAGGGCTTCGGGGTCTGTTCGAACACTTCCAGCACACGGGGCAGCGACTTCCGGTTAATCACGCCGGTCACAAGCAGTACGTCGGCGTGGCGCGGCGAACCGACGAGCACGATTCCGAACCGCTCGACGTCGTAACGAGGTGTGAGCAGTTCCAGGATTTCGATGTCGCAGTTATTGCACGAGGCCGCAGCCACGTGGTAAACCCACGGCGACTTCTTGAGGCCCCAGATTCGCGGGTCTTTCATAGCTTCATGAATGCCAGTATCACGGCCGCGATTCCCAGCGCGCCCAGGATGAACCAGAAGAACCGAAGCGCGTGCTCAATCTTGAACCGCGGGTTGGTGTTCTTAATCAAGATAATCAGCACCGCAATCGCGAGAAGCTTGAGAATCGCCCACCAGCTTGCGAGCCCGCCCCAGAATACCGTGACCAGAAAACACGGCATGAGGAAGAACATCATCGCCTTGGTGAGACGGAACATGGCGAGCGGAACGCCCGAGTACTCAATCAGTACGCCGGACATGATTTCCTGCTCAGCTTCGGCCATGTCGAAAGGAGGATAGCCAAGTTTTGCCTGGATGCAAATCAGGACGATGACCGCGGCGATGACTCCGGACACCGAGTACAGGAACGGCCCGCCTGCCTGCTGTGCCAGCACCAGGTCCCCGAGTCGGATTGCGCCCCCGGTGCGGATTACCGGCACGACCAGCGCCAGCAGGAACGGCAACTCGTACCCGAGGTACAGCGTCATTTCGCGCGACGCGCCGACCGCGGACAAGGGATTGCGTGACGCCGATGCGCCGATGATGATGGCGATGGGCGGCAGGGCAAACAGGTACACCAGCACAATCAGGTCCCCGACAAACGAGCCCTGCGGGAAGAAATTCACGTAGAAGAGCAGGACCGAAGTGACACACATCGCGGCGAACCCGAGCATTGGCGCGAGCAGGAATGTAACCTTTGAAGCACCCGCCGGAACCACCGTCTGCTTGAGCAGGAGCTTGAGCATGTCGGCAAACGGCTGGTACAAGGGCGGGCCTTTCCGCCACTGCACCCGCGCCGACACGAACCGGTCTACCCACGTGAGCACGAGGCCCACGGTGGCCGTGAACGCGAACCCGGGAAAGATCACGAACGCGAACGCCAGCTCCCACCCGGTTAAACTCATCACAACCGTCTCCCGTGGACCGAGCGGGCCGCAAACCCGACTCCGACCTCTTTCTCCGCCAGCTTCTCCTCCTCAACGAACTGGAGCGCGCCGGTCGGACACGTGGTTGCGCAGCGCGGACCCTCGGCCCGGTCGCTGCACAGGCTGCACTTCTGTGTCACGTCACGCAGAAGGTTCGTGTCAATTACCCCGAACGGACAGGCCAACGCACATGAACGGCAGCCGACGCAATGAAACGATGCCTGGCGGACGATCCCGCCCTGTTCGTCCCGCACAATCACCTTGAACGGGCAGGCCGCAGCGCAGAGCGGTTCCTCGCAGTGGCGACAGGGCATCGGCACGCTCACGGTCTCCGACACCTCGCCGTAGCGGACGCGCGCCTCGCCCTTGAACCGGCTCCGGCACGCGGCTTCACATGCCCGGCAGCCGATGCACAGGTCAAGCTTAACGACCAGTCGCTTCGCCACTACCAGGCCTCCGCAATCATCTCGACAGCCGGCTCCGATGTCCTGGTCGACTTCGCCACTTGCACTGGTGCCGGGGCAATCACCGTCTGCCCCGAAACCGTATCCTTCGCCATGGGGAACAGAGCCCGGTTCCGGTGGGCGTTGACTCCGATGCTCATCACACCCTTGGGAACCGCGGCCGTCACTCGCACCTCGAACTCGGCTTTGCCGGTCGCGCCTTCCACCTGTACGTATTCGCCGTCGCCGACGCCGAGCCTGGCCGCGTCCGGCGCGGACAGCCGAATCTCATCCTCGACGTCGTAGAAGCCGCCGATGCCGCTTGCCCGCTTCTCGCCCAGCAAGACAAACTCGACCGTATCGACCCCGGCCGACGCCGCCTGTGTCAGCTTGACGGCCTCGGCCGCTGTCTTCTCCGGCGCCGCTGCCGGCTCTTCCTCGCTGACACTCGCGAGGTCGCCGAGAATCCGCGCCAGCGGTCTGGCTCCGCTGAACGCGGCCGCGACCGGATGACGACTCACGACGCCCCAGTACGACTGGCCAGTGGACTCCTTTTCCAGTTCACTCGGAACCGGCAGGACGAGCCCCGGCAACGCGCTCTCCGGCCTGAAGATGCTGGTTGCGACCCGGAACTGCACGTGGTCGGCCAGTTCCGGCATCAACTCCGGGTAACTATAGGGGTACAGGCCACCGAACCAGAACACTGCCTTGAGACTTCCGGACTCCGCCTGCCGGCGGAACTCCTCGAAGCCAATCTTGCCGAAGGGCACGCGCGCCTCGCCGAATCCCGTGAATGTCGCCCCGGCCTTGACCGCGACCAACTGCGACACAAGGCTGTGTTGAACCGGGTGGTACACCCGGCCCAGGTGCATGGCGCTGCCGACAAATGTCGGGCCGCCGAGGAGCATCTGCGCCGCGTCGGCCAGTTGCTTTCCACTCACACCCGACAAGGCGACGCACTGCTCGACATCTATGCCCAGGCCCTTGTCCAGGCTGCCGACCATGCCGAGCAGAGCAAAGACCTCGGTGCCCGGCCTCACCTGCAGGAACATGTGCGCCTGCCCGGCCTGCCGGGTCCGGATCGAGTCAACCACGATCAGCCGGTTCTTCCGGTCCGCATACCGCGCTTCGAGAACCGGGCCGGCTGCGACCGGCGAGGTGTTGAACACGTCGCCGACCAGCAGGGTTGTTCGCGCGGCCTGCACCTGCTCAATGGTCGCGGCCTTCACACCGGCCAGCCGGTACTGGAAGCAGTTGTCCGGCTCGACGTATCCGCAGACCAGATTCGGCGTGCCCACGGCATGGGCAAACCCCCACGCGAGCCTGACTTCAGCCTCGGTCAAACCCCGGCTGTACACGACCGCAGTCTCCTCAGGCGTGGCTGTTGCCATCGCCTCGCGGGAGTATTGCAGGGCCTGGTCCCAGCTTACTTCTTTGCCGTCAAGCAGCGGGTACGCGAGCCGTTTCGGATGGTCGACAACGATGCTGGCGCTGTTGCCGCGCGGGCACAGCCTGCCCTTATTCACCGGGGCGTCCAAAGCGTATTCCATCCGGAACTGGTAGTCCGACGTCACAATCGACTCGCAGCCATTGCGACAGAACGGGCAGGTAGTACGTACCGCTTTCATACAAACGGGTTCTCGATGTCCTTGATCTGGGCCCACGTCAGTACCGGCCCGTCCTTGCAGGTCAGGTACGGGCCGAGCCGGCAGTGACGGCACTGGCCCACGCCGCACGACATGTTCGTTTCCATCGACAGGTAAATGTTGTCTCCCTGGAAACCGACGTCGAGCAGCCGCTGGTTGACAAACTTCATCATGATCGGCGGGCCGCAGACCACGGCGATGCTCGTCTTCTCGTCGCACGGAATCTCGTCCATGAGACACGTCACAACGCCGACCTTCTTCATCCACTTGTCATCGCTCACGTCTACCGACAGGTCGATGTCGACCTTGGGCAGCTTCTCCCACTCCGGCAGCAAGTGCCGGTACACGATGTCGTTGGGGGTACGCGCGCCGTATCGCAGGTAGATGTGCTTGTACTTGTCAATCTCATGAGTCAGGGCAAGGAACAGCGCCCGCAAAGGCGCCAGCCCGACACCGCCACCCACGATGTAAATGTCCTTGCCCGCGAACTTCTCCAGGGGATACGGGTTTCCGAACGGCCCGCGCACGCCGACCGTGTCGCCCGGCGCGAGGTCGAACAACGCACCCGTTGCCCTGCCCACCTTCATGATGGTCATCTCGAAAGTGTCGCGCTTGAAGTGCGACGATGAGGGTGTAAACGGCGCCTCGCCGAACCCGGGCACGGTCAATTCCACGAACTGGCCGGCAAGGAACGGTATCTCCTGCTCGGGCTTCAGCACGAACGTCCGGATGTTCGGCGTCTCGTCCATCGTCTTCAGGATAGTGGCCGGAATCGCCTCGTAGGGGTTGTTCACAGCTCGCCCAGCACCTTCCTGATGTCAATCTTGCCCATGCACGCCTTGAAGCACCGGCCGCACCCCGAGCACGCGAACATGCCGTGGTCGGTCTTGAAGTCCGAGAACTTGCAGATGAAACGATTGGCGAACCGCTTCACGAACTCCGCGCGCGGGTTGGCCCCGCCGCCGACCCGGGCATACGCGGCCAGGTAGCAGGCATCCCAGACCCGGGTACGGTCCAGGCCCTTTTCCCTTGCCTGATCATATAATAGGAAACAGTAGCAGGTCGGGCAGCCCATCAGGCACCCGAAGCACTCGACACACTTCTCCGCGTGTTTCTGCCAGAACGACTCGTCCTTCCGCTTGGCGGCTACCGCAGCGGGCAGGTCAGGATTCCACTGCTTCGGGTTGATGCGGCTCAGCGCCGCGACCGCGGCCTTCCTTTCCTCCCCGCGCTTCACCACCGCGGCGTCGCCCTCGCCTGCTTTCTGGAACAGATCCGGGGCCGCGTCGATCAGTTGCCTGCCCTTTTCTCCGACCTCAAGCAGGTACTCACCGTCACTCACCGAGAGCACGGCGTCCGCACCTTCGCCCGCGTAGGGCGTCAGGCCAAGCAAGTTGCAGAAGCAACTCTCCTCCGGAACCGGGCAATCGGCGGCGACCAGGATTGTGTTCTCTCTTTGCGCCAGGTAGAACGGGTCCTTGAACTCCCCCTCGCCTAGAATCTCGTCATGCACCTTGAGCGGAACGAGGTCGCAGTTCTTCACGCCCAGCAGCACCCGGGTCTTCGACTCGGCCGGCTCGAGCTTGTCCGGGAAAGCGCTGACCTGCTGCCTGGGGTTGAACATGAAAGACTTCACCGGCTCGGAGGCACGGATTCGCCTCAGGGCCGGTGTGATGGTGTCGGCGCCCGAACCCAAGTCCGCGGGCTCGAGCCGGTGCCAGTGAACCTGCTTCTCGCGCTCGACCGGCACGTAGACAGCAAACCTCTCCAGCAGCTTCGACAGCCACTGGTCTCGGGATGCTGTGGACATGAGGAACTTGTCCAAGGTAGCTAAACTACAAGAAGGCTCTCGGGAGTCAAGAGAAACCTTATGCCCTAGTCCCGACATAGGAATCTGATTTGGCTTGAAGAAGAGAGGCTGCCTCTCT
>CAZQZR010000064.1:0-17786 GCA_964597845.1 uncultured bacterium | reverse complement strand
CCAGCCGCGACCACCGCAATCATCAATCACCCAGTTCTATCTCGGGATTTGGGAGGCCGCGAGCCACGAGACCGAACGCCACAGAAAAGGCGAAACGAGGCGGGCCGCAATCGTCGAACAGCGGCACGGATAGCCTTGTCGTCGCGCCGCCCGGCTCGGCGGTCAAGAAACTACTTGCCTGCCCGCGTTCGCTCGCTACAATTCCGGCATGGGTGAACCTGAAACCGACGGGAAACGGCAGGTCAAGCTTTGGGTCGTCATTGTCGCCCTCGGCGCCGCGGCGGTCATCTTCGGCGGAATCTGGCTGACGGTCGGCAACCGAAGGCTCGACCGCGAGTTCGGTCGGGCACACAGTGCGAAGGCCCGCCACACCAAGGCGTGGAGCCGGACGAACGGCCTCTGCCGCCGCCTGAACATGGCCGGCAATTCGTACGCGAGAGCCGGCATGTACGATTCCGCTCTCACCTGCTACCGCGAAGTCCTGCGCATCTCGCAGGAAGAGGGCTTGGCCAACCGGATGGCTGCTGCCTATGCGGACATGAGCAACGTGTTTGACTGTCTCCAAATGCCCGAATCGGTTCGCTTCTACATGAACGTCGCGACTGCCCTCAGCCGTTTGTCGCGCAAATCGAGCAAGGTGATCGGCACGCTGTTTGACCAAGGCACGTTCCGATTCAGCGCCCTGGGGGACTACGACAGCGCCAGAATATTGCTTGAGAAAGCTCTGGCCGAAAGCCGCGATAAAGGTGACCGCTGGGGCGAAGCGAAGGCGCTTCATAACCTCGGCCTGATTCAGGCGACGATCAAGCACTATGATTCGGCCGTGGTACTGCTGGAGAGCTGCGCGGCGGAAAGCCGCGACCTGAAGGACGCGGCGGGTGAAGCCGGTGCGCTGTACAACCTCGGCATGCTCTGCTTGCGGCGCGACCGGCCGGACGATGCACGGCGATGGCTGCTGAAAGCCGTTGAAGCGGCCCACGCCGGCGAGATAGTCGGCAAGGAAGCAGATGCGCTCTTCCAGTTGGCACTGATACGGGCCGACCAGGACGAGTATGAACTCGCCCAAGTCAATGTTGAGCAGGCCCTGAAGCTGTACGAGCGGGCCGGTGACAGCGACGGCGTCAGTCGCTGCCGAGACTTCCTGTATGACATCATCGAGGCCCAACGCTGGAAGCATCGAAACAAGGCCATCGACTCGCTCATCGAAAAGTACAAGCACAAGTCGAGCACCAAAGCGGGCATGTGACCCGCAGCAGTGCAACCCAACGCCGCCGGGGGAGCTAAATCTTCCTCTTGCCTGACCGGCCTGCGTCCGTTATACTGGCAATCCGCAAAGGCTGGCAGTGCCAATTCATCAGTATTTCTCAGTTAAGGTCTCAACACGCGCCGCACTGGTTCGCGCCGGTTTCAGCCGGTGCTTGAGCCTTGCCCGCGTTCCCGGTCAACGACGGAGGTCTACTTGAAAATCTTCATTGATTCTGCTGACATAGAGGAAATACGCGAGGTCGCCGGATGGGGCATCCTCGACGGCGTCACCACCAACCCGTCCCTGGTCTGCAAGACCGGCCGGCCGTTCCGGGAATGCGTCCAGGACATCCTGAACGCGGTCTCGGGCCCGGTTTCGGTCGAGGCCGTGTCGACCGATTCGAGCGGCATGATAAAGGAAGGCGAATACTGGGCCAAACTCGACCCGGACAAGGTGACGGTCAAAATCCCGATGACGGTTGAGGGCTTGAAGGCGGTGCGTGGCCTTGCCGAGCGCAACATCAAAACCAATGTCACGCTGGTCTTCTCGATGAACCAGGCCTTGCTCGCGTCCCGCGCCGGGGCGACGTTCATCTCACCCTTCGTCGGCCGGCTCGACGACATCTCGCACGACGGCATGGACCTGGTTCACGACATCGTTGGGATGATCGACGACTATGGGTTCGACACCGAGGTTATTTCCGCCAGCATCCGCCACCCGCTGCACGTCATCGAGTCAATCCGTGCCGGCTGCCACATCGCGACCATCCCCTACGACATCCTCGTCAAGATGACTAAGCACCCGCTCACCGACGCCGGCATCAGGAAGTTCTACGAAGACTACCAGAAGATACCAGGAACCAGGAATAGTGAATAGAGAATTTAGAGTTGTGAAAGGCGAATTCGGATTTCACTATTCACTATTCACCATTCACTACTTCCTGTCCGCCTTTCACCATTCACTATTCTCAATTAACTATTTCCCTAGAGGAACGGAGGGATAATGCCAATAGTTGACTCCAAGGCCGGCACCCACGGAAAGACGGCGGGCATGGGCGAACTGGTCCAGGCCGCGAACATGATGCGCGGGTATGACCTGGTCGCGCTCTGCGCCGCCGGCTCCGGCCATTCCGGCGGCACGCTTTCGATAATGGACATCACCGCCGCGCTCTACCTGGCGGTTGCCCGGCATGACCCGCAGAACCCGAACTGGCCGGACCGGGACCGGATTATCTGGTCAACCGGACACAAGGCGCCGTCGCTCTACCTCGGCCTCGGCATTTCCGGCTACTTCCCGATTGAAGAGGTAGTCCTGCTGCGCAAGCTCTATTCTCCATTCCAGGGCCACCCCCACTGGCTGAAGCTGCCCGGGGTCGAAGTCTCGTCCGGCTCGCTCGGCCAGGGCCTGTCGATTGCCGCCGGTATTGCCCGGGCCGGTCGGATGGACAAGAAAGGCTACCGGGTCTATTGCCTGACCGGCGACGGCGAGCACCAGGAAGGCCAGATATGGGAAGCGGCCATGGAAGCCGGCACCTGGGGCCTCGACAACCTCTGCTGCATCCTTGACAAGAACCGGCTCCAGATTGACGGCCCGGTCAAGGAAGTAATGAACATCGACCCGATTGCCGATAAGTACCGCGCCTTCGGCTGGAACGTCATCGAGATTGACGGTCACAACATGCAGCAGATTCTGAAGGCGTTCGAGAAAGCGGCCCTGACCAAGGGCCAGCCCACGGTCATCGTCGCCAACACGACCAAGGGCAAGGGCGTTGACTTCATGGAAAACCAGGCCGGCTGGCACGGCCGGGCTCCGAACAAGGAGCAACTGGTGCAGGCCTTAAAGCAGCTCAACCTCGACTTCCGCATTGACTACGAGAAGCTGCTCAAGAAGGCCGCCGATTACCAGGTAGAAACCACGGCCAAGCTGATGGCCAAGGTGCCCAAGTTCAACAGGGACTACTTCTGGAACCAGCAGCCGACAATGAAGGCCGAGATGAAGTCTACCCGCGTCGGGTTTGGAGACGCCCTGCAGGAAGCCGGCGCCGACAAACGCACGGTCGCAATCGGCGCCGACATCTCCGGCTCAATTGCCATCTCCAAGTTCTTTGAATGCGACCCGGAGCGTTGCGACCGCTGGATATCGGTCGGCATTGCCGAGCAGTCAGGAACGGCGCTGGCGGGCGGTCTTGCCAAAGAAGGCAAGCTGCCCATCTTCGGAACCTACGGCGTGTTCGCTGCCGGGCGCAACCTCGACCAGATTCGCACGACGGTCTGCTACGGCAACTTCGACGTACTCATTGCCGGCGCGCACGGCGGCGTCTCGGTCGGGCCGGACGGCGCGACCCACCAGGCGCTTGAGGACCTGTTCCAGATTTGCGGCCTGCCCAATATGCAGGTATCGGTCCCGTGCGACGCGCTGGAAACCCAGCGCGCAACGGCGCACATGCTCTTTCAGCTCAAGGGCCCGAAGTACCTCCGCTTCGCCCGCGAGGCCACGCCGGTCATCACCCGGCCTGAAACGCCCTTCGTCTGGGGCGTGCCGAACGTCTACCGCTACCGCGGCGAGCAGCCGAACTTCATCGATGCCTTTGAGGTCAAGCTCGCCACCGACTACAAAGGCGAGAACGAGAACCTGACCATCGTCGCCTGCGGCCCGATGGTCCCCGAGGCGCTCCGCGCCGCCTGGATTCTGAAGGAGGACTTCGGCATCGAGACCCGGGTCATCAACATGCACACGCTGAAGCCGTTCAACCCGGCTGCGCTGGTGCAGACGGCGCTCGAAACCGGCATCATCGTCACGGCCGAGGAACACCAAATCGGGGGGCTCGCCAACTGGGTATCACACGCGCTTCACGTCGCGCCCGAGCTCTACGGCCACCCGGTCGCGTTTGGCTCGATCGGCGTTAAGGATCGGTTCGGCGAGTCAGGACAGCCCTGGGAGCTGATGTGGGAGTTCGAAGTGTCGGGCGAGCATATCGCGGCCAAGGCCAAAGAGCTGTACGACTTCGCGCAGGCCACCAAGGCCAAGAAGGGGACTGTCCCCGCACGGGGACTGTCCCCAAAGCCGAAGAAGCCCGCCGCGCCCAGGAAGCGTGCGGCGAAGAAGGCCAAACCCACGGACTCAGCCTCCGGGGCCGAATAGCGGGAGTACGGAATGAGACTCGCTGACCGTATGAGCCGGCTCGGGACCGAAACCGCGTTCGATTGCCTTTGCCGCGCCAAAGCCCTGGAGTGCAAGATGGACGTGGTTCATTTGGAAATCGGCGAGCCCGACTTCGACACGCCGAAACACATCCGTGAGGCCGCCAAGAAGGCGCTTGACGCAGGCTACACCCACTACGGCCCGTCAGCCGGCCTGCCCGAGCTCCGCGCCGCGGTCGCGAAGTACGCAGGCGACCTCCGCGGCATCCACCTCAACCCGGAGCAGGTAGTCATCACGCCGGGCGGCAAGCCGGTGATGGCCTTCGCCATCATGGCCCTTGTAGAAGAGGGAGACGAGGTCATCTATCCCAATCCCGGATTCCCCATCTACGAATCGATGATAAACTACATGGGCGGGACCGCTGTGCCGATCAGGCTCCGCGAGGATCGCGACTTCCGGCTGGATGCGGAGGAGCTCGCGTACCTGGTCAACCCGCGCACCAAGCTCATCATCATCAACTCGCCCCAGAACCCAACCGGCGGCGTGCTGACGCGGGAAGACCTGCGCCTCATCGCCAACACGGCGCTCGAACACGACGTCTGGATTCTCGCGGACGAAATCTACTCGGAAATCCTTTATGAGGAGAAGTTCGAAAGCATCAGCCGGTTCCCGGAGATTCACCAACGCCTGATTATCCTCGACGGGTTCTCGAAAACCTACGCGATGACCGGCTGGCGGATCGGCTACGGCATCATGCCTCCGCAGATGACGGACAAGCTCGCCCGTATCCAGACCAACACCAATTCGTGCACTTCGACTTTCACGCAGCGCGCCTGCCTCGACGCCCTGACCGGCCCGCGCACCGAAATCGACGCGATGCTCGCCGAGTTCAAGAAGCGGCGCGACTTCATTGTCAAGGGCCTGTCCGAGATACCCGGTTTCCGCTGCAAGCTGCCGGCGGGCGCATTCTACGCGTTCCCGAACGTCGAGGGCACGGGCATCGACTCCGAAGTCCTTGCCCACCGGCTGCTCGAAGAGAAGGGCGTAGCCTGCCTTGCCGGCACCTGCTTCGGCAAGTACGGAAACGGGTTCCTGCGCTTCAGCTACGCCAACTCAATCGAGAACATCGCCAAGGCGCTCGCGAGAGTCAAAGAACTGGTCGACAAGAAGTAGCGGCCGATGGCCGCGTCCGACAATCTCGAATCTGCAATCTGCAATCTGCAATCTGCAATCGTCCGCCTCGGCCACCTCTGCTTCGACGACTTCCTGCTCCTCGATCCCCATGTCCTTGTTTCATCCTTCATCCTTCACCCTTCATCCCTGCCCGACTGGCCCCTCGCCCTCAACAACGCCCCGCACGTCCTTCTCCACCTCCGCCGCTCCGTCAATCTGCAATCTGCAATCTGCAATCCGCAATCTGACGGTGCCCGTCCGTGTCTGTCCACTTCATCCATCGCGGCGGCCCAATCCCGCCTTGTCCACACCTTCGCCCTCGAACTGCTCAAGGCCAAGGCTCCTCCGCTCTACGACTCGCTGCCCTGGCACGACTGGGACTTCTTGATTGTGACGAGGCGGTTCAAGCTCTGGCAGACACGGTTCCTGCTGGCCGGCGACGGCACGATGGTCACGATGTGCCGCTGCCGTAAATCCGCCGGTGTCTACGTGCTTGAGCCCAACGAGGCCATCGCCCGTTACATCCAGCGCAAAGCCGCTCTGGAGAGGATCCGCCGCTTCCGTCTCCTTCACTCCTCCCTTACTCCCTCACTCCCTCTTCCCTCTTCGTCCGTTGACTTGGCCGTCATCGGGTCCTGTCCTGAACTCGCAACTCGAAACTCGAAACTCGTAACTACGGAACTGCTGCGCGTGGCTGCGAACGTTCTGCTCATCGAGAACAGCCCGCTCGTCCCGCCGCTCGCCGAGACGCCGCTGCTTGACGCCGGTTTCCGACCCGACACAGTCGCGGTATCCGGCCTCGGCCCGCGCCGCTGCTGGTGGCGCATGTCAGGAAAGCGCCCCGGAAACCGCGATTGAGACACAGAGACACCAAGTGGAAGAATAGTGAATAGAGAATAGTGAATTGTGAAACCCGAATCCGCCTTGCACCATTCACCACTCGTAATTCACTATTTCGCTGCGCCGTTGTACCTTTACCGTGAATCCTATCTCGGTTCCTGGAGACACGGGGCGTGAATTGACCAGCAGCCATGATTTGGCTATCATCTGGCCAGAATGAAGTACCGGGTTGTCTTCTCACCCGAGGCACGCGAGGATTATGACGCCCTGCCGAGCCGCATCAGAGCGGAAGTGAGAGACGCCGTCAACCGACATCTGGCGCACCAGCCGATGCAGGTCAGCAGGAGCCGCATCAAGCGTCTGCGGGGCACCCGGAAACCTCAGTATCGGCTGCGTGTAGGCGACGTCCGCGTGTTCTATGACATCCGGCGCGACGTCGTGGACGTGCTGGGGATTGTCGAAAAGGCTATGGCATCGGACTGGCTGGGGAGACGAGGAGCGTACGGTGAAGAAAATAGCATTGGCTGAAGTGAAGGACCATCTTTCCGAGTATCTCCATGACGCGGCGAAAGAGGAAATCGTCATCACCCGTCATGGCAAGCCTGCCGGCGTGCTCATAGGTTTCGAGGGCGACGACGACTGGTTTGAGTTCAGGCTTGAGAACGACCCCCGCTTCCAGGAGCGGATCGCCTGCGCGCGTGCGAGCCTGCGCGCCGGCGCAGGCATTCCGTGGAAAGACGTGCAAGCGGATTCGGAGTCTGCGGCGGCCAAGTTCGTAGCTTCGGACAAACCCCCGAAGCGCAACCCCAAGCGGCGCTGAGCCGCAGCCGTCTGCCGCTTGACCCTGCGTCGCCGCACACCATAATCTGTCCGTGCGCACCTTCGACCCCGACAAGTACGAACCCGATGTTGACCCGGACTTCGACGGCCGGCCGGACACGGCCGGTGCGTTCAGAGAACAGTTGCGGCGCGACTACGAAGGCATGCCGTTAGAGAAAGTCATGCCCGGCGACGTCGTCGAGAACGACTACGGCTCCTGCTATCGCCTGTCCGCGAAGTCCCGGGGAGGCTTACGCCGTGGCGATGCCGGTAGGGCCCGCCAGGACCTGCTCGGTTCGGTCAGCCTGGTCCGCGGCATCCGCAGTAAGACCCAGGCGCGGCTGAAAGAGCAAGGCTTCAAGACCCTCGCCGACCTTGAGAACCATCCCCGGTTCAGCGGCGAGTCCAAGCGTATCCGCGAACTGCTCGAAGCCGGGAGCACCGAGGAACTTACCGAGGTCGTCGGCGCGCGCCTGTCCAAATCGCACCCATCGGTCCTCGGCCTTTCCGGCCTGCACGCCGACTCGGACTTTCTCTTCCTCGACCTCGAGACCATGGGCCTGTTCGCCGGGCAGCCACTGGTCGTGGCCGGTCTTGCCCGGCTTGGCCCGGAGAACAACACTATCACCGTGGACCAGTACGTCGTCCGCGACTTTCCCGACGAACTGGCGTTGCTCGCCGAGGTGAATGCCCAGGTCGCGGCGCACCGGGTGCTCGTCACCTACAACGGCAAGTCCTTCGACCTCCCGTTCCTCACCGGCCGTTCCGCCTACTATGGCATCGGGCTCAAGCCGCCCGGGGTTCATTTCGACCTGCTCCACTTCTGCCGCCGGGCCTGGCGCGATGAGCTGGAAGGCTGCTCGCTCCGCTCGATTGAGCAGAGCATCCTCGGCATCAGCCGCGAGACCGACCTGCCCGGCAAGCTCGTGCCCGAGTTCTACTACGAGTACCTGCGCACCGGCAACGCCGGGTTTTTGAAACCCATCGTTGACCACAACCGGCAGGACGTGGCAAGCCTGGTCAACGTCTTCTCGTCGCTGGTGGAACTCTGGGCAGAAAGACGACAGTGACCAGTTACCAGGTACCAGTTTCCCGTAGGGACGAAGCCGGATTCTTGACTGGACACTGGTCACTGGAAACTGGAAACTGCGCCTAGCTGTGGCTGACATCCTCCGCGCCCTGGACAACCTGCGGCAGCAACGCTGGTACGCGGGCCAGATTGCGGACATCGAACCTCTGCCCTCGCGCGCCCCGACATACGCAGTTCCTGACCCGCCTTTGCCGGGACCGCTCGCAAGCCTGGTCCAGAAGCTCGGCATCCCCGAACTGTACAGCCACCAAGTCGCGCTGCTCGGGCACGCGCGCGCCGGCCGTAACGTCATCATCACCACCGGCACCGCTTCCGGCAAGACCCTTGCTTTCAACCTACCCGTCTTTGAAACAATGCTCTCGTCCCGGACCGCCACCGCGCTCTACCTCTACCCAATGAAAGCCGTAACCCAAGACCAGCTCAAGGTGCTCAAGCAGTTCGAGCAGGGGCTTGGGCTTGAACTGCAGCCCGCGGTCTACGACGGCGACACGCCCGCGGACAAACGACCGCGCGTCCGCCGGCTCTCGCGCATCGTCCTCTCCAATCCCTACGAACTGCACCAGATTCTCCCCTATCACTTCCAGTGGGCTCCGTTCTACCGCAACCTCCGCTACTGCATCATCGACGAAGCGCACCAGTATCGCGGCGTGTTCGGCTCCAACGTCGCCCAGCTAATCCGCCGGTTCCGGCGCATCTGCCGCTACCACGGGTCCGACCCGCAGTTCTTTCTCGCATCGGCTTCGATTGCCAACCCGCTGGAACTGGCCGGAAACCTGGTCGGCAAGGAGTTCGCGCACGTCGGCGACGATGGCGCGCCGCGAGGCCGGGGCTGGCTCGTTTTCTGGAACCCGCTGGCGCAAGGGGACTGTCCCCGCACGGGGACTGTCCCCAAAACCCCTGACCTCTCAATCCATGCGCAGACCCAGCACCTTGTGGCACACTTCGCCGGAGCCGGGCTCCAGACCATCTGCTTCGTCCCATCGCGCCGGCTGGCCGAGCTCATTTCCCGCTGGGTCAAAGAGCATACGCCCGAGCTCGCGGTGTCGCCGTACCGGGCCGGGTACGTGCCCGAGGACCGGCGCGCAATCGAGGCCGGCCTCTCCTCCGGCGCCCTGCGCGGAGTCATCTCGACCGAGGCGCTTGAACTCGGCATCGACGTCGGCGGGCTCGACTGCATCATCATCGCCGGCTTCCCGGGCACGTTCGCGTCGTTCTGGCAGCAGGCGGGCCGGGCCGGCCGCAAGCTGCAGGATTCGCTGGTCGTGTTCGTCGGCTATGCCGACGCGCTCAACCAGTACCTGCTGCGCAACCCGGCCCTCATCCTCGAACGCGGGTTTGAAGCCGCGGTCGTTGACCTTAGTAACCCCTACATAATCAAGGGCCACCTGACCTGCGCCGCGTCGGAATTGCCGCTCCGCGCCGAGGAGGTCACCGAAGCGCAGGCGCCGCTGGTCAAGACCCTCGAAGACGAACTTACCCTGCGCCGCACGCCGTCCGGCTGGATTTATGCCGGCCGCGCACGGCCCCAGGAAGAAGTCGCGCTTGAAGCAATTGAGGAGAGCGCCATCGAGGTTGTCGCCGACGGCCGAGTGATTGAGACGATGGACCGCACCCGCGCCTGCCGCGAGGCCTATCCCGGCGCGGTCCTGCTCCACCAGGGCGAGACCTTCCTCGTCAAGTCGCTCGACCTCGCGCAGCAGCGCGCCGAGGTCGAACGCAAGGACGTCGACTTCCACACCCAGGTCATTCAGCGCGAAGAGATGCGGCTGCTCGAATGCCGGTCCCAGCGCACGCTCTCCCCGGGCTGCACGCTCAGCCTGGGCCGGCTCGAAGTGACGGCGACCTACACCGGGTACCGGGTCAAGAAGTACGACCAGCTTCTCGCGACCCACCCGCTCGACCTCCCGCCAATCAAGTTCCCGACCGTCGGCATCTGGCTCCAGTTTGCCGGCGAGCCCGCGCTCGAACTGCAGGAGCAGTGCAGCGACTTCACCGGCGGGCTCCACGCGGCCGAGCACGCGCTGATTGCTCTTGCGCCGCTGGTCGCGATGTGCGACCCGCGCGACATCGGCGGCGGCAGCTATCGTATGTTCCCGGACACACGGCTGCCGACGATACTCATCTACGACGGGTACAAGTACGGCATCGGGATTTCGGAGAAGCTCTACTCGGAATTCGACCGGCTCAGCCGCGTCGCCCGCGACCTCGTGGTCCAGTGCGGCTGCGAAAGAGGCTGCCCGGCCTGTGTCCTCTCCCCCCGCTGCGGCGACGCCAACGAGCCAATCGACAAGCAGGCCGCGGTCGCGATTCTGGGCCGCCTCTGCCCCGCCTGAGAAACGCCGTATCCGCACTTCTGCATTCTGCCTTCTGCTCTCTGACTTCTGACTTCGTCTGACCGCTCCTCCGCAATCCTCTCCCGCCTCCAACCCGCCTGAGACCGCCGCCCTGCCGCTCCAAACGAGATAACCGCCAAGCTCGCCAAGAACGCCAAGGGGAATGTCATTCCGCTCGTTCCTACGCACGCGGAGCATGACGAATCCAATGAGTCGAGGAATCTCTCAGCTACTGATCACAGCAAACTGGGAACTGCAGACTCGCGGCCCATGGCCGCGGCTAGTCTACAATCTGGAATCTAGAATCTGAAATCGGTCGGCTGTTGGCCGTAAGCTGCTAGCTGTCAGCCGTGGGCTGGCCGTGCGCTTGATACGCAGGGAATCAGGAAGTGCCCCGACTTCTTCCATGTCCCCGGAATTTCCGGAATTTCCCGGAGGCAACTCACAAGGAATCATTGTCAGTTCAACCGAAGGGACAGGTACAGCCGTCGGCAACTGTTGCGCAACCTGTCAGCCGTCGGCCGTAAGCTGTCGGCTGTAAGCTGTTAGCCGTCCAATGTCAAACGCGCGGACGCAATCCATCCAGCGTCACCGGAACCCATACACCGGGCGCTGGGCAGGCGGGGTTTCATATTCTGTCACCGTTTCCCCCCGACAATCGCAATCTCGTCCGCGGACAGAACCTCGGCCCCGATGGCACGCAGGTTTTCCGTATGCTTGCTCTCGAATGTGAAGAGCGGCTTGCCTGTGGCCACGACCTCGCGGCAGAGACGTTCGGTCTTGCCGCCTGGGTCGGCGTACGCGACGAAGACGCGGTCGGCCAGCGCGACGACGAGCCGATTCCGAACCTCGGCCCTGTCCGCCGATATTCTGCGCTGCTTCGCCGGAAATGGCGACACTACCAGTAGCCGCCCATCATCAATCGCCTTCCTGTATGCTGGCTTGAGCCGCATCTTCTCGATGCTCCGCGCTGGACACCAGACAATCGGCCCCTTGCCGCGCAGCAGGATGTCGAAGCACTCCTTGTCCATCGGCGCGTGGAAACCACTGATGACGCCCGTGCTTTTGTCCCTCAGTTCCTTGGCGAGGTCGAAGAGCTTGAGTATCAGCTCGCCCGGGCACTTGACGGAACAGAACAAGGCGAGCTTGGCCGAGGCAAGGAGTCGCGTTTCCCCGAGAGCCGAACACGCCCGACCCGCGACTTCGATGGCTACTGGCTCTTTCCTGCTTGACATGCGAGCCGCTTTGACTGATAATGCAGTGAGTTTCGGGGCGTGGAGCGGGGATCGTCCCCCCGGGTCATCACCGTCTTCGGACGACCCTTAATCGGTCCGCCGGCGAAACAACGCCGGTCCCGCCGCTCCGAACCTTCAATGCTTCGGGAAGCGTACAATCCCGAATCCATCGACCGCACCACCCTTTCCGGTTCTGAACTTGCCGACAATGCGCGCGAAGCCGCCGTACGTCTCGGTCGGTGCCGTCGGGAGTCCACCAAATGAACGAAACTGGCGCATGACGTTGTAGGCACACAAGTCGGCCACCTGCACAAGGTGGCAGCGCTCCGAGGGAACGAACCGCGGCTCGCCGTGGATACGGTCGGTTCGTATCTTCTGCGCCGTACTACCCTGAATCTGAAGCCGACGATGCAGGTTACTGATCAGCAACTTGTACTCGTGCCCTCCCGGTTTCCTGCCACTAATGTCGTCAATCCATACGTCATCCTGACCATCGGCTTCCTGCAGGAAGAACTGAAATCGCTCCATTAGCAGTTCGTATGCAAACCCGCTGGGTGAGTACGCCTTCTGCAACCCGTACTTTGTCACCATCGCTTTCTTGTCTATCACCGCAGCCAGCAGCGTGATTGGCAACTCACTGACGATGCGATAGACCTCGCTTGTCATCTCGCGGAACACAGTGTCGGTCATGTTGAACGGGTCGAGATAGTGCTTCTTTCGTTCCTTCGGAATACGGAACCAGTTCGACTTGTACTCAACCTCATTGGTTCCGAAGTAGGCCTTCTTGTGCTTGGCGATCTCCTCGTTCGCGGCCGCAAGGTCGGCCAAGGAGATAACCACGCCACAGTAGACGAAGTAGGCGCTCGTGGCATCGCCGTACTCGCGCTCTCCGCTCTCATCAATGTGAATGCGGTATGCGGTCACCGACTATTCCTCGGTGTCGGATTCCCCGGCCCCGCGGCCCATGCGGTACTTGATGTCGTAGTTGATGATGAAGTCCAACTCCTCATCCGGGAAACCATCGTGCCTGGTCAACAAGGAACATGGTCACGGCTAACCTGTACTTGCGGGGAGTGGGTTGCCGTTGAAGTCCAGCCGGAGGTACTTGTGACGTGAGTTGTCGGCTTTGTGTCTGAGGTTAAGAAACACATCCTTCTCCCAAGGCAGTCCCGGGTCTGCCAAGAAATCCCCATCGGCCTCAAGATCGCTGATGGTTAGGAGTAGCGGACTATCGCCCGGGCCCACAAGTTGCTTGAGCAGCTTCAACTCGGTATCGCTGAATGACTCAGCTGTCGTTGCGGTAATTCCGGCGACACAGTATGCAATTATGTCTCCGTCAAGGCCGGGCGGGGTTTGGGACTCACCATCAGTCGAAGCGTAACAATTCGGGCCGGGATGTCAAGGCGGCGGGGCGGTACGGGTTCACCGCTGCTCGTGCGGGTCGTCGTAGAACCAGCCGAGTTCGCGCAGGACTGCCCGCGAGGCGTCCAATCCGCGGACAGGCCGCGGATTCTCGGCCATCAGTGTGGCTTGAAGGTATTCCACGGGCTGGTGTCGAATTGTACTGCTACATTGACCTCGAACAAATACATCGTGACGATGTCGCGTATAGGGACGAAGGCAACTCGCAGTCGACGCAAGTATCTCTGTTTGTCCCCAAACGCTTTGGCCTGTGCGCGAGTCCACGTCTCGCTGTCTCTGTTCATCTTGGGCTCTCGCTCGTGATTGGCCATCTTGAAAGCCAGACTGGCGGAGTAGGGTGAATCTGAGTTGAGGTGCTGGCGGATTCGGTTGACGACATTCATAGAGATGCCGACGTAAATGGGCTTGGTGCCATCGACGAAGACGTAGCAGCCTGGGAAGTCGCTTTCTCGGAGCAGCTTGCTCAATAGCCTCGGCTTGTCGGAACCATAACGGACGAAGAGCCTTGCGGAACGCGGGTGCTGTAGCGCTCGGTCGAGCTTCCGCAAGTACTTGGGCAGCTCTCGCTTGGCTAGTTCCGCGAACTTGTACGGGCAGCCATCTATCGGCACGTCAGCTCGCCTCTCCGAGGTGGTGATTCAGCAACGACTGGAACAGATGCTCGGCGTGCCGCATTGTCTGGCGAAGGGTCACCGTCGCGACTCCGAGTTCCAGCGTCTGTACCGCCGCCACAGGTCGGCGACGATTCGTTCTTGAGCCTTCGGGTCGGTCGTTCGTTCCCCGGCCAGTTCGGCGAATCGCGCAGCCAGTTCCGCAACGTATCTGCGCCACGCGCCTAGAATGGTCGCACACTCCGAGGGGTCTTCGGGAAGCTGTACATTCGTTCGCGACGCGTTCCCCGCAATCTCAACCAACAGAAGAGCGCGGTCAGGGTCGCCGACTGGAATCGCCCGTTTGCCAACTCGGACTGTGGCTTTGTCGAACAGGCTCTCCTTGTATACCGCGTCACCGTCAGGGAGGCGCAGCTTCTGAACGGCGATACCCTTCCGCATGAACTCAGACGGGAATCTGCGCAATCGTCCCTCTGGCAGCAGCGTAGCATCCCATATCTCAGCCGCCAGCGATTGCGGCGTCGTCTTGCCGCGACGGGCGACCTTGAGCCGGTTGGCCTGCGCCTTCAGCTCCAGCGCTCTGAGGTTGGCGTGCAATGCCCGGATCGCATCATAAAGCTTCTCGCGCAGCCGGCGGCGTTCGGCCTCGTCCCTGACTCCGATAACCTCAAGGACGATGTCGTCCAAGCGGATTCGTTCTTCATACTCGAGCTCGTCGGCAAGGTTGGTCCGTGGCTTCGCGGCCAGCGCCTTGAGGGCCGCCTTGAGTCGTTTCTTTTGCACTGCGGTGGCTTTCGTGACGTCCGGGACCAGCATCATCTGGGCGGAATAGACGTCCATTTGGAGAGTCGCTTCGCGTCCCAAGCCCCTGCCGTAACTCCACTTGAACAAACCGACAATGCTGCTGTTCAACATCGCGGCCAGCGCCTCAGGAGCTACGCTCGTCGCACATATCTCCAAGAGACTACTGTTTACGCAGAGCTGTCGGCTGTTCACCGGAACGATGTGCCGGTACTGCTGGATCTTTGGCAGTACCAAGATGGACCGGCTCGGCGGGGCCACGTCGTACCATTGCCGCTGCTCGCTGCCTCGCCCGGCACAGGTCTCTCGCTTGTGGTATCCCTGCCTTTCACCCCACTCGATGTACTTAAGCACACGGGTGCCGCGCAGCGCGGACTTCGGTTCACTCACGAGAAGCACTCGGCGTCGGAGCGCCGCCGAGTCTATGTAGATCGAGTCAAGTTCCATGAGCGAGTGAATCTCTGGCTCTAGATACCGGGCTTCTATCAGGTGTACCGTGCCGTCGCCGGACATGCAGAGCCGGACTGACTTCGTCTGGTCACGGCTTATCCCATACGTGTCCTTGAACTTGGCTGGCGCGGTCTCGGCCACACGCTCGGCGGTGACATCCTCCATAAAGAAGAATCCGTCGCAGCCCGTCTTGGTGCCGAATCTGACTTCCGCCATCTTGCCCAAGGGCAAGAACCCCTTGGGGAAACGGCTCAGCAACTCAAAGAACACATCCGGCGCTCGGAGGTAGATGCCCCACTTGGCGCCGGCGTGAGATGCGGCCGGGTCGGCCGGCGCGGTTGAACTTTGCCCGGCGGCTGCGTCGGCGGCGGGCTGGGCCTGCCTGATTAGGTCCGCCTGCTTGAGCACGCGTATTCGCCAATTCTGGTCGGAGGCGTTCGTCTTAACGGACAGCAGGTAGTCGTGCACACGGTCAGCGGCGTCAAGGCGGTCGCCTCCTCGCTCGAAGTCCAGCAGTATGTCCGCGAGCGGACGGTGTATCTGCACGAACCGCACAAGATTGTCATGTCGTTTCTGCAGGTCGGATTCCCGCCGCAGGATTGTCGCGACGTTGGAGACCCGCGCGTCGGTGAACCACGGCTCGTCCGAGGATTCCAGCACGGCCTCAATGCAGAAATTCTGCAGTATCCACCGCTGCAGCTTGAACCCGTAGTCAACGTCGAGCCACGACGCGGAGGTGAGGAGCCCGATGTATCCGCCCTCACCCGCCAAGAGAGCTGCAGCAACCGGCCAGAAGTAGACGTAGATGTCGGACCGGCCCGACAGCCCTATGCCCGGCCATGCGCGACCGCACAGCATCGCGTAGTGCTTCTTCTCCTTCTCCGAAAGAAGCTCCTGCCGGATGTATGGCGGATTGCCGACGCAAGCGTCCACGTCGGCCAGCGCGACCATCTCGAACTTGCCACATCCGCGCTCATCGGCTGTCCCGGCGGGAAAGGCCTTGAGTCCCCTCTTCAACGTGAAGAAGTCACGACTCGCAACGCGCGGGTAGTTTGCCGCCTGCACCAAGTCGCGCGTGGCTAGGCTGATTGTAGAGAGATGAGCAGCATACCCCGACTTGTCGACTCCATAGATGCCGGACAGCAGAGTCGCGTGGTCGGATGCCTTGCCTTCTCTACTCGCGAGCCACTTCTTCCGGGCGTAGGCCCTGACGAGAAATGTACCGCCTCCACAGGCGGGGTCGAGCACAACCGCATTCGGGTATCTTATGGTAAAGGCGTTAATGACGTCTACGATCTCGCTCTTGGTGTAGTGCTGGCCGTAGCGGTGGCGTTCCTTGGGGCCGATGAGCCGGTCGAAGATCTGCCCGATTATGTCGTAATCAATGCCGGTGAAGTCGTACTGGTCAACCTGCTCGATGAAACTCCACCACGCCTGGGCGGCGTCTGAGTGGAGGAACGGAAGTTCGTCGCCCAGTTCGTCTCCGTGGAAGACCGTCTCGTAGTCGTGCGTCTCGACTTCAGCCACAGCGAATACCGTGTTCAAGTAGCTGGAAAGGCCCGCGTTTGTCTGATGGGGCCGTCTCTTCGTCAGTTGTTCCAAACCAGGATACTTCCGTCTGAGCGCGTCGTAGAAGACTATCCTGTTGGCTAGTACGTAGCATGAGAACCTCGCGGCCCTGTCGAGGTTATCGTCCTTCTCGGGTTCGGATATGACGGCTCCGAGATTCGTCTTGAGCCACGGGTCGAGCCGTCGCCGGAAGTGGACGTCGCTAGCGTATTGTGCACCGATCGCTGTCCGGGCGAGATTTGCCGGCGCGTCCAAGGCACTCTCCAGGACATGCACGAACCGCTGGTCGAGAGGCTTGCGTCTGAAGTCCACCTTGCCAAGGTAGATGGGCGCGAAGTAGACAAGGAACTCCTCCAGCCGCTTGCGGAGCGTGGACTGCACTTCGGGTCGTGTGAGTTCTGAGGACTCCCGGATGCTGAGCCAGTCGCAGAAGTCGAGACTCCGATCCAGGATTGGCGTCTCCGGTTTGAACGTCTCCCATAGGACAAACCTGTTTACGTTCCAAGTGAAGAAGTGCCGGACACCGGCACTGTTCGCTTTGCCCTGCGCGTCAATGACCAATTCCTCGGCATAGGGAGTGCGGCCGTCGGGTCGGTCGGGAAGCTTGACCTCGCCGGTCAGTGCGTAGCCGCTCGACCTCTCTCGAGGCCAGAGCACGACATCGTGCCGTCTAGCTCCGCCTGCCACTCGAGGTTCAATGTCTGCGTCCGCAAAGGGCAGATCGTCCCTGCGCGTGCATATTTCGTCAAGCCAGGACTTGACGTTGCCGGTGAATTCAAGCTCGTTCATCAGGATACATCGACAACGTAGCAGTACATCTCGCTACTCTGGACAAACACGGGGCCAAACACGGGACACTTCCCATTTTTCGAGCCTCCGTCAATGGCGGAAGAGACTCAATCATCATCAGGACTGTAGAATATCCGGCCCATGGTGTGAGTCAAGCAGCGCAATTGCGTCGGGCGGCGAGGTTATCTGGCCCAAAAACGCCGGGCTAAGGAGTTGTCGTTTGCCATTGAAAACTGACCCCTTTGTGCCACTGAAATCTGACCCCCC
>CAZQZR010000063.1:0-17884 GCA_964597845.1 uncultured bacterium | reverse complement strand
GGGGGTCAGTTTTGGATGGCACAGGGGGGTCAATTTTCAGTGGCACACGACAGGCTCGAACAACTTCCGCAAAGACCCCAAGTTCATGAACCCCGAAGCCGGCGACTACAAACTCAAGCCCGGTTCGCCCTGCCTGAAAGCCGCCAACGACGGCTCCAACATGGGCTGTTTCTAACCCGGCGCGCAGCTTTGGATTGCGGGAGCATCGCTCCCGCTTTTCTTTTGGGACTGCCACGCCTTGAAGCGCGCTTGAAGCTCCGGGGAGCAAAACGGGGTGTGAGGAATTCTACGACGGAGTCTTGGATGGAGTCTTCGTCGGAGTCTTCGAAGGAGTCTATGTTGGAGTATCTCTTGGAGCCTCTGTTGGAGTATCTCTTGGAGTTTCTGTCGGAGTATCTGTTGGATTCTCTTTCGGAGTTTCTGTTGGAGTGTCTCTTGGAGCCTCTGTTGGAGCATCTCTTGGAGTTTCTGTCAGAGTATCTGTTGGATTCTCTCTTGGAGTATCTCTTGGAATCTCTGTTGGAGCCTCTCTTGGAGTTTCTGTCCGAGTATCTCAAGGAGTATCTGTTAGAATTGCTTTTGGAGTCACTTTTCGAGTCACTCCCCCTATGGCCCCTACCCTTGAATTATCGGCCTTGCATTTCGCCCCAACCGGCCGATAATACGACTGTTATGTCCTGTCAGTCCGAATTACTCAACTGCCGTTTCGTGCAACGGCTCCGGAAGGGCAAAACCGCGTGAAACCGCTGCCCCTGACCCCTGAAACCCAGGCTGTCTTCGCCCGCATCCGTACGTACGATTGGACGCTCCGCGTGTTCGGCATGACGCAGGGTCAGGCATGGCGACTGGTGGAGACTAGCGTCAAGAACCGCATCGACGCCGCCGGAGTCGCGGTTCAGGAACGGAACCAGTACCGCAGTTGCGTATGGGAGATGCTCAAGGCATTCCGCACCGAAACCGGCGAGCCGCTGGCCCGCGCGCTTGAGCTCGCCATCCGCAAGTGGGCCAACTTCGGCCTCGCGCCCGCGCTGCTGCAGGAACTGCTCTGCATCTGCTTCCTGCGCTTCGAGCAGGTTGGCTACGCCATGCCCACGGCCACGCTGCCGGCCAGCGGAAAGAAGCGCGGGCCAAAGCCGCGCCGCCTCCCTCGCCGTTCCTACGAGAAGGCGCTGAACAAGGGCCGCATCTCCCGCCGCCGCTCCGGCGCACCGGAAGAGCAGATTGCCGGCCACCGGGAAGGCTCTGCCCATGCGGCCGTGATTGCCGACCGGCTCAGGCCGGTTCTGGCCGAGCGCGGCATACCGGGCGGCCAATTCGTCAGTTACTTTGCCTTTGCCCAGAAACTCGGCCGCTACGCCCGCAACTACTCAGGCGATACCCTACGCATGGCCGCGTCCGACCTCGTGGACTTGTACGAAGCCAAAGACATCGATGGTGATACGCTCCGCGCCATCGCCCGGTCCCTGTTCGACATCAGCCCCCTGCCCTGACCGCCTCTCGCACTCGTCACTCGTGACTCGCTATTGGGACTTGGTGTTTGGGATTTGGAGTTTCCAGCGCTTCGCGCTGGCTTGACTTGACGCCCCTCCGGCATATCCTTCTGAGACATGGCAACGCCCGCGCCCGACGCCGTCAAACGCCTGGTCGACCGCTTCGACCTTGGTCGCAAGGTCTTCCAGTCCGGCGACTACAAAGAAGAACCACTCCGCGCCGAGTTCCTCAATCCCTTCTTCGAGTCCCTCGGCTGGGACGTCGCGAACAAGGCCGGGCTAGCTGGCAGTTGGAGCCACGTACCACCTTGCCAGAAGCGCTGCAGCGTCTGAGGTAGTTGGATGTCTGGCTCGCCGCCCGGTCGCAACGAACCGTGTCCCTGCGGTAGTGGACGCAAGTACAAGAAGTGCTGCTTGAACCGCCAAGCGCCACCAGCATCACCGCCACCCCGGGCGGAGTTGGACAGACTCAGCTCAGCTTTCAGCCGGTACAGCCGTCCAGAGCTTCTCCGAGCTCTGGCATGCCTCCAGTTGCACCCGCCGAATCACCCTCACATGTCGCGCCTGGAAATGGCGGCTCTTGTTGCCAGTTCACTGCCGGGGAGCGACAACGCAGTACCGAAACTACAGGAAGTGGCAGACGCTGTGAAGAGCTGCTTGCCGCTCAGGGGTTACTATGGGCGTATGCAGGACCCACCGGAACGGCTCTTCACAGAGAACGTCATTTTTCATGGGGGCAATCACGTCATCTATCCGGGTACGTCAGACGTAGACAGCTACGTCGTGCAGGTCCTGGCCAAGGCTATCTACTCTGAGCGACCGCATGATGTATACACTGCCATCACATGCCAAGGCATCCAGGCCATGCTTGACCTTAGCAGTGCGGTCGCCCAAAGAGCCGGGCACACCCGCTACATGGACTTGGAGGATCAGTGGGCTAAGGATTTGATCTGCCCGCCGCTCGCCGATGCCGAGAGGCTGACGCGTGCAGTGTCATGGACCAAAGCGGACATCAGTGAAATCACAGACAAGAAGCGGCTGCACGGCGACGTGTTCGAGCCGTTTCTCATAGATGCCGGCGCAATCTCCAGTTTCCCCGAGGACCCATCCTGCAATCCGCTGTACATCAGACCACTTGTTATCGACCAGGATGAAGTGATTGTGGCTGCTCCGGGTGCATTTGCTTCTGCACTGAGGCATTGGATCTGGCTGCTCGCTATCAGGAATGGACAAGCAGAATCGTTCTCGAAGTACTATCGAGATACGATGTGGCTCAAGGCACAAAGGAACCTGCGTCTGATGTCGTACCGCTGCGAGCAGGTCCCTCTTCAGGACCTGCCGAGCATGCTGCCCGCCCGCGATGGTGTGTTCAGGATCGACTCAGATAAGCTAGCGTATGTCCTTCTCCTTACTGATCCGCTTGCGGACTACTGCCTGGAAGAACCATTCGGATATTGGAGCTCGAAACGGTCGGCCGCAGCACTGCGGGAACGCATAGGTCTTGCCGTCAAGACACTCACAGAGAGCAGAGAAGCCCAGTGCGCTACGGTACTCGTACTGCTCCTGCTGGGTTCGGTCGGTAGGGGTATACGCGTAGACCCTGGTTCTGCGCCGGCGCGCAGCCGCCTCCTAGTACTTACCGATGACGAACTGGCAACGCTCGCATTCACGTACCCACGCGACGAGCTTACACTCTGGAAGTATGCTGGCGCCAAGGAGCATCTCGGCCACGAAACACGCCTGCTCTCTTGGTCGATGCTGGACACATTCGCCATTTATCGCGATCACGAGGACTCGCTATATTGTGGGGACGAGAGTCAGTTCCATCTGATGATTACAGTCCCTCCAGGGAGTGGTAGACACGTCCGTGTCAGGGCCATGCAGGAGCATGACGAGCATGCTGAAAAAGGTGGGGATCCGCCATCGTACATTTCCGTAGTTCGCGACGCGCCCGAGCCGGGATGCAGCATCTATGTGCCCGTTGCGTTGGGGGGTCTTAGTCTACAGCGCGTACTGACCGGTTTCCCGATGCCGCTGTGGATAGGCTCGGAGAAGCTACCCGGTGCCATGCGAAGCGACGTATGCGAGGTAGCGTATTGGATTCTTGAGACTTTGTCCTACTGGTTGTCGCAGATGAAGGAAGACATCGCGCCTTTGCTTCGGGCGCTAGGACCCGAACCAGTACACATATCCTTTGAGCTTAGGGACGAGAACCGATGGACCACAGACAGCAAAGAGCCCCTGGATAGCGCTGAAGCGCCCGCCTTTGAATTCGCAGCCAGCGGGAGGACGTGTCTAATCACAGTGCCGCCCGAGCTCCGTGCGCACATGCTTGGCACGTCAGGAGCAGGTGAGCGGGCGCTAGTCGCTGCCGCACTAGAAGCGCTATCATCACTCTGCACCGATGCCGGCGAGACCTCGCTATCGACTCCGGAGATCCGCTGGCAGTTGGTCAACGGCCTCATCAAGGACGGACCGCGCAGGAAGTTCTTCGTGGTCGCCGAGGAAAGAAGTGCCCTGCGATCCACTGGAGTCAGCAAACCTAGGCATCTGCAGAAGCACGACTTTCAGGAAATGCTCGACGGAATACTGCACTCTCTGGGAGAGAATCCACCGGCAGCCAAGAAGGACGTGCCGCAGGCGGAATGCACAAAGCTGTGCGAGCGCGTCGTGGATATCTACATAGAGCGGCTGCGCGGCCTTCTGCGCGACCTCGCGTGGCGGCCGCTCCTTGAGTATCTCATTGGCAACTACGAGGCCCTGCTGCACTCTCGCTTGACCAGGCGCATCACTCGCACCACTCAAGCAGCCTGCCACGGCGCTGATGATGAAACCACGGAGCTGTTCCTCACCGAGCAAGTCCGTGACACAGAGACTGCATTGGCTACGCGAATCCTCGTCGAGTTCGTGTCCGCCGAACTGCCTGTAGGGCTGATGCCAGTCAGTAGAGATCGAGCTGACCAACTCGTGGCCTGCGCATTCCAGGTATTCTATTGGGGGACGGTGAGTGACTCACTGCATTTCCGACTCGCTCCGACGAGGCTCAGTCTGCTGCCGAGCGGAAGGGTGGGACGGCACGACACGTCTTCATGGGAGGATTCAATGAGGACGTACTACGAAGCCAAGCTCGCAGAGCAGATGCGTGCTGAGGCGAAGGCATTCGCTCGCGGCAGCGAGGTGAAGAGACAGGAGCCCGGCGAAACGGAGAAGACGATGGCCCTTGACCGTGCCTTCGCCGCTGAGTTCGGTGTCTCGGCGACGGCACTAAGACCGTTTTGGGAGTTCCTCATGAATCTCGGGTTTAAGTTGGGTGGTGCTTGTGCAGTCTATCCAGCGGGAAGGCTGCGAGACGAAATCTCCGCATCGCTCGGCTGGCCAACGAGTCAGGTTGATGCGGTCATCAGTAGATTCTCACTGTCCCAACGTGCGAGGTGGGACATCCCTCCCGAGGGCTACCAACTGCGCGACATCGAGCCTTGGAAGTACAAACGCAGGCTTTCCTACGTATTGCGACCCTTGGTGGTGGTCAGCGAGAACGACACAGAGCCAGAGGTGCTCTGGGGTCCACGTCAGGCAGAAGAGGCGTCACATTACCTACTCGACCTTGTTGCGTCTGGACGGTATCCGGCAATGTCCTCCGGGATGCGTCGCTATTCAGCTAGGCGGAACAAGGAAACTGGCGACGAGTTCCTCAACCGCGCCCTGTCATGGTTCAGCAATAACTCAGCTTGGCAGTGTCATCCAAAGGTGACCATCAAACCCCACGGCATACTAGAGGCCGATAAGGACCTCGGAGACGTGGACATCCTCTGTCTAGCAGCCAACCGGGCGGTATACGCAATCGAGTGCAAGAACGTAGCCCTAGCACGCAACCCACGAGAAATCCAGGAAGAAATCGAGCACATGGTTGGACGCGCGGGACAGCCACACTCCTGGATGGCAAAGCACGTGGCGCGTGACCGTTGGCTGAGAAGCCACGGCATCGCATTGGCAGCTCGATACGGGTTGCCCTCAGCGCCGGACCGACTCACATCGCTATTCATGACATCGATAGAAATCCCTACACCATACGCACGAAACCTGCCGCTCCCGGTGGTGACGTTCACTCGGCTAGAGGCCGAGGGCGTATCGTTACTGGAGAGTATCGTGGAAGGCGTTCCAAAGAGTGAGTCACGGCCCCGTGTCTAGCTCATGAAGTGGCAGTATGGAATTGTGGCAGTGCTCGACGCGCTGGGTGTTTCTGGCTATGGTGACGAGGAAATCGAGAAGTTCCTCATCCTTCGTGACTTGGGGCTGACGAGGGACACTCCCCCGATTTCTGGTCGGAAGCGTGAAGCGTGTCAATGTCTTCGGCCCGTGGCGGGGGAATCCGGGGAACGCCGGCCGCATTTCAGCCCTCGGCCGCTACGCCCGCAACTACGCAGGCGAAACCCTGCGCATGGCCGCGTCCGACCTCGTGGACCTGTACGAAAGCAAACACCTCGACCGCGACGTCCTCGCCGCCATTGCCCGGTCCCTGTTCTACGCCAGCCCCCCTACCCTGACCGCAGCCGCTTCAGGCCACCCCAAAGTGTACACGGGGCATTTCCGTCCGGGACCGTCTTCGTGGCTTGGTGGCTGGGTGGTGGGTTCCTGCTTCGGTTCTCGGGTCAGGTGGTGCGTTTGACTGCGTCCGCCCTATCGATATAATCATCGTATGACGATAGCCATATCGATGAGGAAACCGTGGAAACCGTAACCATATCTCCGAAGTACCAAATTGTAATCCCGAAGCAGTTCCGGCGGAGGCTGGGGCTGTGCCCAGGGCAGAAGGTCCAGGCGATTGCGTACGAGAATCGGATTGAACTGGTTCCGGTGCGCCCGGTCCGGAAGATGCGGGGATTCCTGAAGGGCTTGGACCCACGAGTAGACCGGGACGACGACCGGCTGTGAACGTCGTCGACTCCAGCGCGTGGCTTGAGTACTTCGCCGACGGCCCCAATGCTGCGTTCTTCGCCCCGGCCATCACCGCCACCGAGAAACTGGTCGTACCCACGTTGAGCCTGTACGAGGTATTCAAACGGGTTCTACAGCAGCGGACCGAGGACGACGCCCTCATGGCTGTGGCTGTGATGCAGCAGGGAACGGTGGTTGAACTTGACTCCCACGTCGCCTTGAGCGCGGCGCGGGTCAGCATCGACAACAGGCTGCCGATGGCAGACAGCGTCATGCTGGCCACGGCACGTACATTCGGGGCGACGCTCTGGACCCAGGATGAGCACTTCAAAGGTCTGCCCGGGGTCCGTTATCGGCCGGCACGCGGCTAGCCCAACCCAACAGGACGGCCGGCCTCGCTCGGCACTCGACCGCCAGACCTCGGAACCGCGGGATTGCTCTGTTTGACTCTCAGACGCTCTCTTCAATGGCGGCCGTCGCCGCGCCTGCTTGACGCCCGGCACCTCACGGTTAGAATGAAGCCGTGAACAAGTCACCGGTTCGACGTACGAAGGCCATCAGGTTGAGTGGCAAGCCCGGCTATTGGGTTGCCCTTGACCCCCGCAGCAACCAACGGGTCGGTGAGGGTCGGACGCTGAAGGCTGCCGCCCGTCGTGCTGACGAGGCTGGCGTGAAGGACCCGGTCTTCACCCAGATTCCCCTGGAATCGTGCGCCCTCGTGATGTAGCCGGGCGAATTCAGGGATGCTGGGGAACGCTGACCGCACTTCGGCACTCGAACACCTGACCTTGGAACCGCGGGATTGCTCTGTTTGACTCTCGGGCGCTCTCTTCTATAATGACCGTGGCCCGGCTGCTGGCGGCTAACTCCTAACAGCTAACTGCTAACGGCCCTTGCCCCCGCCGGGGTGGTGGAATTGGCAGACACGCATGGTTGAGGGCCATGTGCTTTACGGCATGCAGGTTCAAATCCTGTCCCCGGCATACCACAGACGATTTTAGATTGCAGATTCTAGATTGTAGATCAGGGAGCAGAACCCCAGAGGCGGTGTACGCTGCTCCCTTTGGTCGCAGCACGTGCGCCTGCAACCCCTTGGCGCAACACCATTGCAGATTTCATATTGAGGAACAAGCCCGGCGCGGGAGGATAGGCAATGAAGGGTGAGAATGGAGTGAAGTTTGGGATGACGTTGGGCCGGTTCGAGCGGGGAGCCCGGACGGTCCCGGCCCTGACCGCATCGTATCTCGCCGACCTGGGCGAGGCCAAGGGCAAGCAGGAACTGTTCAAGCATCAGTCGCCCCAGATTCTGCGGGCGCTGCGCGAGAGTGCAATTGTCGAGAGCGCGGTGTCGTCGAGCCGCATCGAGGGCGTGATGGTTCGTCCGGCAAGAGTTGCGGCAGTGCTGCGCGGCCGGGCAGCACTCCATGACCGAGCTGAGGAGGAGGTGCGCGGGTACCGCGATGCCCTGCGGCTGGTTCATGAACGGGGCGCTCGTCTCGCAGTGTCGGAAGCTACCATCAGGCGGTTGCACCAGCTTGTCCGTGGCGATGCGTGGGACGCAGGCAAATACCGCGAGAAAGCGATGGACATCATTGAGCGTTACCCGAACGGCAGGCACCGGGTCCGGTTCAGCGCCGTGCCTGCCGCCCAGGTCGCGAGCACGATGGGTGAACTTCTGGAGCAATGGGGCGTCAATCGCACCGGGCAGTTGGTGCACCCCCTCGTGGTCGCCGCCGCGGTCAATCTCGATTTCCTCTGCATCCATCCATTCCGCGACGGCAATGGCCGGGTTTCACGTCTGCTGCTTCTCCTGCAGTGCTATCACCTGGGTTTTGAAGTCGGCCGCTACGTCAGCCTTGAGCGACTGATTGAGCGCAACCGAGAGCGCTACTATGAGACGCTTGAGTCAAGCTCCCAGCGCTGGCACCAGGGACGCCACGACCCGTGGCCGTACGTCAACTACCTCCTTTACATTCTGAAGTCGGCTTACCGGGAGTTCGAGGAGCGGGCAAGCCGCACCGGTCCGCGGCGCGGGGCAAAGACCGAAGCGATAGTGAAGGTAATCCAGGCCCAGCCCGGGTCGTTTCGGGCCGCCGACGTCCAGCGGCTGGCGCCTGCGGCCGGGCCGGACCTCATCCGCCACGTGCTGAAGCAACTCCAGGCGCAAGGACGAGTCAAGTGCCTGGGGCGCGGGCGGTCGGCACAGTGGTGCAGGACGGGCGAGTGGAATTAGGTATCAACTCCTTAATTGGGTAATGAATTGGGTAATAAGCTCCAGGTCCGTTGACGGTGAATTCTGTGTCTGATTCCCGCGTCATCATCTTGCTGCTGGACGGAGTCGGGTGCGGTGAACTGCCGGACGCTGCCGACTACTCCGACCAGGGCTCCAACACGCTTGCCAATCTTGCCAAGGCCATCGACGGGCTGAACCTGCCGAATCTGACCACGCTGGGCTTGGGCAACATAACCCCGATTCAAGGCATCACGCCGCAGGCGGAACCTCGCGCGTCATTCGGCAAGATGGCCGAGCAGTCGGCGGGCAAGGACTCGACTGCGGGCCACTGGGAGATCGCCGGTCTCGTCACCACGGAGCCATTTCCGTTGTTCCCGCACGGATTCCCGCCCGAGTTCATCCACAGCCTCGAGCATGTCATCGGCCGCAGGACCATCGGCAATGTCGTCGCATCCGGCACGGAAATCATCGAGGAACTCGGGGATGAACACCTACGAACACGCTGCCCCATCGTCTACACGTCAGCCGACAGCGTGCTGCAGATCGCCTGCCACGAGGATGTCATCCCGCCGGAGGAGTTGTACCGCATCTGCCGCGTGGCTCGCGGTCTGTGCACCGGCCCTTTCCGCGTTGGCCGCGTCATTGCCCGGCCTTTCGAGGGCAAGCCGGGTTCGTTCAAGCGGACTGCCCGGCGCAAGGACTTCTCTTGCTCGCCGCCGCTTCCGACATTGCTCGACAACGTGAAAGAAGCCGGCCAGCCGGTTACCGGCATCGGCAAGGTTGACGACCTGTTTGCCGGACGTGGATTTACCGAGAGTCACCATTCGGTCTCCAATGCCGACTGCCTGAGTCTCACCGTCGAAGCGATGGAGAAGACACGGACCGGCCTCATCTTCACGAACCTGGTCCAGTTCGACATGGACTGGGGACACCGGAATGACACGGCTGGCTTTGCTCGGGGCCTGAGAGAATTCGACGACTTCCTCCCTCAAATCACAGAACGACTCGCGCCCGTCGACCTGCTGTTCATTACCGCGGACCACGGCAACGACCCAACCACGCCTTCGACCGACCATTCCCGCGAATACGTACCGCTGCTCGCGTTTGGGCCCGGGTTCCGCAGAGGCGTGAACCTCGGCATCTGCTCTACCTTTGCTGACCTTGGTCGGACCGCGGCCGAATTCCTGAAGGTGAAACCGACGCCACACGGCACGAGCTTCCTTGAACTCATCCGATGAGTTCCTTGGAGTACGTGCAGCGCCGAGCTGCTTTGGACTGCGGCAGCGCCGAGCTGCCGCTTTTCGGGACCGCGGACGCGGAAAAGCAGGAGCTTCGCTCCCGCACTCCAAAATCACCTGACGCGAATCATGTGGCACCATAGTCCCCTGCACCAACTCAGCGAATCCGGTGCGTACATGGTCACTGCCGGCACCTACGATAAGCAGAGACTCTTCGCATCGGATGAGCGACTGACCATGGTTCAGGAAAAGCTGTTCGAATTGGCAGACAAGTATCACTGGCAATTGCAGGCATGGGCAATCATGGCGAACCACTACCACTTTGTCGCGTCGCCGGAACGCGAGGCCGCGACCCTTGCGAACATGATTCGGACACTTCATGCTGAAACAGCCTTGTCAGCAAACCGCCTTGACCAAACGCCCGGCCGCCAGGTCTGGTTTCAGTACTGGGATACGCATCTGACATTCGAGAAGAGCTACTTGGCGAGGCTGAACTACGTGCACAACAATCCGGTACACCACAAGCTCGTGCCGGTCGCGACGTCGTACCAGTGGTGTTCGGCCGGCTGGTTCGAACAGAAGGCCGGGCCGTCGTTCTGCAAGACGGTATCAAGCTTCAGGTACGACAGGCTGAAGGTTCCGGATGACTTCTGACGGCGGAATGGCGGCAGCTTCCGCTGCCGCAGTCCAAGGTCGCTGCGCCGCTCGGAAAAGCGGTAGCTACGCTACCGCACTCCAAGGTGGCTCCGCCACAAAGAAAAGCGGGGGCTTGGCTCCCGCACTCCAAGACGGAGGATGACATGACAAAGGCAGTACAAACCAGCCTGCTTCGCGCCGCTAGGGCAGCGGCGAAGAATGCATATGCCCCGTTCTCCAAGCTGAAGGTCGGCGCGGCCGTGCTGACCAGCAAGGGCCGCATCTTCTCCGGCTGCAACATCGAGAACAGCTCGTTCGGCCTGACTGTCTGTGCGGAGCGGGTAGCCAGCTTCAAAGCCGTGTCAGCCGGGCGGCGCGAGATTAGGGCTGTGCTGGTCTACGCCGACACTGCGAGGCTAACGCCGCCATGCGGCGCGTGTCTACAGGTGATTAGTGAGTTCTCAGAGAACCCGGAGATAGTACTGTCGAACGGACGCTCGACGAAGACGTATCGCCTGCGGGAACTTCTGCCGCACGGATTCAGATTAGAACCGACAGGATGTCATTCCGAGCGAAGTCAGACGAAGTCGAGGAATCTCGCCTGAGAGACCCCTCGACTCGACACAAGATGTCTCGCTCGGGGTGACAAGGCGGTAGCGTGTGGCCTGGGTTGGTCCCGCGCCTAGCTGATTCGTTCGAGGCCGTGCATGTACGGTCTCAAGACCTCGGGAATCACAACCGTACCGTCGGCCTGCTGGTTGTTCTCCAGTATCGCCACGAATATCCGCGGCAGGGCGAGGGCCGAGCCATTTAGCGCGTGCGGGTAGAACGTCTTGCCGTCCTTGCCTTTGACCCTGATGCCGCCGCGCCGGGTCTGGTAGTCCTCGCAATGGGAAATCGACGAGACCTCCAGCCAGCGGTCCTGCCCCGCGGCCCAGGCCTCAAGGTCATAGGTCTTGGCCGCCTGGTACGCCATGTCCCACGACGCGAGCCGCTTGACCCGGTGGGGAATCTCAAGGTCGCGCAGCAGGCTCTCGGCCTCTGCCCGCATCTCCTCCAACGCTTCGTAGGACTGCTGCGGGTGGACGATGCGCACGAGTTCCACCTTGTCGAACTGGTGAACCCGAATCATGCCGCGCACGTCCTTGCCGTACGAGCCGGCCTCGCGCCGGAAGCAGGGCGTGTACGCGACGTACTTGAGCGGAAGCTGGGACTCGTTCAAGGTCTGGCCGCGATGGTAGTTCACCAGTTGCGGCTCGGCGGTCGGCACGAGATACAGGTCGTCCTGCGTCTTGTACATCTCGCTCTCAAGGTGCGGCAGTTGGCCGGTGGCTTCGAGCGTGGCCGCGTTGGCCATGACCGGCGGCGCGATTTCGGTGTACCCGTGCCGCCGCGTGTTGGTATCGAGGAAGTAGTTGATGAGCGCCCGTTCGAGCAGCGCGCCCTGGCCTTTGAACACGACGAACCTCGAACCGGCCAGCCGGGCCGCGGCCTCAAGGTCGATCACGCCCAGCGCTTCGCCCAGGTCCCAGTGCGCGAGCGGCTTGAACTCAAACCTGCGCGGCTCGCCCCAATGGGCTACGGTTTCCTCTTCGGCAGTTACCGACGCATGGACGACGTTCGGCAACTGCTTTGCCATTTCCGCCTGCTCGGCCTCGATACGCGCCACCTCGGTATCGAGCCGTTTCACCTGTTCGGAAATCTCACGCGCCTCCGCGACCTCGGCCGCGCACTCGCGCTTCTCTCTCTTGGCCAGTCCCACGGCCTCGGAAACCTGCTTCTGCCGGTGGCGCGCGTCGTCGCGTTCTTTCGAAAGCCGGCGACGGTCCGCGTCCAGCGCGATTATCCGCTCGATGTCGATTCCGCAACGGCGCAGGGCCAGCAACCGCCGCGCCTCGTCCGCGTTCTCGCGTATCAGTCTGATGTCCATGACTGGATTCTAGGGAGAAAGAAGAGAACCGTCAATTGTGCCGGGCTAAAAGGAAACCGTAACGATACTGAGTCCGCCGGTGCCGGCCGACGGCTGCAGCACCCCGACGCGCGACTCCTCAAGGTGCAGCACGCGGCTGATCGGCTTCTCCAACCGCACGGTCAACAGCCCGGCACCCGTACCAAGCGCGGCTCCGGCCAGCACGTCCGACGGCCAGTGTCGGCCAAGATACACTCGGGATAGCGCCACCAGCGCACCGGCCACACCCAGGAAGGGGGCGAGCCTGGGGAATTTCAGCGCATACACCGTCGCTGCAGCAAAGTAGCTGGCCGCGTGGCCGGACGGGAACGCGCTGCCAAGCCATCCCGGGTTTGGGTCATCCGGCCGAGGCCGGTTCACAATGGCTCGCACGCCGACGAGCACTGCATTCGCCTCAAGGTACGAGCAGGTGGCGAGCGCGGCCGCCCTGCGGAGTTCGGGACCGCCGAAGAGATAGAGCGCCACGCCACTACCCCCGACTGTATAGTCTTCGCCAGCTTGCGTCACCGCCAACATGGCCACATCCATCGCCGGGCTGCGCCAGCCGCGCCTGATGCCTTCGGACATTTGCTGGTCCAGACCACCGCACAGCGCTGCTGCGAATAGAATCAGAGTCAAGACGTTCCGACCTCCGTACTGGCGGTCACCCCGCTCCGCGACTCGTGGCTCTCTGCTGCACGGCCTTGACCAAGAGGTCGTATTCGATGTTGACTCCGTCGCCGGTGCGGCGCTGCTTCAAGCTGGTGTTCTCCCACGTATGCGGGATGATGTTGACCGCGAACTCGCCGGGCCGAACCGACGCCACGGTCAGGCTGATTCCATCCAGACAGACCGAGCCCTTCTCGACCAGCGGACGCGACGTACGCCGGTCGGTTTCAATCGCAAGTGTCCAGTATCCGGTGTGCTGCTCGATTCGGCGGACCTTCCCAACCTCGTCCACGTGGCCTTGCACGAAGTGGCCCCCCATTCTGTCCCCTGCCCGCAGCGCGCGTTCGAGGTTCACCGCGTCGTCGGTCTTGAGGGAACCCAGTGTTGTCGCCTCCAGCGTCGCCGCAACGGCCTCGACCTCAAAGCTCTGCTTCGCCGCTTTGGTGACAGTCAGGCAGCAGCCATTAACGGCCACGCTCTCACCAAGCTTCAACTCCGCGGCAAACCCGGCGCCAATCGTGAAGACGCGGTTGCCACGCCGGCCGACCGTGCGCTCAAGCCGGCCGACGGTTTCAATGAGCCCGGTGAACATAGCCTTCCGTTAGAAAGTCCGGGCCAAGACAGCGGTGGTCCACGGACTTAAGTTCAATTGCATGCCCGAGCCCGCGCGCGGCAAGGCCATGACTGAAAGACTTGCCCGGGCCGAGTATCTTCGGCGACTGGAACACGTACGCCTTGTCGACGATACCTGCTTCCAGCGCCGACGAGGCCACGGTCGCACCACCCTCAATCAGTACGGTCTGCAACTGCCGCCGGTGCAACTCGGCCATCACGTCCGCCCATTTCAGCAGTCCGTTCTTCTCCTGCCCGACGCGGAGCACCTCAACACCCTTGGCCCAGAGGCGTTCGGCTCTGGCAGCATTGCTGCTGGCAGTGAACACCAGCACCGGCCCCGGTTCCTTGATCAGTCGGCAACCGGGCGGAGTCGCAAGGTCCGAGTCGAGGATAACACGCGTGAGCTGTTTGGGCGGCTTGACGCGGCAGGTCAGTAGCGGGTCATCGGCAATCACCGTCTTGACCCCGACGACGATCGCGTCCGCGCAAAGGCGCAGCCCATGTCCGAACGCGCGCGCCTCCGGCCCGGTTATCCATTTCGAGCGGCCCATGGCGTCGGCGACCATGCCGTCGAGCGTAGCCGCGACCTTCAGGATGACGAACGGCCGGCGCCTGCGCAGGGAGGTGAAATAGGCCTCATTCAGCCGCCGCGCTTCCTTGCTCAGCAGCCCGACCGAAGTCTTGATGCCGCAATCACGCAGAAAGCGCATCCCCCTGCCGTTGACGCGCGGGTTCGGATCGAGCGTCGCCGCCACGACCCGCTCGATACCGGCCGCATGAACCGCGCTGGTGCAGGCCGGGGTCTTGCCGTGAAAGCAGCACGGTTCCATTGTCACGTAGAAAGTCGCTCCCTTGGCCTTGCGGCCGGCGGCAGCAATCGCCTCGACCTCGGCATGGGGACCACCGAACCGGTGGTGCCAGCCGCGGCCGACTACCCGGACGCCTCTGACAAGCACGGCGCCGACCATCGGGTTCGGCGAAACCCGGCCGCACCCGCGGGCAGCCAGTTCCAGCGCCTCGGCCATGAACGCTTCGTCTTTCAACCGCCTATCATAGAAGCGCACCGGATGATGTCAAGAAACCGTGAAAGACGAAGGGGAAAGGAGAAATGGCAAAGTCCGGACTTGGGATTTTCCACTTTCTCCTTTCCATTTCTGCCTTCTAGCTTCTGACTTCTGACTTCGGCCGGTGTGCGGCTAGCTGTACTCTATCCGGAAAGTGCCGTATTCGTGTCGATACTCATCCCACTCCACTGAAACGTCGTTGACTTGTGCCTGGGGCGGTCCCTTACGCAGGCGCTGGACCAGTTGATCGAGGTTCTGCCTTTCTCCTTCAGCAATCACATCGACCCGGCCCTCGGGTAGATTGCGGACGACTCCGCACAAGCCGAGGCCCGATGCCTCCCGCACCACGAACGCACGAAAGAAAACTCCCTGGACACCGCCCGATACTACTGCGTGGAAAGATGCTCTGTTCGTCTGTCGAGCCATGAGTGAAGATAGATACACACCCGCATCGTGTCAAGCAGACCATGACGCATGTGGATAAGTGGTGGGCATCATGGGCACAAGTTGCCGGCAAGCCGCACACAGCCGGTGGGTTTCCCGCTCCGGTTCAGTGGCCAACCAGTTGGCAACCGGTGATGAACCTGCTGACAACTTGACTAGTCGCAACCCGTGTCTATAGTCAATGTGGAGATGACCTTGAAGAACCGGCTGCGAATCTGCCTGGCGGGTGTCGCTTTGCTGACGCTCGTCGCCATCGTCCAGGCGCAGATCGTCGCGGAGACCATCGGCTTCACGACGAGGGACCGTCAGATGTACGGCCCGGCAGTCCGCTACATCGCCTTCGACTCGCTCTCCGGCACCCACGCGGTATGGAAGGACGGCTACGGTTCAATCCGCTACAACTTTCGACCCCGCAGCGGGGGCTGGCGTTGGCCCGGCGGCATAGTAATCAACGTCGAACCGCGCACCCTCGGCTCGATGGACATCAACGTCAGCAAAGGCAGCGCCATGATTGCCGCCGACCACCTGCGCCAGAACGCCCACGTCCTTACCTGGCTTGCCGACACCGGCCCCGGAACCGGTAGCTTCCGGGAGCAGGAAGTTGCCGGCAGTTGTCGCTACCCGCTGGTCGGCGCGGCCAACTTTGGTTTCTACAAGTTCGCCGCCTTGAACAACGACTCGCTTCTCTACCGGGCCTACTTCGCCGTGATTACGGTCGGCCACGTCGGCGCCTTCCCCGCGTTCAACCTGGCCGTGTCCAAGCAGAGCGGCCGGTATGGTTTCATCTGGGCCGAAACCGAAGGACCGGACCGCGGCACGCTCTTTCTGAAGGAAACCCCGAACAACGGCCAGAACTGGTTCGAGACATCGCGGCTGTCGGACTCGGTCCCGTCGCCGCTGTCCCGGTCCCTGCTTTCCGGCTGCGGAACATACGACACAATCCGAATCCACCTGCTGACCGACCTCTGCGATGGAAACGACGTCCTCCACTCGCAGATCTGGCACTACTCCCGGTACCCGGCCCCGTCATGGCACCTTGTACACGACTACTCTTGTCCGGATGGAACCCGACTCGGTGACGATGCGCTCGCCGCTGACCGGCCCAGCATCGGAATGAACCGGACGACAGACGAGCTCTACGCGGTGTGGGAGCAGTTCGACCCGGACAACGTCGATCCGACTACCGGGCTGTGCCGCGCCGATATCTGGGCCGCCCGCACGATTGACGGCGACTACAACTGGGGTCTGCCCCTGCGCCTGACCCGGCCGGACAGCACCAGCAAACGCTTCCCGTTCCTGAGCGAGGTGGTCAATGATACTCTGCACATCATCTACTTCGCGGACCTGGTTGCCGGCTTCTCGGAACAGGGCCAGGGCCCGCAGACCAGCAACGCGGTCACCTACCTGCGGGTGCCGGTCAACATGCTGCCGACGGGAATCGCGGAGAGCAAGACGCTTCATGCTCGACGCTTCACTCTCGACGCCTTCCCCAACCCTTTCCGCGGGACCACAACCATCCGGCTTTCCGATTCACCGTTGGTCCCTAATCCTTCATCCTTCACCGTTCGTGTCTTCGACGCCACTGGCCGCCTGATCGAGTGCGCGTCCCTCGGCCCGAAACTCCCGCTAGCGGTGTCGTTCGGCGGCTCGGTTCGGCCCGGCATCTACTTCGCCACCGTCGGGACCGGCTCCGCCGCAGCGACCTGCCGCATTGTGAAAATGCCTTAAGGGCAAAGGACGAAGTAGAAAGGGAAAATGGCAAAGTCCGGACTTGGGACTTCCCACCTTCCACTTTCCCATCTCCCCTTTCCACTTTCCCCTTTCCACTTTCCACTTTGTCCCTACCCCCTTCCACTTTCTTCTTCCCACTCGGCCCTTCTGGCTTCGCCTGATTCGCGGATTGACAGTCTGGACATTCCTGCTATCCTCTGTGCGAGTTTAACACCGCCAAGGAGGAAAATTGGCTAGACATTGCGAGATTTGCGGCAAAATCGGCGTGGTCGGCTCGACTATCAGCCACGCCCATAACGTGACCAAACGAAAGTTCGAGCCCAACCTGCAGCGCGTCCGGGCCAAGGTCGAAGGCGAAAACAAGCGCATCTGGGCTTGCACGCGCTGCATCCGCTCAGGCAAAATCCAGAAGGCCTGAGGCTCTCAACCGCGAAATAGTGAGTTAGGAATAGCGAATAGTGAAATACGAAATCGTGGATTGTGAATGGTGAATAGCGAAATCCGAATCCGCCTTTCACTATTCTCAATTCTCTATTCACTATTCTCCTCTGGGGAGGTCTTTTGAAGTGTCTGATTACGGGTATTACCGGTTTCGCCGGCAGTCACCTGGCCGAGTATCTCTTGTCCCGGGGCGACTGCGAAGTGCACGGCACGATGCGCTGGCGCTCCCGGACCGAGAATATCACCCAGCTCGGCGACCGGATTACCACTCATGTTGCCGACATCCGCGACGCGACCGCGATGTACGAGCTGGTCCGGGACCTGAAACCGGACCGGATTTACCACCTCGCGGCCCAGAGCTTCGTGCCCATGTCCTGGGTCGCCCCGGCCGAGACCATGACGACCAACGTCATCGGCCAGATCAACATCTTCGAGGCAAT
>CAZQZR010000062.1:12292-17910 GCA_964597845.1 uncultured bacterium | reverse complement strand
GGCGCCGGCGGGTCGATTGGCTCGGAACTCTGCCGCCAGCTCGCCCGGTTCGACCCGGCAATGCTGGTCCTGCTGGAACGGGACGACTCGAACCTGTTCTACGTCGAGAGCGAGTTGCGCCGGGCCTATCCGAAACTGAACGTGATGCCCTTCCTCGGCGACGTCACGCGTGAAGCGGACGTCGACCGGGTTTTTCTGGAGTCCCGGCCGAACGTCGTTTTCCATGCCGCCGCGTACAAACACGTCCCGATTCTCGAGTTTCATCCGGCCGAGGCGATCCGCACAAACGTCCAGGGCAGCCACCTCGTCGCCGGTGCCGCGGTGAAGTTCGGCGCCGAGAGCTTTGTTTATATCTCAACCGACAAGGCAATCAACCCCACGAGCGTGATGGGCGCGAGCAAGCGGATCGGCGAGACCGTGGTGACGGAGATGAACGGCAGAGGCGGGGTCCGGTTCCTGGCGGTTCGATTCGGGAACGTGCTCGACAGCCGGGGCAGCGTTTCGACCATCTTTCGCGACGCCATCATCCGGCGCCAGCCGGTCACCGTTACCGACCCGGAGATGAAGCGCTACCTGATGCTCACCAGCGAGGCGGTCCTGCTGGTCATGCAGGCGGTGGCGCTCGGCCGGGGCGGGGAGGTGTTCGTGCTCGATATGGGCAACCCGGTGCGGATCAAGGACCTGGCGGAGACGATGATTCGCCACGCCGGGTTGCGCCCGGACATCGACATCCCGATCGTCTTCACCGGACGGCGCCCGGGCGAGAAACTCTTCGAAGAACTGTTGACTGCCGAAGAGGGCACAACAGCAACGGTAAACCGGCGTATCTATCGGGCCTGCATTTCAGGGAACGGCGGCTATCCAAAGGTCATGGAGGACCTAGGACGGCTGGATGAGGTCGTGCGGAGCGGCGATGCGGCACAAATCCGCGCCGAAATCCTCAGGCAGGTCAGCGGCTATTGCCCGGATACGGGCTGTCTCGCCGGCCGGCCTACCGCTTCCGGCCGGGCAGATGTTCGACCGACTGCGGAGATTACGCCGACCGCAGGACAAGAGCATCCCCACATGGGCTCCCACCACCCGGACACGAAGAACCAAAGGGTAAAAGTGGAAGGGTGAGATCGGAATTCAGATTGCAGATTTCGAAGCGCAAAGTGTCCCAAGGAGGACACGAAGATCGGTGACAAAGGGAGGAATGATGATACGCTACAGTGCTGACGCTTCACGCCGGACGCTCCGGGTGTACGCCATAATCGTGGTGCTGGCGATTGCCGCACCGGCTTCGGCCATGTTCAACAGCCCGATGCTGTTGTTTGATACGCCGACCGCGGACGTGCTGCCGGCCCACTCGCTGGCAATCTCAGCCGACATGACGCTGCCGCTTACGCATACACCGGTGAATGTGGATTATTGGGAAGCCGACGTCAACGTCCGCATTTCGCCGTTCAGGCATCTGGACGTCGCGCTCGTTGCCTATACCCTGCAGGACTACGTCCTCGACGCCAAGTACCAGTTGGTCGGCGGCGAACCCGGGCGTTTCGGCCTGGCAGTCGGCGTTGTCGATGTCGGTATCCACAGCTACGTTTCTCCAATCGGCCATGGCCCTGACGATGCCTGGCCCGACTGGAAGTACTTGAGCCCCGATGACGGCAGTTACATCCGGCCGACCGAGAACTTCTCCGCGTTCGCGGTGACGAGCATTCCGCTGGCGAGGTTTGCCCGGCTCCACCTTGGACTCGGACGCGGCCGCTTCGTCGGTTACGACGGCCCGAACGAGTTCATGAACACCGACATCTTCCTCAATCAGTATCACCAGTGGGCAATCGCCCTGTTCGGCGGTCTGGAAGTATTCCTCACCCCGAACGTCGCGCTGGTCGCCGAGGCAAACACCCGCGACTTTAACTCCGGAATAAAAGCTCATTTCGGCCCGGTCACCGCGGCGGTTGCGTGGACCAAGATGGAAGGCCTGCTCCGGGCAAGAGAAGGCTACGAGTTCGGGCGTCTCGAGTTTGGCGTAAGCTACCAGTTGGACAACCTGGGTCGGCACCAGGAATCCGATGTCCCGTTCTATCACGTCGCAGCGGCTCCGGAACGAGGACTACCGCCGGTCGCGGTAAGAGTCAGGCTAAACCCCATCTGGTTCAAGTGGGACAAGTGGGATATCACCGCCGAGGCCGCGGCGACCCTGCGCCAGAACGCCGACGTGCTCCTGGCCCATCCCGACATGAAAGTCGTACTCACCGGCTACGCGTCCGAGGAGGGCACGCTTGAATACAACCTTCCTCTGTCGGCACGGAGAGCGTATGCCGCCTATGAGTATCTCAAGTCGCTGGGGGTGCCCGCAGGGCAGATGCGTTTCCGGGCGCTGGGCGAGTTAACCGGCAGGCCGCTCCCAATGCACCGGTCGGTGTATTTCGAGATCGAGAAATAGGGCCGAGACAGGCGAGAGACGAGGAGCGCAAGTCAAGCTGCAAAAGTCAAAATGCAAAAGGCAAGGCGGGGCGCGATGTCAGAAGCTAGATGTCAGATGGCAGGAGAGAGAGAAGAATGAGCAAGGGATCGAGTGGGCGGAGAGACAACGGTGAACGATGAGGAGGACTAGTTTGCAGTTTGCAGTTTGCAGGTCGCAGTCGGCCCGCGAGGAGCGGGATACTCGGGATTTCAAGTCCCAAAGCCGGAACCAGAATCTATGTAATCTGCGTAATCTGTGGATGATCTTTCGTTCCTGGTCCCTCGTCCTTCGTCCTTCGTCCTTGGTTCTTCGTTCCTCAGTCCTCGGTCCTCGGTCTTCGGTCTTCGGTCTCCGGTTTCCGCTGCCTGTCCTCGCCACGCTGCTGTTGTGTACGGGCTGGGCTTCAGCTCAGCCCGCCCAGTCCCAAGCCCCGGTCTTCAAATACTATGTCTGGGGCCAGGTGCGCGGGCCCGGGGCGTACAGCCTGGGTGCCAATCCTGACCTCGTGGAACTGCTTTCCGCAGCAGGAGGCCCAACTCAGTACGCCGACGTGCGGCACGTGGTTTTGGTCCAGGCGACCACCAAGAAGCAAATGAGAATCGACCTGAAGAAGATGCTTGCCGCCGGGCAGGTTATCCCGCTCTCACCCGGGGACGTCGTAATGGTGCCTAATTCACCCTGGTATTCCATCCGCGACGGGCTATCTATTACGACCACGGTCGTGTCATTCGCCTCACTCATCCTGCTAATCATGAACCGGGCGGGAATGTGAACTCGGAAACGGCTCAGGGGCTCAGGGGCTCAGGGGTTCAAGGATCCGAAGCCTTGACGCCTTCCTCAGAGTCCGAGCGTACAACCAGCTTCCATGACTACCTTGAAATGCTCGCCCGCCGGAAATGGCTGGCGCTGGGTGTGTTTCTTGGAATCCTGGGGCTGAGCATATTGTCCATCGCCCGCACCAAACCGGTCTTTGAGGCCCATGCGACGATGATGGTCACGTCCGGCAACCAGAGCGACCTCCTGGGCCAAGCGGGAGCAATCCTGTGGCCGAGGCAGCCGAACACCGGCAACTGCATCACGCTCCTGCGAAGCCGGAGCATGGCCGAGCGCGTGGCCAAACGTCTGCCGGATTCGATGATGCTCTCGGCCGGGGCTTTGCAGAGCATGGTTTTGACCAAGACCTCGGCGGACAATGTCGTTCAAGTCGCGGCAATTGCTCCCAGCCGGGCCGCCGCCATCGCGATCGCCAACGCCTATGTCGAGACCTATCAACAATACGACCTTGATATGAGCCTGCTCGACGTCGCGGCGACCAAGAAGTTCATCAAGGACCAGCTCGTCGTGATCGGGGCCAGGCTGGACTCGTCCGAACAGAGCCTGGCGGAGTTCAACGCCGCGCACGGTCTGCTGACGGGCATTGACGCCGAAACCCAGGCCTTGATTAGTCAGCAGTCCGCGCTCGCCGCCGCGTCCCGGCAGGCAGCCCTTGATGCCGAGGTGACTCGGGCCGATCTCGCGTACGTCCAGAGCCAGATTGAGCAGGAAGGCAAGAGCATGGCGGATGTTGACGCCATGTCGTCACCGCTGGTCGCGAGCCTCGAGGGTACGCTGAACCAGCTCGAGGTCGAGAAGACCAGCCTCATCATCAGCGGCTTCGGCGAGAACTCGGAACGGATTCGCGGCCTGGACCGTCAGATCGACAGCACCCGGGCGCGGCTCCGAATCGAATCGCAGGTCCTGATTGCCCGGCAGGGGTTGGCCGACCCGGTCGGGCACCTAAACGGCCTGTTCGAATCGGCCCTGACCCTCAACGCCACGCTGGCCACGTCCGAGGCCCGGCAGGAGGCGCTGGCTGAGGCCATATCCGGCTACGACGCCCGACTCGCCCGCCTGCCGGAAGTCACCCGAACCGCGGCCCTGCTGACCCGGAACGTGGAAATCGGGCGCCAGCAACTCGTGCTGTTTTCCGACCGCTACGAGCAGGCACGCATCCAGGAATCCGGACGGACATCGTCGGTGCGGACACTTGACCCCGCGCAGGACGCACACCGGGTCGGGGGGCCGAGTCCCTCGGCGCGCCTGAGCTTTCTCCTGATACTGGCCGTCGCCCTGGCACTCGGTTCGGTATGGGCGGCAGAGTACCTTGACACGTCGGTCCACGGTCAGGGCGAGCTGGAACGCCGGGGGTATTCGGTGCTCGGCAGCGTACCGCAGCTTCTGACTGCGGGCCGGCAACGGCGGGGCGAGGACGTGACCAGCCACCTCATCACCCACACCGACGTTGAATCATCGGGCGCGGAGGCTTTTCGCATGTTGCGCACCGCCCTCGCGTTCGCCACTGCGGAGCGCATGGTGCGCACGATTGCAGTGACCTCGCCGGGCCCAAGCGAAGGCAAGTCCACCATCGCGGTGAATTTTGCCTCGGTGCTCGCCCAGGCCGGTTCCCGTGTCCTGCTGATTGATGCGGACCTGCGCCACCCGATGCTGCACACCGTGTTCAAGCGCAAGAAGAAGCCGGGCCTATCCGACCTCATCATCGCGAATGGCAACCCGGAGGAGGCCATCTTCGCAACCGGACTTGACGGGCTGTACTGCCTGCCCTGCGGCACGATACCGCCCAGCCCGGGGGACCTGCTCACCCTTACCGCCACCCGCAATCTGCTCAAGCGGCTGGCCGGCGAATACGACTATGTTGTTATTGACACGCCGCCGGTCCTGGTCGCGGCCGACACCGCGATTATCGGTTCGCTGGTTGATGCCACCATCATGGTGGCCCGTGTCGACAGGACCGCGATGGAAGCGCTTGGCCACGCGCGCAACGCCATGCTTGGCGGGGGCGCGCACCTGTCCGGCCTCGTGCTGAACGACGTGAACCGCTCCGGCCGCTACGGCCGCTACTACTATTACTACTACAAGTACCATTATCGGTACTCGAAGCATGCGACGGACGCGACGGAAGACGGGAGACCGCGGACGCCGACAGCCAGCAGCTAACAGCTTGCAGCTTTGGAGTGCGGGAGCGTCGAGCTCCCGCTTTTTCCGAGCAAGTCAAATGGCAAAATGCAAATATCAAAAGTCAAAATGGCGGCGCGCTGCGCGCGAGCTTCCATTTCCGAGAGACCCGTTCGACTCGCTTCGCTCGCTCGGGGCGACGCTTCGCGTCGGT
>CAZQZR010000062.1:0-12192 GCA_964597845.1 uncultured bacterium | reverse complement strand
TCCGAGAGACCCGTTCGACTCGCTTCGCTCGCTCGGGGCGACGCTTCGCGTCGGTCTGCAGTTGGCAGCAAATCTGTGTAATCTGCGGAATCTGCGGATGATCCTTCATTCCTCGTTCTTGGTTCTTGGTTCTTGGTTATTCGGTCCACGGTGTACGATCTACGGTTCGCGACTCTCGCTTCCGGCTCGCGGCAAGCCCTGCCCGCTCAGCTTTCCTGGTACGGCGCGGCTTGGGCGAGGTAGAGCCGGGCGTAGAGCCCGTTCAACTCCAGCAGTTCACGATGCGTTCCCCGTTCCACGACCCGGCCCTGATCCAGCACGTAGATGTAGTCGGCCATCTGGACGGTCGAGAACCGGTGGCTGATAAGAACCGCGCTCCGGCCCGCGATTGCCCCGCGGAAATGCCTGAATAACTCCGCCTCGGCCAGCGGGTCGAGCGAACTGGTCGGCTCGTCGAGCACCACGAAATGTGAGTCGCGCAGGAACGCCCGGGCCAGCGCCACTTTCTGCCATTCGCCGATGCTCAACTCGTGGCCCTGCTCGAACCAGCAGCCCAGCGGGGTATCGTAGCCCTGGGGCAGGCGACTAATCGCCGGGTCGGCCCCGGAGCGCTTAGCCGCTGCGACAATCCTGTCCCGGTCAGGAGCAGCCTCCACGTCTCCCATCCAGACGTTCTCCCAGACCGGCAGTTGATACTGTACGTAATCCTGCAGAATGACACTGACCTCCTGCCGCCACTTGACCGGGTCGAGCTGGCGGATGTCAACGCCGTCGATCGTGACCCTGCCTGAGTCCGGGTCGTAAAGCCGGCAGAGGAGTTTCATCAACGTGGTCTTGCCCGAGCCGTTTTCCCCGACCAGCGCAATCACCTGGCCCGGCGCGACGGTCAGGTTGATTGCCTCCAGCACCCGGCGGGAAGTACCGGGGTAGGTGAAATCGACGTCGTGGAATGCAATACCCCGGGCAATCCGCGCCGGACACGGCAGCGGCTTCGCCGGCGCCGTGACCTTTGGCTTCAAATCCAGGAACGTGTAGAAGTTGGAGAGGAAGAGATTGTCTTCATAGAGCCCGACGAATCCGTTGAGGATGGCCGAGACCGAGCCGACCGCAAGCTGGAAAGCCGAGTAGTACATCACCAGACTGCCGATTGTAACCGTCCCTTTATAGGTCCGGTACGCGATATAGGCAAGAGCTCCGAAGACGGCGAGCGTGGCCACCGACTGGGCCAGCACCCCGGACAGGGTGCGGCGACGGGTGAGCGCCAGCCTGCCCACGCGCAGTTGCTGCCGCAAGGCACGGAAACGGGCGCGAAACAGGGACCCGAGGTTGAACAGCCTTACCTCCCTGGCGTATAACGAATTCGTCAACAGCCAGTGGTAGTACCACGCCCGACGTTCCTGCTTGGTCTGTTCCTTTTCAAAGCGGTATAGCCGGCGCGAGTACAGCAACCGCACCTGCGCGCCGGGCAGGGCGACGAGGATGAGTACCAGGGCCAACCAGGGATTGAAGGCGAACAGCAGGCCCGCGATGCCGACCAGCGAGATGGCACTCTGGCCGATTTGGACCAACCGGTTGACAATGCTTATCGGCCGGGAAAGGGCATCACCCTGGGCTCGATGGAGTGTGTCGTGGTAGCGCGGATTCTCGTAGTACTCGAGGTCAACCGCCACGGACTGCTGGTGGAGGACGTCGGTGACTTTGTCGGACAGCACCATAGACTGGGCCTGCCCGGCCAGTTCGGCCAGCGCGCCGGCAAGAGTCGTGACCAACGCCACCGCCGCGGCAAGAACCACCCAGAAGAGCACCGGTCCAAAGGACGAGGACCCGCCCGGCGCGGCGATAGCGGACTGCAACGTGTCAATGATGCGTTTCAGCAGGTAGAGCCCGGCAAGAGGCAGCAGGCCCTGGACCACAACCAGGACAAGGTTAACCGTGGCCCAGCCCGGCGCGCTGGTCCACACCAGGCGAATCGCGCGGTCCAGCCGGAGGCCCTGCTGGACGGCTTCCTTGAGCTTCGGCCTAGTCGGCACGGGAGGCCTCTGCCTTCACGTCTGCCTTTGCTTTGAGCTCAGCCTGCCGCGTGGGTTTTCCTGACTCCAGATGGCTGGTCAGCGGTACTCTCCGGCCGCGTCTGCGGCTCCGCCGCGACCGGCCTCGACTCAGGGCGTAGGCCCCGAAAGCCCGGAGGCCGTCCCTGAGCCGCAGCACATAGTAGAAGCCGAGATTCTCCGCGCCCCTGGACGTGGGGTACTTCGCAGCCATTTCGTCACGGGATAGGAAAATCCGTCCCCAAAACATCCTTGCCTTGTCGGCAAGGGACTTTGCGCTCCGTAGATGGAAGAGAGGGACCCATGGACCGTAGCCGGAACGGGCGAGAACCGATTCTCTCGCCGTCTCGAGTACCCGCTGGTCAATGTCGCCGGGAACCAATTGCTCAAGGACATCATCAGGCACTTCCGCACCCAACATGCTTCGGGCGAGATGGAGTGTCAGACCCACATATCTTGCAGCCCTCCATTCGCGAGCACGCTCCGCGACCTGCATCCAGTCCATGTCGCCGCCAAAGCGGCGAATCGTCGCGGCGATGTCGCAGAGAGGTCGCACCCCCTCTCCAAAGACGTGGCCATAGGAAGTATGCAGGCACAAGTGCAGCAACAGGTCTTCAGGGGATAGCGCCAGAACCTCGACACCCGCTATCGTGGCCGGACGCGCTCTGTCCCAGAAGCCCGTCAAATCCAGTCTGAACCGGCTTGCCGGCGTGACTATCGCCCAGTGAATGTCGATGCCTGCGCCAGCCGACAGCCGAAGCTCCCTGCTTCTCCGGAGGCGCGACTCGATGCCCTCGGATTGCTGACGAACCCGGCCAATGTCAACCAGGACTGCGTGGGCTCTCGACAGCTCTGCTCTGGGAACCATAAGATCGACGTCGACCATTGGCCGGAGTGCGACATCGTCGTAGACCGCCTCGGCCAGAAAGGCTCCCTTCAGCACAATCACCGGGATGCCCGAGCTGCGCAGACGTTGGAGCACCTTCCGGAGCTCTCCATAGAGAGACATGTTTCTGACTGCGCTGGCGAAGTGGGCCCGTCGCAGCCGCTCCCAAACGTCGGCCGGGACGCAGGCTTGCGAACTGCTCTCCTTGAGGCGACTGTAAAGCAATGGTGTAAGACCGTGGTCGGCAGCGACGGCGACGACTTCGGACCAGTCAGCAGACGGCTGACGGCTAACGGCTAACGGCTCACGGCCAACTGCCGACGGCTGACGGCTGGTAGACAGACACTGCAACAGGAATTCCACGCATTGGGGATTAGGGGTCAGGGGCCGGGGGCTGGGGTACGGACCTCGGACCCCTGACTGGGACGCGGACGGCTCCGGCTCAGTTGTCGGAGTCCGCTCGATGTAGGTGTTCATATGCGTTCGTCCGCGGCTTCGATATCTCGGTGCGCCGCCAGCGGATTATACCCCGGCGTGCGCGACACGGCAACAACAGCCGCCCGGAGCGTCCATCCCGGGTGCATCAAGCGGCGGGCGGCAGAGTGTTTACTCTGCCGCCCGCCAAATGACGGTCAATCTTGCTTCCGACTAGCGGATCACGGGTCGACTTCGATGAAGACGCGCTGTGTCGGTTTGCCGTTCGACTTATTCGGGGCGTCGCAAATGACCGCAAGCCACTGCCCCTTGGCCGGATGGAAGCCTTCGCCATTTTCAATAGCTTGATCGTGCATCGTCAGGGAGTTGCCTTCGAGCGGGTACTTAGGCAGCAGTCCGTTGGTTTCCGGATCCGGGGTCAGCAGCCACCAAAACGCAACTTGCACCTCTTGAGCTGACGCGCCGTCGAGCTTGTTATTGATCAGCCAGTTGACGTTGTCCCAAGCGTCATTGTCCATGGGGTCGCGGTCCGGCAGGTTCGGATCCTGCGACGACCACAGCCGGACGTGGTACCACTTGACAAAGTCATACGGGATATTATACGACGGCTGCGCCCCCGACGGTGTTATGCCGTTTGCGTACTCTGCGCACCAGCCCGGCCAGAAGCTATCGCGGGGCGCGTTCCATGGTTCATGGGTCCAAGGGGAGGGGGGCTCGTTCCACACATCGTAACCGGAAGGCACACTCTCAAGCGCAACTCTGAAATGGGCCTTGGGCTCATACCCCACCTCCACGGTGTCCAGGTACACGACCATCTTGACCGAGTCGGTCGGCAGGGTCAGGTCTTTGTAGACCTCCTGGAACTCGTACTTGATGTACCTCGGTCCGTGACAGGCCAAGTACCCGCCCGAGAAGAAGTAGGGTCCGGCCCAACCTTCCTCGCGCTGCGTGACTCTGCCATTCCTGACTTTAACCACAACCGAGTGAGTCGCCATGTAGAGGTTGACGCCGACGTTCCAGCCATCCCGGACCGGAATCGCGTATGTGCAGGTCTTCACGCGCGGGCTCCACTCGTCCTTGAACTCAAACCTATACGGTTTCGGAACGCCGTACCTCTGCGGGATGTCCTTGAGCTTGAGGGCCACGTGAGCGTGGGTCTCCTCGAGCCACCAGTTCCCCTTCGTCAAGTCGTACTTGATGTAGAGATTGGCATTGTCAAACCAAACGGTCACGACCCCGGCACTCTCATTCTGCCCGGCCCATATCGTAAAGTTCTCGGGCGCGTGGGGTACCATATGCGAGGCGATCCCGATGCCCGGCGTCGCATCAATCGGTCCCTGGCAGCCTGTGACCAGCAACCCGGCCACCATCGTGATCGCCAGCAGCACCAGCAATCTTGTTCTTTGCATCATTGACTCCTCTTCCCAATCCCTTCCTTAGTCCCTGATGTCGCCCTGCGCTAGCACACGCGGGCCTTCTGGCGACAGGATTTTGCGAGCCGGAAAGGCTCCGGCCTTCTGCTGCGGTTGGAGTTGTGTGCCAAGTCTCGGGTCACAGACGGAGTCTTTTTGCTAAAAAGGACGGGTTACTCGGACGACCCTCTCACGCCCTCCCCGGCGACCGAGCCACACGGACTCAGCCTACGCGAACTATCTCTTAGACGACCCGGATGTCAAGGAAGATTCAAGATTATTTTGATACCCCCAGCGCGGCCCCTGAGGACCGCAACCGAACGCGGACCAGCCACGAAGTCCCGAAACGTAGGTGATTACTCGGAAGGCTTCCGCGGAAGCAACGAACGTACGCTGTTATTAACGCAGATTACGGACCTGGAATTCTGACTTCGGACTTTAGGCCTGATATCTGGAATTCAGGGCTGCCGGCGTTCCGTGTGGGCTGACTGCAGACTACACATTGGTGACGGAGTCGCACGCGCGGCGCGCCCTATCAGCCCGGAAGGACAATGCCTGACACGTCGTACGTCACCGCTCCGCCGACCAAGGGTGAAATGACGAAGGACGACACGACGAACTCCTCTGCCCTAACCTCAACCTCTACCTTTTCCTTCACCTCTACCTGCCGCCTCGGCTATGTCCGTAGAACGGCTCGGTCAACTGCCCACGAGGCTGCTGCAAGGGTAGCACTCGGCGAGCATCGGCTGCTGGAGGTTCAGGCACGTATCGTCGTAAGTGCCTGGGCTACTACCTGCTTCGATCAGCTTGCAGCCGGAAAGAACCCGTTCCTCTGCTCTTGTCCTGACAAAAATCCTCAGTTTGGGCGTGCTCCATTGCTTCTTGACGGTATCAGTCATGGAATTCTTCTCCTTGGTCTGACCAGATGTCACAATCCACTCCTCCCCGTTGCTAGTCGCGACACCGGCGGCGGAGGGACCACAATTCGCACGACCTTCGACTGGTCTAATCTCACCATTGGATATTACACGCCCGAGGACGGTTGTCAAATGGTTTCGGGAGCCCCGAACCCGACATGTAACCGCAGATGTCGCAGATGGCTCGGACGAGGGACGAAGAACCTTGAACCAAGAACGCGGAGAGGACATCCACCGATTACACAGATTACACAGATTGTGGTTCAGGATGCCGGAGCAGAAAAGGACCATCCACAGATTACACAGATTACGCAGATTGCCCGGAGAGGGCAGTGGCGGACAGCGAACAAAGCAGAAGTCAGATAGCAGAAACCAGAATGCAGAACTGTGGACACGGAGGGGACAACCGCAGATTACGCAGATGTCGCAGATGGCTCGGACGAGGGACGAAGAACCTTAAACCAAGAACGCGGAGAGGACCATCCGGGACCTTTGCCTTGACCTGAACCTCACGCTCAACCTTAACCTCAACCTTAGCCTCTACCTGCCGTCTCGGCTCGTCCGCGGATCGGCTCGGCGCTAACTACCGAGGGCGGACTCGCATCGTGAAGAGCAAACGGTATTGAAATAGCATGTACTATTACGGTAGAGCGGCCCGGTCAGACTCCCGACCTCGTGCTTGCACAGCCAGAGCACCGTTTCTTCCGTCTTCGTCCTGGCGAAGATCCTCAGTTTGGGCGTGCTCCACTCCTTCTTTTGCAGTCTGGTCATAGCTCTTCCTCCCTAGTTTTGCCCGTTATCACGCTACGTCCTTCCGCTCTTCTGGCCACCGTTCAGACCGTGCATTGTCCCTTGTCATCCGTCCTTGGTCATCTTGCCTCTCCTCCTCGACCTCAGCCTTAACCTCAACCTCTTCCTCTTCCTTCCCCGTGCCCCAGCGCCTTTGCCCTGGCATGCGCGACCCGGCAGAAGTACTCGACCACCGTATCCATCTCGCCGGTTTCAAGATACGAATGTGCCGGGCACCAAAGGCAGAGGTTGATAATCGGGCAGATGCGACAGCGTTCCAGGAACTCCTTCCGACTCGAACGCAGGTCGCGCACTCGGGGAATATGCTCTTTCCAGGCTTCAGCGAGCGTACCGTGACGGAGGTCATAGATCGTATCCGGATGCCAGAGAGACGAGCAGAGACGAAATCGCCCGTCGTAGCTGACAGTGAAGCTGCCGTTGCCCGTCCCGCAATGAAAGAGGTGATTGCAGCCCGCATGCGCCTGCTCGGGCAGGATGAGTTCATTGCACCTTTTTTGCAGGGCCCCTAAACGTTCCTCGTCCGCACGCTCAACCGCCACAATCTCCTCCGGGCTGAGCCGTTCGGCCTTTATCTCCGCGTTGCGGACCGGGTCGCGGTCGAAGCGCAAGTGGAGCAGCGGGTCGAACCGGTAATAGTCCTTGGTCCGGGCGCGGCAGAACCGGGCGATTTCCTCCAGCTCGTGGACATTGGAGCGCAGAGCCATTGCCTTCAGGCGCACTTTGACGCCGCTGGAGAGCAGCCGGTCCAAGCCGCGTACAAAGGCCTGGAACGAACCCGGACGTCGCGTAACCCGCTCGTAGGTGGCTTCGGTTGCTCCGTACATCGTAACCTCGATGTCACGCGGCGGATACTTGCGGAACAGCTCAACGTGTTCCGGCGTGACGAGGCAGGCGTTGGTGAAGACCGAAACGAACAGGCCCATCCGTTTGAGCGCAAGGTACAGCTCGAAGAAGTCCTCGCGCAGCAGCGGCTCGCCGCCGGTCAGCAGGCACCACATCGCTCCCATCGATACCGCCTCCCCGGCGATGCGCTCGATCTCGGCCAGGGAGAGTTCCCGGGCCCGGGCATCCGAATCACCGGCCGGCAGGTTGATGTAGCAGTGGCGGCAGTCGTTGTTGCAGCGGGCGGTGACTTCGAGGTCAAAGGCGATTGGCGCTCGCCGTTTCCTCATCCGGTCCCAGAGTTCGAAGCGAGGAAGCGAATCGATGGAGGAGTAGGTAGAGGTAGAGGTAGAGGTAGAGAAGGAATCGGCCGAGGGACGGAGATGATCGTTTATCTCTGGCCCGGCCTCGACCTTGACCTCAACCTCAACCTCTGCCTCCACCTCTACCTTAGCCTTTCCGCCCGGCTGCGCTTCCTCATTCGCATTAACGTAGTCGCCGGTCATCCTTGTTTCTCCAGTCGTTTCCGCATACCCACGCGACGGCGGCCGGATGGGGTACATTCGCTTGCCAACTGCGGTTCGAGTTCCGCAATGATGTGCATCTCGAAACCGAGTTTGCGGTACAGTTGAATTGCCGGAGAGTTGTCGTTGAACACCAGCAAGTCCAATGTCTGCGCGCCTTCCGCACGCGCTGTCTCGATCACCGCCTGGCTCAACGCTTGCCCGACGCCCAGTCTCTTGCAGAGCGGTCTAACATAGAGACTGAATAGCCAATGGCCGACATACGGGGAATGCTCGGGTGGATGTCGCACCAACTGAACAAAGCCTGCGAGTTGACCGAGACAGCGGGCAACTAGGTTCGTGACATGGGGGTCCCGATGCAATGCATGTGACCGGGCCCCATTCGGGTTAAACCATCGCTGGACCTCCAGCCAGTCGGCATTGGTTGCCTCGCGTATTGTGACGCCGCGCGTGACAAGGCGCCACCCGGTATGACGGTACAACGCAGACCCCTGCATCAGATCCAATCCGGCGCCTGCCATTCGACGGAGTCTTCCCGTTTTGCCTCTCTAGTGAATGACCACGATTCTCACATTCCTAAGGTGTTTGCGCTCAATCGTCCAACCCGCTCCCGCCAATCCACTACCTCCCAGGCGTTCTCTTCGTTCGTGATTAACCCCAGGTAGCGGGCCTGCGCGTGGGCGACCTGGCAGAGATATTCGACCGGCGTGTCGAGCGTGCCATACTCGGCCCAGGACTTGGCCGGGCACTGTTCGCACAAGCCCTTGAGGAAACAGCGAGCACAGCGCACAAGATAGTCGGGGTTCTTGGCTCTCATCTCCCGCAGGCGTGGGAAGAAGTTCGTGAGCGCGTCACGGAGCGAACCGGCCTTGAGGTCGTAGGCCATATCCGGATGACGCAGTGGCATGCACATCTGAGCCCGTCCGTACGCATCAACGCACGTCCCGTGTCCAGCGCCGCAGGAAAACAGCCTGTCTCCGGGAGGTCCCATGAACTTCGAGCAGAATTGGTGCATCTCCTTGAGGTATTCCTCGCGGCGCCGACTGATGATGGCTACGCCCTCCTCGGGCAAAAGCCGCAGCCCGGCAATCTGGCGGTTCTTGAGCGGCGAATCACGACGTCCCCGCAGGTCGAAGAACATTGAATAGCCGGGGGGCTTGTCCATGGCGGGAATCGTCGCGGCCCACGCTTCAAACTCATCCACCTCGCCCCGGTTCGGCGGCAGGAGAGCGCCCTTTACTACAAACGGCACCCGGCGAACAAGCAGCAGGTTCACGCCCCGGCGGAACTCGGCGTACGAGCCCGGCGCCCGACACACGGCCTCGTAGGACTCCGGCTTCATGCCGTAGACCGTGACTTCGACCAACTCTCCGGGCGGAACGCGGGCAAAGAGGTCGGCAAGATGGGGCGTTATCAGCCGGGCGTTGGTGAAAAGCATCACCTTCATGCCCTGTCGCCGGGCGAACAGGTAGAGTTCTTCAAAGTCCTCGCGCAGGAGCGGTTCCCCGCCGGTGAAGCGCACCGACAGACAACCGAGGGTAGCCGCCTCCGTCAGAACGTCCTTCACCTCGTCGGCTGTCATCTCGCGCTGTTGCGCCGCCGAGTCGTCCATCGGCAGGTTGATGCAGCAGTGGATACAGTCATTGTTGCAGCGCTCGGTCAACTCAATGTCGAGCCTGCCGAGCAGCGGTCCGTGCTTCTGCCAGAGCCCGCCTCGACCATTCGCGACCTTCTCGACGTAGGGGGAACAGGAAGGTAGAGGTGGAGGTTGAGGTAGAGATTGAGACTGGGAAGGGATCATCTGCTACCTTCACCTTTACCTTTGCCTTTACCTTTCGTTTCTATGTCCTGGGCCAGTTCCAGAATCTGCCCCACGATCCGGCCGCTCTTGTCGAATTCCATGATGTAGCATGGAACGTCGCGGGCCAAAGCCTCTACTACGGAAAACGTCTTCTGCCACCAGTTGGCCGTCTCCAGCGGGCGGATTACGCAGGCCAGTAGACGCTTAAATGACTCTCTACGGTCTGTCACCGGAACCAAGCGGTTATCCGGAGACTGCTTGATGAACAGGATGGCGCGAAGCGGTGCCGAGGCCGCCGACACCAGCGGCACCTCACCGTGACTCCATGAACCATATACCCGGAAGCTGCCCTGTCCGCCATCCGCTCCGTCTCTGCCTCCACCTTTACCTCCACCTTCCTTCCTGACGATGTTCCGGTCGTCGCACAGAATCTCCGCCCGATCCTGCAAGAGCTTCACAGTGGTTGACTTGCCGGCCTCGGAATGGCCCACAAACAACAGCCCGACACCCGCCTCCGGCGGGGAAGGTCGAATGCCTTGGCGTGCATCCGTGTTGTCTAAGTAATCTGTGGAAGGCCCTTCCGGACCTTGGCGATCTTGGCGTACTTGGCGGTTCGTTCTCTGAGAGACCCCTCCACCGGCGTCGGGGTGACACGCAGAAATGGGTTCAGGGGTTCTGGGGTTCAATGGTTCAGGCACGCAGGGATCTGTGCCATCTGTGTAATCTGCGGATGTCAGTAATGATGGTCTGACTATCGCGCCGGCCGAATGCAGGAAACAGGCCTGGCGGTCGGCAAGAAGCTGGGCCAGGAGAATCTGGTCGGAGGGAAACAGCGTAAGGGAGTGGAGATCGCCCTTCCGGAAGACCGCGTCGTCCGGACGATAGAACTCGCCGCGCGAGTAGTCGTCGTTGAAGATGACCACTTGGTGCAATTCGTGGTCGTCCGGGTCGGGCGAGATGCTGAGGTAGACCCACGACCGCCCCTTGCGAAATATCGCCCACGGCGGTTTGCGGTAGACCTGACGCCCGAGTTCGCTTAGCTTAATGTCCGGCATCTGGAAATGATGGCGAATGGTCACCGTGTCCGGACCCGGACCGTCTTTCTGGAACTCACGGAACTTCGGATGGAACGTCTGGTCGGTAAATGGCAGGTCCGACTCAATCTGGAGTGTGATGCCGGCAATCTCGAAGTAGCGACGATGGTCGTGTTGCCACTGCTCTTTGAAACTCCGGTTCTCCCGCGCCACTTCGCACAGGTACTCCACCTTTGCCCCGTACCGGCCATGCTCCAGAAAGCCGTATACGCCGCACCAGCGGCAGTCCGTCCGGTGCTCGCACGAACCACAGTTCTTCAGGTATTCCTCGCCGCCCCGCACCTTGTCGGCCAGGCCGGGGATGAACTCGTCCCAGGCAGTACGGAATGTCCCCTCTCGCAGGTCAAAGCACAGAGCCGGGTCCTTGATGAAGGAACAGAACGTCATCCTGCCGTAGGGGTCAACGTGAAAATCCCGGCGAGAGGCGATGCAACCGGCGAACAGACGGTCATCGCCATCAGCGGGGACTGTCCCCGCACGGGGACTGTCCCCAAGGCCTTCGGTTGAGTGCGTGGATTCCTCGTATGCAAGGTCAGGCTGGTCGAGGACGATGACGTCTTTCGGGTCCAGACGCTGGCGGCAAATCTCAGCATTGCGTTGAGTTGAACCGCACGCAGAGAGATACAGCCACGCCGCACCCACTCGGTAGTGCGGGCTGAACGACTTCGCCAGCTTGACCATCTCCCCGAACTGCCCGTAGTTGTCGTGCATCGGGACAAGCTGCACTGTGAAACCGGCCCCTGCCTCCCGAAGATAGGCGAACCCCCGCATCAGGGCATCGAACGAACCGGGGTTGCGGGTGATGTGGTCGTGCACTTCGGCGGTAGCACCGTAGAGCGCGACCATCTTGGACCCCTTGCGTGTCAGCAGGCGGGCGATTTCGGGCGTGATGAGCGTGCCATTAGTATTGAGGCCGTAGCTGCGGGCCTTGCGCGTAAGATAGTCCAATACCTCCGGGAAATCCGGCCGCAGCATCGGCTCGCCACCCGAAATCGACCACTCACGGCAGCCCATTGCCCGGGCTTCGTCGGCAATGCGCCGAATCTCATCAATGCTCAACTCCTGCTTCAGTTCCTCGGCGGTCACCGGAAGGCGCAACCAGCAATGACGGCAGTTGTTGTTACATCGGTAGGTCAGGTCAATGCTCCCCTTCAAGGGGAGTCGCGGAAGCGTGCCACCCAGAACCAGCTCGGCGAATCCGGCGGTCGGGTTAGTTGTTTTCATGCGGCCGCTTCCTCAAGAAACGTGTCAGCGCGGCAGTCCGCCACAGAATCGGAAGGAGCAATCCGACCCGGGAAAGGCCGGCGATGGCATAGCGCTCCGGACCGAGTCCGAGCCAGACGCGTTTCCGGCCGCGCTCGATCCGGACCACTCGCCCGAGGA
>CAZQZR010000061.1:0-17955 GCA_964597845.1 uncultured bacterium | reverse complement strand
AATTCTAAGACCTTCGGCCGCATTGTCAACGCCTTAAGTTAGCGCATATGGGACACTTCCCAGATTTCTAACCCGAAGCGCGTCAAGACCATCTCGGCCTCTCCCCAATTCCGCCCGCTCAACCGGGTCGTACATCGTTAGCTGGCCTCAGCGGCCCCTGCCTGACAGTGCGCGTTATTTGCGGTCAGTCCTGAGAGATTCCCCGACTCGCTTCGCTCCCTCGGAATGACCGTAGGCTCGGCGTCCGTGTTGCCACTTGCCATTTCCCCTTCCCCCTTCGCATCTTGGCGTCCTTGGCGTTCTTGGCGGTTCACCCTTCCGCTCCCGTCATTCGCCATTTCTCCTTTCCCCTTCGCCTCTTGGCGTCCTTGGCGGTTCAACATCGGATTCAGGGTCGCCTGTTCGGCTTGACCCAGCCCGCGAACCGGCTAACCTCTAGGTCAACAATCTGGAAGAGCGGTGGAAGACCGGGTGCGTGTCTACGCACGAACGGTTGCAGTTCCGTGCTGCACAGGGAAAGCCGTGAAAATCGGCTGCGGTCCTACCCACTGTGAGCGGTTCGTCGCTCTGTCATAGCCACTGGCACAGGCCGGGAAGGCGACAGAGCCATGCCGCGAGCCAGGAGACCTGTCTGCCGCTTTCCGAGGATTCGACTTGTAAGGAAAGGAGAATCGTGATGCAGACGAAGTCAGAAGCCAAAGGACCGAGGGTAAGAGGCAAAAGGGCGGCGCGGATTCTGCTGGCCGCTGTTGCCACGATGGCGATGGCGCGCGCCGCGACGCTGGCCGGCGTGGTGCTGGATGCCGCGACGTGGCAGCCGGTTTCCTATGCCGCAATCAGCGCGCCCAACCTGGATCTCAATACAACCGCCGACTCTGCCGGCGTTTTCGCGCTGGAGGTTGGACCCGGGCTCAGACGTGTAACCGTTGCGGTTTCGCGCGTGGGCTACGAGGAAAAGCGCTGGGAGAAGGTGGACGTTTCCCGCCCGGCGACGCTCTACCTTCGGCCCAATCCCGTCCGGCTGGATGGCATCTCGGTCAGCGCGTTCCGCACCCCGAGCCTGCTCGAAAGGTCCGGCCCGGTGTCAATCATCGAAGGCCACGACGCAGAGGCAGACGGCCGGCTTAGTCTGGCCGAGCTGCTCCGGGTCTCCCCGTCCGTCATTTCCAAGGACTATGGCAATCTGACGACAATCGGCTTGCGCGGGGCCAACACGGAACAGACACTCATCCTGCTCGACGGCGTCAGGCTGAACTCGGCCCAGGATAACCTTTTCGACCTCACCACCCTGCCGCTGACACTGGCCGAACGCGTTGAGGTCGTGCGCGGCAACAGTTCGGCCTTGTACGGCGCGAACTCCATCGGCGGACTGGTTAACGTCGTCACGCCGGAACCGGACCGGTTTGGCGCGAAGGCAACAGCGGGCGTCGGCTCGTTCGGCAAGCGCTACCTGCAAGCCACGCACTCGAACTGGTCTGACCCGCTCGGCTACGTTGTCGCCGCCAGCCTGAACCGCATGGGCGACAGCTTCAGCTATCGGGACACGTCGGATTCTGTGCATGAGCGCGTGAACTCGGGCATCAACTCCCAGGACGTAATGGCCAAGGGCATCTTTGCGCAAGGACCGCACCGGGTATCGCTGCTCGGCGAATACAACGTGACCGGCCGCGGGGAACCGGGCCCGACCTCGTGGCCGGCAGACAGCGCGCGCATGGACGACTACCGCGGCATCGTGCATCTGAGCTACGATCTGCAGGAGGCCGATAACGCCCGGCTCGAATCGCGGCTGTACCAACACCAGTCCTGGCGTCACTACTGGGACCCGGACACGCTCTCATGGGTCAACGACACGCACGTCACCACGGCCTCCGGCGTCATGGCCAAGCAGACCGTGCGCTTCGCGCGCTGGGCAACAGCGGTTGCCGGTCTTGAGGGCGAACGCGAGCAGTTCCGGAGCACTACCATCGGCACCCCGCAGCGCTGGACCGGCGCGGGCTGGGCCGAAGCACGCCTGCGGTGGCTGAGTTTCGAAGTCGTACCGATGGCGCGATTCGACGGGCTGAGCGATTCAAAGCAGCGGTCTGACTCCACGACCGCGCGTTCCATCACTCGCGTCCTCAGCCCCAAGCTCTCGCTCGTCTATTCGGGCCCGGGCTGGCTCGACCTCTACGCGTCGGCCGGCCGGTCGTTCCGCGCCCCGACGTTCAATGAGCTATACTGGCCCGAAGACCCATGGACCAAAGGCAACCCGCAACTGAAACCGGAGTGGGCGACGAGCGTTGACTTCAACGCGTCAGTCAGGTACGCATCGTTCCTCACCTGCCGCCTTGGACTCTGGCGTTCGTTTCTCTCGGACCTGATTCAGTGGCAGCCGGATTCGGCCTGGGTATACAGACCGGTGAATCTCGACACCGCGACCATCACCGGCGGTGAGGTAGAAGTGGCCGCTGTTTCCAGGCACGCCGGGATTACCGGCAACGCCACCTACATGCTTGCGCGCTCGCACGACATGGACCTCATCTACCGGCCCCGACTCAGTTTCGCGCTGTCGCCCTGGGCCGGCTGGGGACCGGTGCAATTGACCTGTGACGTCCGTTACACCGGCCAGAGATACACGATGCCCGACACCCTGCCACCGAACAGCACGAACTCGCTGCCGGGCTTCATGCTGTTTGACGTCGGCCTCGCGCTTACGCCGACCTTCGGGCGGATCGGGACGGCGCTGCGCGGCGGGGTCCGCAACCTGTTCGACCGGCAATACGAAGTGATGAGAGGATATCCGATTCCGGGCCGCAACTGGTACGCTGAACTGGAGCTGAAGCTCTAGTGCGCGGGCGCGACTGAATCCACCGCCGCGACAACGGGCCCTGCCGGCCTGGCAAGATCTGTGAGGTAGGACGCCTTAAGCAGTTTGAACTCGGGCATGCTCTTGCTTGCCACCGGCTCGGCCCGAGGCGGAATCACCTTCAGCGGGTTGACCGGCTTGCCGCTCTGCCTGACCTCGAAGTGCAGGTGGGACCCGGTCGACATCCCGGTCGTGCCGACGTAGCCGACCGTCTGCCCCTGTCGCACGCTCCGGCCGGACTTCACCCCTGCGCCGTACCGCGACAGGTGCCCGTAGCACGAGACGAGGCCGCCCGCGTGGCGTATCTGAACGAAGTTGCCGTACCCGCCGTTCCACCGGGCCATCGTCACCGTACCATCGGCGATTGCGCTCACCGGCGTGCCGGTCGGCGCACCGTAGTCAATGCCGGTGTGCTGCCGCCACGTTCGCGTGATGGGATGGAACCGCATCCCGAACCGCGAGGTCACGTTGGCGAACGTCAACGGCGAACGGAGCACGGTCTTGCGCAGAGACTGGCCCTTCTCGTTGTAGAAGTCATAGTGACCCGAGGGACTGCGATAGTAGAAACCGTAGAAGTTGCCGGCCTGCCCCTTATAGTGCACGGCGTACACCTTGCCGTCCCGGTAGAAACTGGTGTCTACGTAGTACTTGTCCAGCAGGATCTCGAACGAATCTCCCTCATTGGTCTCGGTCAGGAAATCCACGTCGTAGCTCAGGATTCCCGCAAAGTTCACGACCAGCCCGGGCGTCTCGCCGAGCTCGGTCATCGAGTTCCAGAGCGACCCTTTGATGGCCCCGCGCACGACAACCCGCACCGTGTCCACCGGCCTCACTTCCTTGGTCGCGGTTGTGCCCGTGGAGTCGAAACGGACGTTGTACGACGTAACCAGGTCCTTCCGATACGTGATTCCGGTCAAATCCAACCCCTGGTACACACATGACACAAGATCGCCGGCCCGCATGTTCCGGAAGTTGAAATCGGTCTTCGCCAGTGCCGCGTACACCTCGTTGATGCGCGCCTGGGGCAGACACCAGCGCGCGAGCACGCGGGCCAGCATCTCGCCCTTGCCCAGGCTGTCGGACCCGACATAGGTTGAGTCGGACAACGGGATCTCAGGCCCGCACACCGGGCGCTTCGCAGTCAGGTGCCGGACCACGAGAACTCCGGCGGCAATGACTGCCAGCCCAAGCAAGATCATCGCGACCCGTCCGGCTGGTCCGAATCGTCTGGCCGGTCCGACTGGCCCGACTTGCTGCTCCATCACGGCTACGCCAACACCTTCATCTGCCCGGCCACGCTCAGACCAAACGCAGACGGGACCGGGCCGGTCCCGGGGCTCAAGAGTCTCATCAGGTTGTCGTACTTAAGTTGCACCAGTCACAAAAGCCTAGCGGCTGATCGACGGCAAGGCAACTCCGGCCGCGCGCGCGCCTTAAGTCGCCAGGTCTTCCTGGATCGTCACACCGGACTTCACCAGAGCAACGACTTCCGACGCCCGGCCAAAGGTCGTCACCTCGTCAGTCGCGCCCAGGCGCGAAGTATCGCATTCCGGACAGGGATGGAACGTGGCCGCGAAGTTGCCGCGCAGGGCCCACCCCTCGACAATCGTCTTCTTGCCGTCCGGTTCCTGCACCCGCAGATAGAGCATCTCGGGCAACTCCACCCGGGCAAACGGTGCCACGGTTCCACACTGCTCGCACGGCCTCTGGGTCCGGCACCCGACCTCGTACCGAGCCTTCTCCTGGACCTCATCGGCCAGGTCCTTCCGGTCGTAGATCCGGACCAATTGACGGCCTCCGCCCGGTCCCGACCCTTCGGCCATCATCAGCCATATCTTGTCGAGTACGGGGCTGCCCTCGTGCGCGGCAAACAAATAGCGGGACTTCTCCTCGCCGGTCAAGAGTTCGTGTGCCCGACGCTCTTCGAGTTCGGCGTTCCTAATCGTATCCTGCCTGAGCTTCACCCGCCGCCGGCCTTCGGCAATGAATCCGGCCAGCTCGTCGTCTTCGTACCGCAGCTTCGGGTCCATGTACCGGAACAGCATCTTGATGCGGTAGAGCGCCGTCCGGTCGAAGTAGAAGATGGCGGGCCAGACCAGCACGTAGGCCAGGCCGCGTAGAATCCCAACCAGGAGGTCGAGCGAAATCTCGTGCTTCACCCGGTACTCGCCGTCCAGGTAGTAGAGACTGAGATGATACAGCACGGCGACCACGATTCCGGTCAGGAACCAGATTGCGAAAAACGGCACCCCGAACGCCACCAACTTCCCGGCAGTGTCGGCGTCAAACACCACTCCTCCTTGTGTCGGCCCCGGGGCGCCGGAGCGACCGCGAGTCCTGCCCGGCATCCGGCATCGCCGCGCCGGTGACGAGTTCGTCCCCGGTAACGGGACTCGCCGCGCACCGACCGGCACACGGACAGCCGGCACAACCAGCCGGCACGCACTCGGCGTGCAGTTCGCGAATCAGGCCTTTCCGTGCCATGAACCGGAGCATCTCCTCAAGCGCTCCCTTCTCCACACCCAGCTTCCGGCTGAGTTCAGCGACCGTTGTCGATCCCCGACGCAACTCAGCCAGGATTTGTCGTATCACGTCAACAACCGGCCAAGCTGGTACACGCCGGTCGCGACCAGCCAGCCCAGCACAAGCGTATAGCCAACTGCCAGTATTGTCCAGCGCCAGTTGGTCTCGCGCCGGATTGCCGCCACCACGGAGATGCACGGGATGTAGATGAGACACATGACCATGAATGCGTACGCGGACAGCGGGGTGAAGTACTGGTGCAGCACACCGGCCAGTCCGTCCGCGTGCACGCCGAACACCGTGCCCATCGTACCCACCACGATTTCCTTGGCCACGACTCCGGACAGAAGCGCGGCCCCTGCCCACCAGTACCCGAATCCGGCTGGCTTCAAGAGCGGCGCGATCAGCGTACCGACACGACCCAGCAGACTCGCCTCCGAAGCGTACTTGACGCCCCACGGCAGGTTGCCGAGCAGCCACACCACGGCCACCGCGGCGGCAATCACAGTCCCGGCCTTGCGCACAAACAGGGAACTCCGCTCCCAGACGTGCTGCAACGTGGAACGGAGCAGCGGCCGGTGATACGGCGGCAACTCCATTATCAGCGGCGCGTTTTCGCTCTTGAAGAAAAGCCATTTGAATACGCGCGCGGTCAGCACCGCCAGCACGATGCCGAGCAGATATAGCGAGAACACAACCAGCCCGCGCTGCCGGGTGAAGAACGCGCCGGTGAACAGTATGTAGATCGGCAGCCGGGCCGAGCAGGACATCAGCGGATTCACGAGAATCGTCAGTATCCGGTCCTTGCGCGACTCCAACGTCCTTGTCGCCAGGATTGCCGGCACGTTGCACCCGAACCCGACAATCATCGGAATGAACGACTTGCCGTGCAGGCCCATCAGGTGCATGAACCGGTCCATCACAAACGCGGCCCGCGCCATGTAGCCGGAATCCTCGAGCAGCGAGATAACCAGAAAGAGAATCATGATGTTCGGGACGAACACCAGCACCGCGCCCACACCGTCAATCAGGCCGTCGGACACGAACGAGGCAAGCCAGGCCGGCGCGTGCAAAGCACTCAGGCCTGCGGCTGCGGCCAGCCCAAGCAGGTGGAAACCTTTGCCCACCAAGTCCGACAGCGGCGTGCCCACCGCGAACACCAGTTGGAACACGAGCCACATCAGCACCAGGAAAATCGGCACCCCGAGCCAGCGGTTTGTAACCACCGCATCGATTCCTTCGGACATCGAAAGCCGGCCGGCGAGGTCCGGACTGCGCTCCACACACTCGTGCACGACGCCGTTCAGAAATCCGTAACGCTGCTCGACAATCGCGGTCTCAACGTCGTACCCGAAGTGACGCTCCAGGCTCTGCCGCAACCCGGAAAGCAGATCGGCCAGCCCGGCCACGTCCGCGTGGCGTGCCAGTTCTACTTCATCGCCCTCAAGCAGCTTCACCGCCTGCCACCGCAAAGGAACTGGGGCTGGAGCCCCGCGCTCCTTGACCAGCGCGTTCACCTGCTCGATTGCCGCCTCAAGGTCGTGCCCGTAAGGCAGGTGGAACGGCCTGGGCGGTTCGCTTTTGCCCAGGTCATGTACCGCCTGCTTCAGTTCCTCGATTCCCTCTGCCGTGACGCCACTGGTCACAACCACGCGCACGCCCAGGGCCTGCCCCAGCTTCACGGCGTCGACCTTCATCCGCCGGCCAAGCGCCACGTCCAGCATGTTCAGGGCAACCACCACCCGCACGCCCAGTTCCAGCAACTGCGCTACCAGGTACAGGTTCCGCTCCAGGTTCGACGCATCCACGACCGCCACCACGCCATCGGGATTCTGGCTTACTAGGAAGTCCCGCGCCACCCGCTCATCCAACGAATACGCGGTGAGCGAGTAAGCGCCGGGCAAATCCACAATAGTCACGTCGTGGCCCCGATACCGGCACTGCCCCTCCTTCTTCTCCACAGTCACGCCCGGCCAGTTGCCGACGTACTGGTGACCACCGGTCAGCGCGTTGAAGATGCTGGTCTTGCCCGAGTTCGGGTTGCCGGCCAGCGCAACCACAATCCTGCGCTTGGCAACGGCCGGACCGCCCATGCTCATCGCCCGCCTGACTCCGACTTCTGCGCGACCGGCTGAACCGCCGGCACTTCACATGCACGCGCGCCCGGCTCCACCGCGACTACCTGCACTCGCTCCGCCATGCCCCGGCCGACCTGGACGGCACAACCTTGAACGCGTACTGAAACCGGTCCTCGCCTGACGAGCTCATCCTTGTCCAGCACGACGTCTTCGGCGATGCCGGACGCCCAGAGCTTCGTCCGGATGCCTCGGCCACCAGTGATACCGACTACCCGTAACCGGCCCGGCTCAGCATCAGCGAGAGCCACCACCGGCTGCTGCTCCACCAGCACGCAGGCTGCCTCGTCCTTGCGCAGGCTCAGGTTGTAACACTTCACCTCATAGTTCGTCGGATCGCCCATCGGCGCCCGGCTCCTCACCTTCACCTCAACCCCGGGCACAAGACCCATTGCCAGAAGTCGCATCCGCATGTCCCGGCGGCACTCGAGTCGCTTCACCCTTGCCAGAGCTCCGACCGACAATTCGCTAAGCCGTATCACTGTCTCTGTCCTCTGTCCTGCGTTCCCGGTTTCGGTTCGCGGGATGCGAACCGGACCGACCTGCCGGCGTGCACCCACACGGCTCGCCGCCCCTTCCGCGAACGCTTCGCCTCACGAACCAGCCAGCGCTGTTCCTCGACGAGTCGCAGCAGTCTCGCGGTCGTCTCGACTGACAGCGCATGCTCCAGCGCGCAGGCCTCCTCCGACGCTTCGCCGGCGGGCAGGCCCAGGGTCTCGTGCAGAAAAGAGAACAGGAGCCGGTGCCGCTCATCGACGGACGCGGCCACCTCGGCTCCGGCCTCGGTCAACTCGACCGCGCCATACCGCTCATGTCTAACCAGCCCCTGCCGTTTCAGCTTCGCCAGAGCCGCCACGACCGATGGACGGCTCACCCCGAGTCGCTCCGCCACGTCCTTGACCCTGATGACCCGCTTTGCCTGCCCGAGCACCAACACCGCCTCCAGATAGTCCTCGCCGCTCTGGCTAACCTGTCCCGGAGTCCGGCCTGTCTTTGTCTTATTTAACATTGTTAACCTCGGCTAATTATGCCGCCCGCGGGCCGCAAGTCAAGCGTTCCTTCAGGCCCAAGAGCCGGGATAGAGGCTCTCCACGAAGGCATCAAGACCCGAAGAAGGGTCCGAACGGAAGCACTCTCTGTGCGCTTGGCGTCCTTGGCGGTTCCATGTTGGTTCTCGGGTCAGACTGGAATCAGATTGGGACATGGGTTCCCGGCTGAACGTCTCGCCGACGCCCCCCCGCGTTTGCCATCGTTGCCGGCCGGCGGTTGCTTGCCTTGACCCGGGAAGACGCGGGGCCTATACTGGCCGGTAGCAATGTCGAAGCCCAAGCGCCCCACCAGCGCAATTGAACAGACGCAAGGCCCCGGTCGCGTCTGGCTGTTCGTCGCCCTCGCGCTGACGTTCGTCATCCGGCTCTGGTTCGTGCTCAGCATGCGGGGCCAGCCGTTTTCGTTCATCGGGCCGCAGTACGTGGATTCGTACTTCTACCACAAATGGGCGGTGGAAATCGTCTCCGGCAACTTCTGGGGATCGGATGTCTTCTTCCTCCGACCGCTGTACCCGTACCTGCTCGCCATCCTCTATTCAGTCTTCGGCCAGCACGTCCTCCCGGTGCAGCTATTTCAAACCCTCCTCGCAACTGCCTCCTGCTTCTTCCTGTTCGACACGACGCGCCGCATGTTCGGCGCTCGCCCCGCGCTCTTCGCGGCCTTCGGCTTTGCCCTGACCGGCATTCTCGTTCTCTACACCGGCACGCTCTTGTACGTGGAAATCACAATCTTCCTGAGCCTGCTTTCCCTCTGGCTCATGCTGAAGGCCTCAAGCCTCAAGCTTCAAACTCCGGGCTCCGGCTTGGGGCTTGCGGCTTGTGGTTTGTGGCTTCTAGCCGGACTCAGCTTCGGTCTGCTGGTCATCTGCCGGCCGGAGATGCTGGCAGTACTGCCGTTTCTGCTCCTTTGGCTCTGGCGCGGGTCCCTCGTTCATCGTTCATCGCTCATCGTTCATCGCAGCGACCTCGTCGCGATGACGGTCATGGCGTTCGCGGTCATCGCGGTCGTGCCGGTGCGCAACTACATCGTCGCGCGCGACCCGGTGCTGTTCACGGCGCACTCGGGCATAAACTTCTACTACGGCAACAACCCGGCGGCGGACGGCACCTGGCAGCCGACCCGCGAACTGGAGAAGGGCGTCGGGTTCTCGCACGAACGGCTGAAGCAAATCAGCCGGACGATTGAAGGAAGAGAGGTCAATCCGTCGCAGGCCTCGGCCTACTGGACGAACCAGGGCCTGAAGTTCATCACGAGCCGACCGCTTGCATACCTCAGGCTGGAAGCCCGCAAGCTCCTCTTTTTCCTGAGCAACTACGAGGTCCCGAACGACTACTATCCTGAGACCGCACGGGCCGCGTCGGTCCCGCTTAAGCTCGCGTTCGTCAACTTCGGCCTGGTGCTGGCGCTTGGGCTAGCGGGCATGTTCTTCGCCTGGCCGCGGCGCAGGCAGGCATTGCCCGCGTACCTGTTTGTAGCGGCGTATCTCCTCTCGTCGCTGGTGTTCTACGTTCTCTCACGTCTGCGCGCGCCGGTGTTCCCGTTCCTGCTGATGTTCGCGGGCTACGGTCTGAGCGAGCTACCTGAAGCACTAAGGAAGTGGAAGAGCGCACGTACCGCCATCGGCCTCGCCGTAGCAGTAGCGGTCTCGGTGGGCGCGAACCTGATTCCTCTGCAGACCAGGACCTACTCGGCCCAGGCCTGGACTCAGATTGGCAACATCTACCTGACGATGCACAAACCCGGCCCCGCGGTCAACGCATTCAACCGAGCCCTGGTCGCGCTGCCGAATTACTACTACGCGCGTTACTGCCTGGTGCTCGGGCTCGCAAGCATGGGTCGGACCGCGGACGCCGAGGCCGAGTACCGCGACCTGGAGCGGGCGGTCGGCGGCTCGGCTGAAACCGGCAACGTCGAGCGCCTGGCCGCGGCCCGCACCGCTATTGCGCAGTCGGCCGGCTCCGACGACCCGTTCCGGAGCCAGGCGCTGCGCCTCGCCTCAGCCCGGCTCGCAATCGCCCGCCGCGACTTTGCGGCGGCGGAATCGCTCTACCGCACGTCCCTGGCCGAAGATTCGACCGACGCCGAGACCAACTACCTGCTCGGCCTCGTCTACATCAGTACCAACAGCCTGCCGGCTGCGCGGGAGCGGCTGGCGCGAGCCGTCGCGCTCGACCCCGGCCACGATGCGGCCCGCGCTGCCCTGAAGGCGGTCGAGTCGAAACTCCACCGCTAGATTTTAGCTTGACATTCAACGGGCCAGCGACTAGAACTTACCGTGCCTGCGGTTAAGCCGACCCACCGCTGGCGGCTTCCCGCGCCGCCGGATAGCGACGTTTCCGCGCTCAGTCGCGACCTTGAGCTACCGGAACTGGCGGTAGACCTGCTCCGGCGCCGCGGCTACTCCACTGCCGACGACATCCGTGCGTTCCTCGACCCTTCACCGGCCCGGCTGCGCAAGCCCGACCTGCTGCCCGACATCGCCCGCGCGACCGAGCGCGTCATTGCCGCCATCGACCGCCGCGAACGCATCCTCGTCTGCGGCGACTATGACGTTGACGGCGTCACCGGCACGGTCCTCCTGGTCTCGACCCTGAGCCGGCTCGGCGCCGACGTTCTCTACTACCTGCCGCACCGGCAGGCCGAAGGCTACGGCTTCTCGCTGTCGGGTCTGAAGTTCGCGCAGGAGCAGGGCGCGAAGCTGATCGTGACGAACGACTGCGGCTCATCCGATTACGACACGCTCGCCGCCGCCCGGGCCGCCGGCATCGACGTCATTGTCACCGACCACCATGAGCTTGCCAGGACAGGAACAATGCAGAATGCAGAATGCAGAATGCAAAATGCAGAACGTCCGGCTGACGAATCTGCAGCCTGCAATCTGCAACCTGCAATCTCCAATCTGCAATCTGCAATGCCTCGGGCTCTCGCCATCGTCAATCCGAAGCGGGCAGATTCGAAGTACCCGTTCCGCGAGCTGGCCGGGGTCGGCGTCGCGTTCAAGCTGGCGTGGAGCGTGCTCTCCGCCCTGAAACGACCGCGGGAGGAGCTCATCGCCATGCTCGACCTCGTCGGCCTCGGCACCATCGCCGACGTCGTGCCGCTCACCGACGAGAACCGGGTCCTCGCGCGCATCGGCCTCGGCGCCATCCGGCGCAGCCCGCGGCCCGGGCTGCAGGCGCTGCTCAAGGTAGCGGGCATCGCGGACAAGCCCCTCTCCGGCTACAACATCGGGTTCATGCTCGGCCCGCGTATCAACGCCGCGGGCCGCGTCGGCCACGCCGAACTGGCCGCACGGCTCCTCCTGACGGAGGACCCGGCCGAAGCCGCAACACTCGCCGCCGAACTCGACGGTCTTAACCGCTCCCGCCAGTCGCTCGAAGAGCGGATTCTCGCGCAGGCGACCGGGCTCGTGGAGGCCGGTCGGCTCGCCGACCGCCGCGCGATGGTCGTCGCCGCTGAGGGCTGGCACGAAGGGGTCATCGGCATCGTTGCCGCCAAGCTGGTCGATCGCTTCTCGCGCCCCTGCGTCGTCATCGCGTTGAAGGACGACCGGGGCAAGGGTTCGGGCCGCTCAGTCTCCGGTTTCGACCTCCACGCCGCGCTTCAAGCCTGCTCCGATCACCTGCTTGCCTTCGGCGGACACAAGTACGCGGCGGGCCTGAGCCTCGCGCGCGAACGGCTGCCCGGCTTCAGCTCCGCCCTCTCCGACTACGCGGACGGGTTCCCGGAAGAAGTCTTTGAGCCGACGCTGCACATTGACGCAGTCGCGCCGATTGAGCAGGTCGACGACGCGTTTGTCGCCGCACTCGAGAAGTTCGAGCCGTTCGGCCCGGACAACGCGGCCCCGCTCCTTGTGTCGCTCGGCGTCGAGGTAGTCGGCTATCCGCGCAAAGTCGGCAAGAACCACCTCAAGTTCTCGGTCCGCTCCGGCGAGCAGGCGCTTGAAGCCATCGCCTGGGGCCGGAGCGCGGAAATCGTCAACATGGGAGGACTGCCCCAAACCCTCCTCGACATCTGCTACACGGTCGCGCGCCACACCTACGCCGGCCGCACGTCCACCCAGCTCACCATCCGCGACCTTCGAACCGCTGAAGGCACCGGGGAGCCGGCATGATGTCGATGGTTCTGCCCGACTGGGAGTTCAAGTCGCAGGACGGAATCGAGCGCTACGAGTACTCGCCCGACCCGAAGCTGCGCTTGATTTTTCTAACCCGGCGCGGCGGCGTGTCGCGCGGCAACTACGAATCGCTCAACCTGTCTTTTGACGTCGGGGACAAGACCTACCACGTCGAGGAGAACTACAACAAGGTTAAGCAGGCGCTCCAACTGCCGGCGATTCTCACCGTGAAACAGAGCCACTCGGACACGGTACTGCCCATCGCCTACGAGCGGACTCCGCCGGAACTGCTCGAAGGCGACGCCTGCTTCACCGACTGCGCCGGCCTCGGACTCGGGTTGAAGGTCGCCGACTGCCTGCCGGTATACATTTATGCTTCTGACATGCGCTGCGTCGGCATCGCCCACTGCGGCTGGCGCGGCACCGCCGCCCGTCTGGCCGAAAAGACCGCGCGCCTGATGTCACGCCGGTTTTCCGTACCCCTGCCTGATTTGCGCTTCAGCCTGGGCCCCTGCATCTGCTCGAACTGCTACCTTGTCGGCGACGATGTCCGCGACCGGTTTGACGACGACTTCCCGGCCGCGCACAAGTTCTTCTCCCCGATCACGACCGCCAAAGGCAACACCAGGTACGGCCTCGACATCCGGGCGGCCAACCGGTGGCTGCTGAGAGAAATGGGGCTCGTTGAGGCCCGGTCCCTTAACCTCTGCACCCGCGAAACCGCAAGCCTGTTCTACTCTGTCCGCGGCGGCAGGACGACCGGCCGCAACCTGGCGGTAATCGCCCTGCACTCCGCCCCGCCCGCCTGACGCCGCCGGGCCGAACGGAACCATCCGCAGATCACGCAGATACTCGGAGTCCGTAACCTCTTTGTGGTAGACTTCTCGTCCGGGCCGGCCGTTATGCGGACTCGGCTTGACTGGCAATGGTCCCGAGGTAGATCGCGCCGAGTGTCACGACCGCGCCCGCAGCCTGCAGGACGGTCACCGGATGCTTGAAGAAGAGCACATCCCAGGCCGACGCGAGCACCGGCTGCAGCAGAAGCAGCAAGCTCGCAAGCGAGTGCCGCACACGCGGCAGGCCGCCTGACATCAGTACCCACGCCAGCACTTGGCCGATGACGCCGAGGGCCACGAGCAGACCGAGGCTCGACGCGTTCGGTATCGCGAAGTTCTCGCGCTGGACGAGCGCGATGACTCCGAGAAAGGCTGCGCAACAGACCGACACGGTCGCCATGTTCGACACACGCGCGCCCAGTCCGGCGCCATGCTGCAGTCGACGTAGGGCAACCAGATAGCCCGCGTAGCAGAAAGCGCTTCCCAAGCCGAACACAACTCCCAGCCGAAAGGCCGGACTGCCTAGACGCCAGTCAACGCCGACAATCATCGCGAGTCCGACGATAGCCAGTGGTACTGCCCACCCCAAGCGCCAAGTCAGTCTCTCGCGTCCAAAGATGAGCCCGATGCCGGCCATCGGAAATACCTGGCAGCCGACAAGGATGGTCGCGAGTCCCGGCCCGACCAGCCGGATGCTCCGGTTCCACATCGTCATGTCGAAGGCGAACACCAGCGCTGCCGCGGCGGCGAGTAGAATTGAGCGACGGTCGAGCCGAAGCCGCTCGCGTGCGAAGAGGATGATAAGGAGAAGTATCGCGCCGCCGAAGACCATTCGGTAGAACGCGGTAACGGTCGGCGCGACCGCGAGCAGCCGCACAATCGGCCCGGTGAAGCTGACGATTGCCGCGCCCGCCGCAAGCGCGAGCACGGAGTTGCGCGTCCCGGCTGCCGGGCGGTTCGAATTCACGCAGGAATCATGCGGGCAAGACGGGGACTGCACCGCGCGTCCTCGCGCTCCGAGGGGCTGTCCCCGCTTTGCCCGTCAGCTACTTCTTCTCCAGCCCCTCGCTCGACCAGAACACGATCTTCCACTCGCCGTGGGCATCGCCATTCTCGTAAGGCACCCTGATCTCAAGATCCTCACCGTTCGCCAGGCTCGCGGTCGTCACGGAGAAGACAACCGCGTCGCTCTCGATGGCACCGATGGCGAACTTCGGGTACTCCCACTTCAGCTCCGGCTCGGCAATCGAGAAGTTCTCGTTGTAGCGGAGCCAGACCGTGGAAACGAGCGGCACTACAGGCATACTCTCCTCTTCCTCGGCGTGCGCCATCTCGAAGGTCAGCACGTTGAGTGTCGGAGCAAATGGACGCGGGCCCGACGTTATCCTCGGCTCAATCGTCTCGTTCGGGTCCTCCCAGGCCGGCGCGATGGTGAACGGGCCGATAGTGCCCTCTCCCTTGACCTGGGGTGACGGCATTGCCGGACCGCCGGCAGGCCCCGAGAGCCGCGTCTCGAACCACGCCTCGAATTCCTTCGACGGCGACGGCCCGAACCGCACGTTCTTGAACTCGCCGGTCGAGGTGTAACTCGAGAACCCGCCCTGTTCCCCTTCCGGACTGACCTTGCGCGTGTAGCTCAACTGGATTGTTATGTCATACGCGGCCGAGCCGATGAAGATCTGCTTGTCGGCCAGCGCGGACTGCGCCGCGAGGACGATGACTGCTGCCGCCAGAACAAACGGACGTCTTAACACAAGCACCTCCTTTGTTGGTCAGGCCAATAATAACGCGTAATGCAAGCCTGTTCCAGTGCCGGGCAAGGGGATGCGTCCACGGCAAAACGGGGACAGTCCCTTGAAGTCGCACAGGGCCCTGCGAAGGTACAGTCCCCGTTCTTCACCGCACTTCGTCATTCGAGTTTCGAGCTTCAATCGTCATTCGAACTTCGTCATTCGAGCTTGGGAAAACAGGGACAGTCCCACGGAGCGCCTACGTCGGACTCGGCGCGGTACAGTCCCTGTTTTCCGACCGGCCTAGAGGATCTCGCAGCGGCCCGCAAAGCAGGCCGGCTCGACGTCTACAGTCGTCGTGTCGCCGGTCATTGCCTCAAAGCGGCCCAGCGCGGTGAAGTCGAGTTTGGGGAACTTGGCCGCGAGGTCGCGGTACGTCGCCTCGTCGATTTCCTCGAACGGCGCCAGCTCGTACTCGGCGTCGGCAAAGGGGTAGAACGTGACGCCGACGATCTCGTTCCAGTGCTCGTACACGTAGTTCGCGACCTTCAGCCACTCGTCCGGCCGCACGTACACCGTGCAGGAAGCGTTGTGCGTGCACCAGTGCTGTTGCACCTTGCGGTACCAGTCGAGCTGCTTGAGCGCGTCCATCTGGTCACGGAAGACCGCGGTCTTCGGCGCCTGGATTGGGAAGGTAACAACCGCGGTCGTGAAGTTGTCGCGCGTCTGGCCGGTCTCCGGCACCCACGGCAGCCCCTGGGCGCGGAGCATGACAAAGACCGGGTCGTTCGCCGCGATCCGGTACCGGCGCATATAGTAGCGGCTCCACCGCGGGTGCAGACCGCTCGCGGAATCGACCAACTGTGACACCGTGCCCGACGGCTTGACACAGGTATAGGCGGTGGCAGCCGGCACGTTGAGGCAGCGGGCGGCTTCCTCGACCGTGCGCTCGACCACGGTCCGCAGTTGCTCCAGCACCTTCTCGGTGAGGAGCGAAGGATTATCCATCTGACCGGTCAAAGACACGCCCGCCAGCCGTTCCTCATTGCAGTTCTCCTTCCACTCCTTGCGCAGGAACGGGAAATAGGTGAAAGTCGCCTGGATCACGCCCAGCCAGGCCGCGGTCTTCACCTTGTCAACCAGCATGCCGATGTCGTCTCCCGGCCGCAGCACGACCTCGGACAGGTTACAGAACTGGTGCGGCCGGAGGATGATCTCGCCGCAGGGGTTGGTGCGCTCGTCGCCCCGGTACTTCCGGGTGTGCGAACAGGCAATCGGCACGGCGCCGACGTTCAGGATGCCGCGTTCGCCCGAGCCCGAGGCGGCCATCGCTGCCCACTCGTTCATGAACACGATCGGGTCCGGCTTCTTCGTGTAGGCGACGCTGTTGTTGGCGATGAACCGGTAGGAAGGGACCGCCCCGCGCGAAAAGTCCTTGGCATCGCGCATCTCCTCGTCGTCGATGTCGGAGAACGAAATCATGGCCGAGCGGCGCTTGCCCCCCATCACTATCTTCTCGGCCACAAGACAGCAGATGTCGTGGCACTCCAGCGACGACAGGCGGCGGCCCGCGGCCCGGCGCACGATCGCCTCGACGTCCGCGAACAGATGCTGGAGCGATTCGGCGCCGGACGCCCGGCCGCCCATCTGCTTCAGCCGCGCGCCGTACGGACGGATGTGCGAGAAGTCGAAGTGCACCGACTCGCCCGCGAACCACGTTTCGAGAGCGAAAAGGAACGCCCGGGCCCAGCCCTCGCGCGAATCCTCAATCACGTAGTCGTCGCGGCGGTCCACGCCCGTTTGCGCCACCACCGGGAGCTGGTTCACGAACTCCCGTTCCACCGAGAACCCGACGCCCGAACCGCACATCAAGATGAACATCAGCTCCGAGAAGCTCCGCAAGTCCCTAATCGGGAAATAGGCGCAATTGTAGATGCAGGTATTGTCCTTGAGCACGACCGGGCCTGCGGTCGCCACCAGCCGCATCGACGGCATCACGCTGAACGTCGCCAGCCCGTCGCGGATCCGCTCCCAGACCCGGGCCGGCACGCCTTCGCGACCGGGAGTATGGTCGCGCAGGAACGCAACGACGCGCTCCACGACCTCATCCCACGTCTCCCGACGGCCGTCCTCCTCCCGCCAACGGCAATAGTGGGTCAGGGCGACGAACTCTGCGGACTGATTCGGAAACACACTGTGCTGCTCTGCCAAATATTCTCCTCTCACGGGATCGTCTTGTCCTCGTTTTGGCTCTTGGCCTTTGGCTTTTGCCTTTTGACCTATCCTCTATTCTGCGCTCTCGCCTCTAGCCTCCAGCTTCTCGCTTCGTCCTGTCCTGGCGACATCTGCGGATACTCTCTGTCAGTTTCCTGTCATATTGCGTTCCCGCAGGCCTCAACGGCCGCCGACATCGAAGCCGGCGCCGCAGAACAAGTCTGTTACGCGGAAACGCGCCTGGTTAGTTAGACTCTGATTCCGAAATCGCGGACCACGCGCTGGCCGACCGCGGCCGCGGCGACCAAACCCGAGTGACGCGAATGTCCAATTCGAGCTCCGGAATTCGGACTTGATTCGTCATTTGGACTTCGTGCTTCGGACTTAGTGCTAGTCTACTCTTCTCGGACATCGGTTCAAGCGCTGTCCGACACCCCAAACCCGATATTGAACCACAGAGCACACAGAGAATTGGAGGGTACGGAGCGGAATCCCGACCTTCACC
>CAZQZR010000060.1:7754-18634 GCA_964597845.1 uncultured bacterium | reverse complement strand
CGGCCGGCAGGCTGGTCTGCTTCAGACTCAGCTTCTTCGCCTGTTCGCCCGACTTGAGGCTGACCCGGCCGGGAATCGCATACTGGAGCGAGATGCCGGTCTCGACCGGCTGTATCTCCTCGGCCTTCTTGGACATGACGCCCCCCTGCAGTCCGACCATGTCGGCCGCGCCCGGCGCGGGCATCGCCATTCGCCCCTTGCGCGCGGCGCGTTGCACGTCGAGCAGAGACAGGTACCAAGGATAAGGCTCAGGCGCGGTTGCACCGAGCACCGGCGTTGTTGTGGACAGCATGACCTTCACGTGGTCCCAGTCCTCGCCGGTACGCTGCGTCAGTTTGGCAAAGTAGCTCACCTCGACTTTGCCGTCAGTCGGGCTTGCCCGCAATTCGTAGTACGGCGACCACTGCGCGGCATTGGGTATGACGTAGGACAATCTTACTTCGTAGCTGCCCGGGTCTGCCGCATAATCGAACCTGACTTCTTTGCGGTTCTCAACCGCGGCTTTGGCGTCGTTGTACTCCTGCTGGGCGGCTGCGACTTCCTTCTGCTTCGCGTCCTTCTCGCGCGCAAGCTTCACCTGCCGCGCTTTGATCTTCATCAACTCGTCGCCGACAAAGGCCAGCGCCCCGCGCCACGACTCGGTGGCTACCTTGCCCTGCTGCAGATCCTTGGCGATGATCTCCGGCGCTCCCAGCTTCACCGAATTGAGGAAGTCCTCCTTTGCCTTGAGCACCGCGCCCTCATCCTCCAGACCCTTGGACTGATCCTGGAGCCCCTCGAGCCGCTCCTGCAGGCGCTTGACCTCGGGCGTCGGCTCGGCCATGTAGCCCCGTTTCACTTGCACCTCGCCGACACGGATGCCGGGCGCTTTGATGCGTACGCTGTTGTCGTCAAGCGCTCCGGGCAATCCCGGGAACGAAAGCTCGCCCGAACCGGAAACGCTGGCGCTCGCGGTGCGCACGACCAGCACCTGGTTTGGGTACACCACGACGGAATCGGCCTGAGAGGACACGGTCATCGCCTGCAGGGCCAGCAGTATTGCGAACATGGAACCTCCTTATGCCCTCGCTTCGCGAGGGAAGTACAAAGTGGAAAGTGCAAATGACAAAGTCACGACCATTCTGATTTCTGCATTCTGTCCTCTGACTCCTGACTTCGGTTGGTTTCTCATCTCCTGTCCGAGCGTAGAAGACTTACCCCGACGGCGGCTGGTTCATTCCGCCCCGCCGGACGCGATGGTCGCGCCGCCGAGCACGCAGTCATCGTGCCAGAACACAACCGCCTGCCCCGGCGTCGGCGCCCATTGCGGCTCGTCAAAGGTCACTCGTACTCGGTTGCCTTCGAGCGGGTCGACCGTCGCCGCGCCGCCCTGACCCTGGGACCTCACTTTGGCATGTGCCCGAAACGGCCCAGCCGGCTCGGTACCGGTCACCCAGCGCGCGTCGCCAGCCTCGACTACCCGGCCATACGCCTCTTTCTCGGTTCCGAGCACGACCGCGTTCTTCTCGGGGTCGAGCCGGACAACGTACCGCCGCTCGCCGAATGCGAGACCCAGTCCCTTTCGCTGCCCGATGGTAAAACCCGCGATGCCCTCGTGCTGCCCGAGCACGTGACCCGCCACGTCCAGCACCGGCCCGGGCCGGAACAACTCGGGCCGCTGCTTCCGAAGAAACGCCCCGTAGTCATTGTCCGGAACGAAGCAGATGTCCTGGCTCTCCGGCTTCTCGGCGACCGACAGTTCAAGCTTGCGCGCCAGGGCCCGTACCTCGGTCTTGGTGTAGCCACCGACCGGCATTAACACCCGGCTCAATTGCTCCTGGGTCATCGCGTACAGGAAATAGGACTGGTCTTTGCTGGCATCAACGCCGCGAAGAAGGGACATGGTTTTGGGGACAGTCCCCATGCGGGGACAGTCCCCCGTGTCGCGGCTGATGCGGGCATAGTGGCCGGTCGCAATCAACTCCGCACCCAACTGCGCCGCCCGCGCGAGCAGCTCGGTGAACTTCACCATCTCGTTGCAGCGAAGACAGGGATTGGGCGTCCGGCCCCGGCCGTACTCAGCACAGAAGTCTTCAATGACCGAAGCCTCGAACTCCTTGCGGAAGTCCCACGTGTAATGAGGAAACCCAAGCTTCGCCGCCACCCTTGCCGCGTCCCTCGACCCACTGAATCCACAGCAACCACGCAAGCCATCTGCACGAACGCCGAACGCCGAATTCCGATCGCCGAACCTCGAACTTCGGACTTCGGACTTCGGACTTGTGTGTCCTTCCTCGTCATACAGCCGCATCGTCACACCGACCACTTCAAAGCCTTGCTCTTTGAGCAGCGCCGCCGCGACCGACGAATCCACGCCGCCGCTCATAGCCACGAGCACGCGCATCTGCCTCGATTGACGGACCGCTCTCTCTGTTGTCACGGCCTGTTTACTGACCTGCAATCCGCGGGTCGGGTGCGAACCGCGCTCAGTCCGGGTGAATCGCGCGCAGGATTGTCTCCCGAAGTCGTTGGTGAACCGAATCCGGCATGTCAATGGGCGACACCAACGTATGGGTGCGAACGACCCGCACCAGAGTAGGCATAAGCCAGTCGCAGTGCGGACATGACAGAAGGTGTCGCAGGAGTGCTGGGGGAAACCCACCGTTCGGTTCGCCGCAGACGCACTCGGCAATCAGTACGTGGACTTCAGTGCACTCGCGGCGTCCAGGGTCCGGCTTGGGCAATTCTCGCCGGATCGCAGAGAACAGCACCTTGGGCTCGCCCGGGGTCTCGGAGTCGGATTCACCGAGGCAGAAGAGGACGAGAGGCCTAAGGCTGCGCAGCAGCCGCGCGCAGTTCTTGCACACTTGGGCGTGCAACAGCAACTCGCGGGTAGGCTCCCTGTCCGCCTCGCCGCCAAGATGCTCGGCAATCAGTTCGTGGCCTTTGGTGCACTCGTGGCTCTTGTTAGTACTTTTCTTTCGCTTCTTCACACGCGCTCCATCATCGGCAATTAGTTCGTGGCCTTTGGTGCACTCGTGGCTTTTCTTAGTGGTTCTCTTACGCTTCTTCACGCACGCTCCATCACAGGTAGCTTTCCAGTTTCTCTCTCGGCACCAGACGGCCGCGGTGCAGGCACCACATCCATGTAGCTCGCCAGTTTCTCTCTCAGCACCAGACGGCCGCGGTGCAGCCGTGACTTCACCGCTGCCACCGATAGCTTCAGGACCTTGCTCACTTCCTCGTTGCTCAACCCCTCGAGGTCGCGGAGAACCACAACCGAACGGTAGTCCTCGGGCAACTCCTCCACCGCCTTCTGGAGAGCGGCACGGAGTTCACGCTGCTTCATCAGCTTCTCCGGACCGTACTTCACGTCCGGTATCTCAAACTGTAGATCGCCGGCCTCGTTCACCGGCTGGTCAATCGATACGATATCGACCTTCTCTCGCTTCCTCAACTTGCTTAGACTCACGTTGGTGGCAATACGATACAACCATGTGAAGAACGATGACTTGAACTGGAACTTGCCGATGAACCGGTAGGCGCGCAGGAACGCGTCCTGCAGCGCCTCGCTCGCGTCCTGCTCATTGCCCATCAGGCGGTAGGTGATGTTGTAGACCTTGCGCTCGTACCGGCGCACCAGTTCCTCGAACGCCTCGGTATTTCCGGCCTGGACCCGCTTCACCAGCTCGTCGTCGGGTACGGGCAGCGACAGCGGGGCAACGACAAGTTGTTTGTGCTCAGGCATTACATCTAGGATAGTGACGGGCCGGGAGATGTCAACCCGGCCCGCTTCTGTGTCAAATCCGGCCTAGGGCAGTAGCGGCACAACCCGCTGGCCGCGCATCATGCCCGGAGAGTTGTCGAACACCTGGACCACGTGGTAAATGACGCCGATGGACCGGCGCGGCGACTGGCCGTGGAAGTAGTCGTGCACCGTGTTGATGTATTCGACCACCTGCTTTTCGTAGTCGGACAGGCCTGGGTCGTCGGGGTGGAGCATCTGTGCGACGCAGCGCAGTTCATACGACTTGGGCAAATCGAGGAACACAACCGCCACGCCCGGGTCGACCATCTGGTTGAGGAAACTGTGGGTCTCGAAGTTCGGCTGGGAGTAGAGCTCAAGCGATGCCTGCTTGGTCCGGTCGAAGACGTCGGTGGCCTTCGTGTAAAGGCTCTCGAGCAGGGCAAGCTTCTTGTCCATCGGGTCGTTCCATGTCTGCTTCAAAAGGGCGAGCATCCCCGGCAGCTTCTCCGGCTTGGGCAACCAGCCCGTGCCCTTGACCGCGTTGTTGATGTCGAAATCGGAGTCCTTCCGCTTCATGCCGTGGCTCGCGACCATCGCGTTGTGCGGCCCGGAGATTTCAGGCTGGACCATTGCGGCCATCCCGCCTGCCGGGGCCGCCATCATCTGCTTGATGACAACAAGCTGTTCCTGTCGCTTGCCGAAGTTCCACTGGCAGAAACCATCGGGCAGGGAGACGACCTTCAGGTCCTGCCACTGACCGTCGATCTTGCCGCGGATGATTCCATCCTTCAGCCTGGACGCGTCGACCACGTCCTGGTGAAACCAACCCGACCACCTGCCCCGTTTGCCCGACGGGTCGCTTGTGTCCGGCGTGAACTTCACGTCGTGCCAGTACGCCATCGTGCCGTGCTCGAGATTCTTCATCTCCGGTGCGCCGGACGTGTTCGCAGTGCCGCCGTTACCGCACGCTATCATCATCAGGCCGGCGAGAGTCGCCGCCAGTATTATTCTCACTCGTCACTCCTTCCGTAGTCTGACTTCGGCATTCTGTCTTCTGACTTCTGACTTCATCCGCGGTCATCCGCCGCACAATCACCGGCAGGCTCCTGCCCGACCGGTTCACGGCGATGTCGAAAATCTTCACGATTCCCAGCCCCAGCACCAGCCCGACGCCGGCCAGGATTCCCGACCACAGGTCCTTGCGCAACAGCAGCCCGCCGATGAGCACGCCGGTGACCATCAGCACCACCGGTATGCCGAAGACCAGCAGGTTCGACTTCGCGCCGGTCCCTTCCACTGTCTCCAGTTCCACCACGTCGCCGGCCCCGGCTCCGGCCTTGTTCACGGCCAGCACCTTGCGCAGGTTTGTGCCGGTCCAGTTGCAGAGACCGTGGGCGGTGCAGTGCTCGCACTCGCCCTTGGCCGCGACCTCGACCTCGGCCCGGTCGTTCTGTGTACGGAGTACTTTGCCGCTCTCTCTCATCGGGTGTTCTCAGACTGTGGTATCAACAGGTGTGAAGTCTAGCCTCCCGCTGGCGTGCGTCAAATCACGTCAGGCAGATTTGGGCGGGGTTGCCTTGGCTTTCGCCTTGCGCCTCGCTTGCTGGATGCGCGTCGAGAGGTAAAGGATACCGCCGGACACGGCCAGGAACGCGAGACCCGTGGCCACGACCAAACCGAAGTAACGAACAATTACCATCCAGGAGTGGAAACGGACCACCAGCGGCGGAAACACCCCGAGGACCTGCGCGAACCCGGTCACCGCCTGAATGAACAGGAATGGCACGAGCACGAACCCGATTACCAGGTGCAGCTTCCTCAATCCTATCATGCCGTCTCCTCTCTCCTCACTCCTCCTCCTCCCCATGGTAGTGGTTGAAGAACGCGACCTGTTCGGGCGGCAGCCGCTCGGGCCGGTGGGTCTCCTCGTAGGCCTGCTTCTCACTCAGCACCGGGCTGATTGTGTCCGCGTGCTTCCCGACGTTCACGAGTGCAATCACCTGCATCGTATCCGGAATGCCAAGAACCGCCCGCACGGCCTTGGGGCTGTACCCGGCAATCGGGTGCGCCACGAGGCCGAGCTCGGTCGCCCGCAGGATTAGGAACGCGGTCTGGAGGCCGACGTCGAACAGGTAGTACTCGCGGTCGTGTATGATGCAGTCCGAATCCTTCTCGGCACAGACCGCCACGACCATCGAGTCCGCATGGCACCAGGCGTTGCCCTTGTTGAAGACCGCCTTCATCTTCTCGAGCATCGCCGGTTCCCACACGAACACGAACCGCGCCGGCTGGTTGTTGTTGCACGTCGGCGCCAGTTGGGCGCACCGCGCCAGGTCCCGCACCAACTCTTCAGTTATGGCGACCGGCGCGAGCGACCGATACGCCCGCCGCTCGTTTATCGCCGTGATTACGTCCATCAATCCTCCTTTAGAACTCGACCCCTTCTCCGCCGGCAGCCGCTCTCATGCCTTGGCCGTGAAGCTGACATTATCGAAGAGCATTCCCGGGTACCGGCCCAGCCAGGACGGACAGGTCTTGTTCTCCACGGCCAGGACTTCACGCATCGTATCGTACACGTTGTCGGCAACCATCGCGTCCTTGACCCGGCCGACTATCTTCCCGTTCTCTACCCAAAGCCCGGGCGAGAGTCCGATTGAGTAGTCGCCGTTCAGGACGTTGCCCGACTGCGCGCCCATGAAACCGGCCACGATGACGCCCCGGCCCATCAACTGCAGCATGCCCCCGAACGAGGTCGTGCCGGGCGCCAGCCGAATGTGGTCCAGCGCCGGGGCCACTTTGGTTGTGATACCGCCGCGATTACCGTGCCCGGTCGGCTCGACCCCATTCTTCCAGGCGTAGAACCGGTCGTAGTAGAAACCGCGCAGCACACCTTGCTCGATTATCGGCATATTCCGGCACGGTGTGCCTTCGTCGTCGAATGCCCGCGCATTGGGCAGACTATCGCTCAACGGCTCGTCGAGCAGCGAGACCTTGTCACTCAGAATCGGCTGCCCGACCTTGTCCCGCAGCGGCGACACCTTCTCAAATACGCTCTTGCCGTTGGTCGCTGCGGTCAACCGGTATACCAGAACAAACATACTCTCGGGCAGGAACAGGACCTTGATTCTGCCGCTGGCCGGCTTCACGTACGTCTGCGACGCGTTGTAGAGCCCGGCCACGAAATCAAGCTCCTCCTGCGGGAAACGCTGGAAGCTCTTCCCGGACACCCAACGTCGGACACCACCGAACTTGCCGGACCCGGCGTAGCTCGTCCACACATTGCACTCATAGGAAGGTGAACGGTCAGGTCCGTGCCCATCGTGTTCAGCACTCGCACCGTCGATGTCGACCGGGTCGCATCCACGTCGACCTGCGACCGGGATTCGTCTGCCAGCAAGGCACAGACGCGGTCGCACTCATCGACCATGGCAGCATTGGTCAACTGCTCAGTGTCGGGGTCAAAGGCGGCGAGCTCGGGCAAGCCACTGGTGGCCGGCAGTTCGAATCCGGCTTCGACCCCGTTTCTGAGTGAGACCAGGGCGTCGCCGACCAGCTTCTCGCGGTCAACCAGGTTTCGTGTATAGGCGCTGCCCAGCCTGCCATCCTTCTTGAGCAACAGCGACACACCGGATTCGATGCCGCTGACAATGTCCTTGAACCTGCTGTTCTCGAAGTTGACGACATCCGACACCGTGTCCTTACCGTACACCCCGGCCTGGTCTGCAGCTTTCTTCGCGAGCTCAAGCAGCCGCTCCATCATCTGCCTCCTACGACAACACCCTCGACCAGAACGTGAGGCGCGCCGTGGCAAGACCTGATGTTCACCTGCATCTTGCCGCACCCTCCGATTTCCCGGAGCTTCAGGTCGTCGCCTACCGCCGTGATACTCTGGAGCGTGTTGTAGAGATTACCGGAGATGTTGATGTCGCGAATCATCTGCCCCGGCTTGCCGTTCTTCACGACGTATCCGAACTGGGCACCGAACGTGAAGTTCTCGCCGGTCGTGTTCCCGCCCATCGCATTCAGGAGATAAAGTCCGCTGCCAAGCTGCCCGAGCAGGTCCTCGCGGCTGGATGTCCCGGGCTCGATGTAGATGCAGCCCATCCGCACGAGCGGAGCGTACCGGTAGTCCTCGGCCACGCAGTGCCCGGTCAGGGGCTCGCCGAAATCGGCTGCGGTCCGCCGCGAGTGGAGGCGTCCGGTCAGGACCCCGTTGCGCATCAACTGAACCGGCCGCGCCCTCACGCCCTCATCATCGTACTTGTAGAAGCCAAGCTGGTTCGGCCGGGTCGGGTCGTCGACGATGTTCAGGACGTCGTTGCCCAGCTTCGCCCCGAGCTTCATCTTCTCCCGCACCGTGGAGTTGCTCTGGATGATGTCCGCCTCGGAGAAATGCCCGAACGCCTCGTGGGTAAACGTACCGGCGAGATTGGGGTTCAGCACGACGCGATACGTGCCCGCGGTCACTGGCTGCGCATTCAAGAGGTCGACCGCGATACGAATGGCGACCTCAACATCGGCTTCGCGGCCACGCAGAATGTGGAACCCGTCACTGCCACCGAACCCGAAAATCGACCGCTGGGTCAGGCTGCCGTCCCGGGCAGTAACCACACCCACCATCTGTACGGTCACGAGGTCCTCGCGGAGTTCGGTCCCCTCGCTGCTCAGCAGATACCTCTCGCGCGCCACGTCGGTGCAGCCGAAGTAGGTCGTCGCGACCTGAGGATGAGCCAGTGCTATCTCATTGTACTTCCGGGTCAGTGCCAGCTTCTCGTCGACCGGGACGCTCCGCGGGTCCTCTCTCAACTGCGGCCGGAAGGTCTCTTGCACAACCTCGGTCCGCGCGAACCGCACCGGCTCTACCGTACGCCTGGCCATCAGCGCGGCGTTCTCGACCGCGGTGCGGGCCGCCCGCTCAGCATCCTCCGGCCGGTTGAATGACATCGCGGACAGACCACCGTCTTTCAACACCCGCAGGACATGGCCATCCGTGGAGCTCGAGTTCAAGAGCGTCAACTCGCGACCGCTGAAGCCAATCTCAGTCTCGTGCATCAGTTCGTACCGGATGTCGCAGTAGTCCGCGTCAACCCGGCCGAGCATCGTCTTCAGCCTGTCAAACATCCCGCCTCCTTGTCCCTGCTGGTCCCGTATGGAACCCGGACACGTTCAGCCCGTTGATTCGCTCGTCAGACCGTCATCGTCTTTGCCTTCACGCCCTTTATCTTGTTCAGGTCGGCCTTCAAGGCGGCAATCTCCGGCTTCGTGCCGCACAGATGAAGCAGCACTAGGCCGTCATCCGCACAGGCATCGCCGGTCTCGTGCAGTCCGACGCGCAGGTTGATGACGCAGCCATGCTTGGTCAATGCTTGCTGTACCTTCACCGCTTCCGCGGTCCGCTTGCTGATAGTCACAGCCATGATTGTCCTGCAGCTCATTTCCGTTGTCCCCTTTCTCTATTCTCTCTTCTCACTTCTCTCTTCCCTCTGCCGCTACTTCCTGCGGCAGAGGTAAATGTCCGCCTCCAGCATCGTGCTGTTGGCCTCAGCGGCCCCTGTCTGACAGTGCTGCCCGCCGGTATAGTAGTGGTGTACGAAGTAGAGGTTGCCCGCGTCGTCGAGCGTCGGCTCGCCCGCGAACCGCACGACAATCTGCTCCGGGTCCTGCCAGTTGCCGGCCGAGTCGGCCAGCGAGCGGTAAATACACGGCCCCATGATGGTGTCGCACCAGCCGGTGTACCAGAGCTCCCGCATGTCGCTCGACACGAAGGGTTGGGACTGGCTGAGGCTGTCGTTGATGTTCGCGCCGAGCCGCACCGGCGCGTCCCAGCCGTTCGCGTTCCGCTCCATCTCCCACAGGTCGTAGCCGACCCAGAGCGAATCCCCGGTCTCGGCGGTACCGAAGTACATCGTCCGATGGTCGCTGGTCAGATGGAACTCGCCGATGTTGTACTCTACGTTCAGTTGTGCGCCGGCGTTGCGCCAGTCGGTCCACTCACCGTTCTTCCGCACCGCGGTGAAGACGTCGATATTGCCGAGAATGTCGTTGCTGCGAATCGAGGCAAACCAGAGCGTGTCCCCGACCAGTTGCTCGCAGCCGTCGAGCGCGACATCGTTGTTCAGAACCACGCGGACCGGTTCGGCCCACGTCCCGCCCTCAAGCCGGGAGTACCATATGCCTGTTACGCTGTCAAGAATCTGCTGCTCCGCCGGCACGCGCACGTCGGGCGTGAAAAAGAAGAAGAACTCCGTCCCGTCCGGGGAGATGAACGGCGAGTCCTCGCCGCCCGCCGTGTTTACCGGCCCGGGCATCGGCACCGGCTCATCGAAATCGGACGACACGAGAATCGGCGGGAATGGGTCGGTCGCGGGCGTGCCTTTGACCGCATCAGCGGGTATCTTGGCATATCGGTCGGCGAGAAACGGCCACGACTTCTTGCAGCCGACAAGGCAAACAAGAGTTATCGGTAGGACTGCAACCAGGCACAGACATGTCCGGCGGACCTTCACTTGGCTCTTTCCCAGGGCGGAATGCAGAAGAAGACGGCTCGGATTCACTGTGTTCATTATCCTGCGTCCTGACACAGGGTCAAGCGTGGCCGGAACTTCTTGACAAGCGGCAATACAAACTGACACTTAGCTTCCTGAAAGGAACCTGATGAGAATTACCTTCTTTCTGATCGTGATTGCCCTCGCGGCCCAGGCCCAGGGGCCAAGAGACCCGGGGTACTCAACCAGATCAGAGCGCCGCCTTGAGTCGCAGGTCCCGTCACTGCGCAGGCACGCGATGTCCTTCGATTCGTCGAATTGCCTCCTGGTCGGCAACTGGCCGTTCGGGCTTTCGTATGCACAGGCGCTGGACTCGGCCCGAGACTTGGCCTTCTGCGGCTCGGGCGGCGGGGTCTACGTGCTGGACGTGAGCGACTCGTCAAACCCGCTCAAGCTGTCGGAAGCAATCCATACGCTTGGCGTGGTCTACGGTCTCTGCCCTCAGGCGAATCGGCTCTACATCGCGGCTTGCCAGGCGGGCCTTGAAATCTGGGATGTTTCGGTCCCGGGAAGCCCGACGCTGCTCGGCCGGCTCGGCACCCCGGGCTTTGCCTTTGACGTAGCGGTTGTCGGGAACTACGCCTATGTAGCGGACTATGATTCCGGGC
>CAZQZR010000060.1:0-7654 GCA_964597845.1 uncultured bacterium | reverse complement strand
TGCGCGTAATTGACGTCTCGGACCCGCAGAACCCGCAGGAAGTCGGGTACTACGACACGCCGAGTTACGCCAGAGGCGTGGCGGTTGTCGGGAACTATGCCTATGTGGCGGACTATGATTCCGGGCTGCGCGTAATTGACGTCTCGGACCCGCAGAACCCGCAGGAAGTCGGGTACTACGATACCCCGGGCCAAGCCAGCGGCGTGGCGGTTGTCGGGAACTACGCCTATGTGGCGGACTATAATTCCGGGCTGCGCGTGATTGACGTATCGGATCCGCAGAGCCCACAAGAAGTCGGGCACTGCGACACCCCGGGCCAAGCCAGCGGCGTGGCGGTCGTCGGGAACTACGCGTATGTGGCGGACTACAATTCCGGGCTGCGCGTGATTGACGTCTCGGACCCGCAGAACCCGCAGGAAGTCGGGTACCACTACACCCCGCACTCTGCCAACGGCGTGGTGGTAGCCGGGAACTGCGCCTATGTGGCATACGGCGGCGCCGGATTGCGCGTTATCGATGTCTCAGACCCACAGAACCCACAGGAAGTCGGGCACTATGACGTACCGGGTCCTACCCGTGGCCTGTCGGTTGCCGGAAGCTACGCCTATTCGGTGGACGGTAATCCCGGGCTGCGAGTAATCGATATCTCAAGCTCACAGAATCCGCAGGAGGTCGGGTACTATGACACGCCGGGTTCTGCCTTGGGCGTAGCTGTTGCCGGAGACTATGCCTATGTGGCGGATGAGGATTCCGGGCTGCGCGTGATTGACGTCTCGGACCCACAGAACCCACAGGAAATCGGACACTGTGACACGCCGGGCTATGCCAGTTTCGTGGCAGTTGCCGGGGACTATGCTTATGTTGCAGACCGGAATCCCGGGCTGCGAGTAATCGATATCTCGAACTCCCAGAATCCGCAGGAAGTCGGGTACTATGACACTCCGGGTTCTGCCTTGGGCGTAACTGTTGCCGGAGACTATGTCTATGTGGCGGACATGGATTCCGGGCTGCGCGTTATCGACGTCTCAAACCCACAGGACCCGCAGGAAGTCGGGCACTATGACACACCGGGTTCAGCCAGTGGCGTGGTGGTTGCCGGGAGCCATGCGTACGTCTCGGACTACTGGTCCGGGCTGCGCGTTATCGACATCTCAAACCCGCAAGACCCGCAGGAAGTCGGGCACTATGACACACCGGGTTCCACCCGCGGCCTCTCGGTTGCCGGGAACCTAGTCTATGTGGCGGACGGTGACCCCGGGCTGCGCGTGATTGATGTCTCGGACCCTCGGCACCCGCGCGAAGCCGGCTACTACGACACGCCGGGTTATGCCTTTGGCGTGGCGGCTGCCGGGAGCTATGCGTATGTGGCAGACTACTGGTCCGGACTGCAGATAGTCGAATTCGTCGGCACCGGAACCCGGGAAACGCCGATGTCCGAAGTACAAACGACGAATGCCATCCCGACGGTTGCACGTGGCATTCTGCTCCTTCCATCCTCACTCCTCATGCATCGCTCTTCTCTGCTCTCTGTTGACGGCCGCAAAGTGCTCGACCTGAAGCCAGGCGCTAATGACGTCAGCCGGTTGGCAACGGGCGTGTACTTCGTGAGGGGCGACGAGTCGCCCGGTGCGCGTGTCCGAAGGGTCACTGTGCTGCATTGAGGTAGCAGCACACGATGAGTGGACGGCACAAGTACTGCATCAATGCGGGCATATGTACGGTCCACCTTGAGGGCTGGGACATCCCGGTGATTGTTGCCGAATGCGGGGAATACAAGGTGTCCACCATTTCTCCCTCCCGCTCAGCAGACTACTACTTGGGTACAGCCATGGTTCCCTTGCCATTCGGCTCCCGCCTGAAGCCGGCCGATCGAGGACCGCATCCGGCCTTCACCTCTGTGTCTGGTGCCATGACCAGATCCCGACCGGAAACCACGCCGTCAAGGCAAAGCCCATGATGAAGCGGGTGACAGCCGACTTCGTATCCATCGAATATGGAACCGTAGGGTTCGTGCCTGCCATGCCGCAGGATGGACCAAGATAGGTGCCACCGCGCCGAACCGGCGCAGCCTGCTCACTTGTATCTTGAACTACTGCCCAAGCGAACGCGAGCTGGACAACTTCACACCGAGCCGGCGAAACCCACGCCGGCCGGAAGGAGTGACGTGGAACTCTCGGCCGGACCGCTCGAGCCAGCCTCGTTCGACAAGCGCCGCAGCTAGGAGCGAACCGAGATGCGAACCGATGTGCGCGTAGAACATGCCGGCGTGTCGCTCCACGCAGGCATTAACCGGTTTCCGCGCGCCGGAATCGAGCTGGTCCACGGAAACTCCCAGTGCGGCCAGTTCCCGACGCCCCTTCACCGTCACTCGCAGTTCGCCGCTGTCGCCCTTGACCCAGGCTTTGCGGACCAGTACGTCGTACAGGCTCTCCCCAAGCGCGCCGCCGATGTGGTCATAGCAGACCGCGGCCAGCTTTCGCGGCCCTACTTTGCCCATGATGCCAGTCCTTTCGCAATATCAACCGCCCGCGTCGCCACCTCGGCCGGATCCGGGCCGACAAGAAAGAAAAGCGGCTCTTTACCCCAGCCCCGTGATTCGTAGAAGACCGGCGGCACCTTGCCGCACGCCTCGACCAGGTGCTTCACCTTCCACGGAATCGAGCCCTTGTCTTTGCCAATCAATTCTTTGGGCTCGACCGTCCGATCAATGCAGCCAAGTGCCAGTCCGTTCGCGGCGCAGTAGCCCTGCACATACTCGAATATCGCTTCGTTCCAGCGGAAATCGATCCCGGCGCGGATGGTCGGGTCAAACTTGTGCGTCTCGACGACGAGTCGCGCCATGTGGTCCGAGACACCCGGCCTGATCGGCCCCGAAGCCTTGGGCTTACCAGCAACTACCGTAATCCGGCCATCGACACCGAGCACCTGGTCCGGGCTTTCCGCACCCTCGGGCGCGTACACAATGTTCACCCGCACCTCCGGCACCAGCGCGGCGAATTCCCGACAACCCTCCAGCAGCGCCACCGCCTCTGCCAGCCTGCGTTCCTCACTCATCATTCTTCATTTCCACTTGGTCATTTCGCCTTGATGGCGCCAAAGTACGCCGCCCAGAACGGGTCCACGATCGGGTGGACGAGCGGAGTCTCACGGTCGTTCTCGACGATCACTCTCTTCCTACGGGTGACCTCGCCGATTGCCGCGCACGGAATGTGTCGCCTCCGCAGCGCGGCAAGAACGTGATTGGTCTTGTTCGGCCGGCACATCACGATGAGCGTACCTTCACTGATTGACTTGTACGGGTCGATTCCGTACAGGTCGCAGATCTCCCGGACGCATGGCATCACCGGAATTCGCTCCTTGACAACCCGCACGCCGAATCCGCCGGCCTGGGCCATCTCATAGAGCCCGCCCCACAGCCCGCACTCGGTCGCGTCGTGCATGGCCGTAACGCCCTTCTCTCGCACCCCGGCACTGACAACGGCGAGCGCATCCTCGACCACGGACATCTGCCAGAAGAGCTTCTCGGCCTTGCGGGCAAACTCCGGGCCGAACTCCGCGGCCAGCCGGTCGGGGAACATCGCGGCAAGGATGCCCGACGCTTCGATTGCCGGCCCCTTGGTAACGATAATGCTGTCGCCGGGCCGCACGAACCGGGGCGCAACGTAGTCCGAAAGTCCGCCCTCGGCAATCACGGTCGCGCCGCCGACCATCGGGTAGCCACAATTCTCGTACCGGGCCGTGTGGCCGGTGACGACCGAAACTCCGTAATACCGGCACTCACTGTGGATGGTCTTCCAGACGATCTCGAGCTGCCGCTCGGTAATCTGCATCGGCAGGTTGAAGTCAATGGCGAGGTACTTCGGCGCAAGCCCACTGGTCACGACGTCCGAAAGCAGGATGTGGATGGCGAACCACGCGGCCCGCTCCCATCCGTATTCCGGGACGATGAACACCGGGTCGGTGGTTATGGCCAGCGCCCGGTTCCCGACGCGGACAATGCCCGTGTCAACACCGTGCATCGGGCCGACCAGCACGTTCTGGCTCTTCGCGCCAAGTCGAGGGTAAATCAGCTCCTCGAACACCTGCTGGGATATCTTGCCAATCTCGGGCAGCTTCTCTTTCATGGTCTCATTCTACGCCTGAACCAGCGCCCGTCAAACGCCGCCGCCCGGAGGCGAAGCCTCTTTGGAGTGCGGGAGCGATAGCTCCCGCCTTTCCGGAGGCGTGGTCGAACCCCGTTGCGCCACCGGCCTCACACTCTTGACTTCCGCCCCGGCTCGGCTATGTTCACAGGCGATGAGGTCCGGTGCGCGCGCGCTTCGGAATGCCCGGCGTGTTGTGTCCGTGGAATCCCTCGGAGAACCGACAGCGACCCTATTGCTCGCGGTCTGTGAAGTACGGACGGACGCATGCTTGACTTCGCCGCCGGTTTCGGGTACTACTTCTCGGAGGCTACCATGAATATGAAACTGTCAGTTCTGCTTGCTCTGCTTGCGGCCGCCACCTTCGCTCAGACGCCGGTGTTCGATGCGCCGGTCGCGATTGAGGCCAACGGCAGTGCCATCAACGTCGGCTACGGAGGCAACGCCTCGCCGTTTGTCGTTGACTGGAACGGCGACGGGAAACAGGACCTTCTGCTCGGTCAGTTCAACAGTGGGAGGGTCAGGTTCTACGAGAACGTCGGCGAGAACTTCGCGCCGGTGTTCGGCGACTCCGTCTATCTGCAGGCCGACGGCTCGGACATATCCCTGAGCTCCGGCTGATGCCAGGGCGCGACGGTCGCCGTGTGCGACTGGAACAACGACGGGCGGCTCGACCTGGTCACCGGCGAGCGCCTCGGATACTACACCGTCTTCCTCAGAAAGGAAGACAGCACCCTGACCAATGCCGGCCGGATTCAAGCCCATGGCGCCGACATCGTGACCAACAACAACTCGTGGCCGGCGATAGTCGACTGGAACCGGGACGGCCGCAAAGACCTGCTAGCGGGCCAAGAAGGCATCGGCGCACCGTGCAATGTCTACGTCTACCTGAACGAAGGGACCGACTCCGTGCCGGTCTTCGGCGACTCGACGCCGGTGGTGCACAACGGCAGTCAGTTCAACAACTACCGCTGCGTACCCCTGCTTCTTGACCTCGACAACGACGGACGAAGGGACCTGGTGCTCGGCGAGTGGTACAGCTCGGTGCGCCTCTACGCCAACGTCGGCACCGACACGAACCCGGTCTTCAACACATTCATCAACCTGGTCCAGCCCGACTCGAGTAGCTACCTCAACGGGAACCCGCCCCGCGTCAACTTCACGGACTGGGACGGCGACGGAGACCTCGACATGATAATGTGTGACTACTACGGGTCGGTCTTTCTCCGGCGGAACATCACGCCCACCGGCGTCGAGGAGACAATGAGCGATGGACGAGGAATGATGAACGTCGGAACGACCATCGTCCGCGGCGTCCTGCACCTTCCGCCTTCTCAACTCGCTCTTCACCACTCTCTCTTCGACATGACCGGTCGCCAGGTCATGTTGCTCAACTCCGGTCCTAACGACGTCTCGCGCCTTACGCCGGGCGTCTACTTCGTGCGACTGAATGCGGGCGGGACGCACCTTTGCCGCAAGGTCGTGCTGTCGAACTAGGGTGGAGTGCTCCGGCGGTCAAGCGCTCTGGTGCTCAAGTGAGGACGGGCGGGACCGACGGACAGAGTCCAACAGGACTGAGTCTGTCTGGCGTTCCGGCGACTGCTTCGGGAACACAGCTTCACGGTCGAGCAGGAAGTCGTCAACTACTACCAATCCCACTACTTCAACTTCTTCGTCCCGCTCTACCTCGCGAGTTTCCTCTGGGAGCTGATGCTGATGGTGCTACACGCCCGCGACTCGGCCGCCACATTCCTCATCATCGCTCGCCGCCGGTGAGCGTCAGGCAGAGCCTCTTTGGAGTGCGGGAGCGCCGCTCCCGCCTTTCCGGAGGCGTGGTCGAACCCCGTTGCGCCACCGGCCTCACACTCTTGACTTCAGCCCCGGCCCGGCTATGTTCACAGGCGATGAGGACTGACGCCCGGTCGCGCTCGACGCGCATGGGACTTCGCATGCCGTCCCCGACTTCCGCCATGCTCCTGATTGCCGTCACACTGAGCGCCGGCTCCCTCTCGGCCCAAGGCCGCGTATTCTGGCAAGAGGGCGGCGTGGTCATCTGCGACAGCACTTGGTCTGTCGGCCAGGCGGTCGCGCCCGACGGAACTGGAGGCATTCTCGCAGTCTGGGCGGACACGAGAGGTAACCACGAGAGCGTGTGGGCTCAGCACGTTGACCGAGACGGAAACAGGGTCTGGCAGGAGGACGGCGTCTTCCTGAGGGGGAATACGTGGTCGCCTCAGCAGTTCTCGGCAGTCCCGGATGGTGTGGGCGGGTTGATCGCAGTATGGAAAGACGCTTTCGCCGGTCCGTACGTCATACAAGTGACTGCTCAGCGCGTGGACTCACTCGGTCGGGTCCGATGGGGGGCCAGCGGGGTAGTAGTGGCTGGCTCAAATCAGCCCCAGGATTACGCGGTCTCCGCGGTATCCGACGGACGCGGCGGTGTTCTGGTCGGTTGGGTCGTGACCCCGAGCGAATCAGTGCCCAACGACCTCGACACACTACGCGTCCAGCGACTCGATAGCCTTGGGCGCTCGTGCTGGGGAAGCACAGGCGTTCTGGTTGCGGCCGACACCCTCGATGTGTATCAGCCGACAATGTGCCCCGACGGCAGCGGCGGTGCCTGCTTCGCGTGGGTAACAAGAGAGCCATCTCAGTGCAGGCCCTTTGCGCAACGGGTTGACAGCGCGGGGCACGTCATGTGGGCGGAACAAGGCATCCAGTATCTTAGTTCAGGCTACAGCCCGACTGACATCGTTCCTGTGGGCGGCCGGTTCGTCATACTGGGCGGAATGGGCGGGCGGATTCGGGCGCAGCTCCTGAATTCGGGAGGAGACACCATGTGGGGAGCGGACGGAAGGTTGGTTTCCGCAGGTGCAGGTTTCATCTGGGGGTGGGTCAGAGGCTGTGATGCGGGTGCCAGCGGTACGTATGCGGTCTGGTGCGAGAGACGGGCGGGCGTGTTTGACGTGTATGTACAACTGCTCGATACTGCAGGCAATAGGCGCTGGGACAGCCTGGGCGTGGTAGTCGGCAGCGTCAACTCAAGCCAGGAGCAGGCAGTAGCTGCTATCGGGGATGGCAGGACGGGCGTCATCGTGGCGTGGCCGATGTATTCGGACTCGACCGCGAGTTGGGACGTCTACGCTCAGCGGGTAGATTCTGCGGGGCAGCTTCTGTGGGGTGCCTCCGGCTTCGGTGTCGCCGTAGACAGTGGCCGGCAGTCAAGCCCCAGTGTGGCTACTGATGCGCGCGGCGGCGCGATCGTCGTGTGGGGACGTTCATACGCAGGCGATAGTGTTGGTTTGAGCGCCCAGCGGATTGGGGATGCGGTGAGCGTCACTGAGCCTTGGATGGAGTTTCCGCGCCACAGCTCTCTGTCGGTGAACCCGAACCCGACGCGACGTGTCTTCTCCGTCGGCTACGACGTAACGCGGTCAGACCATGTGTTGGTCGGCATCCACTACTGTCCGGTTATAAGTCGAATAGTTTCAGTTGGTTAGGAAAGACGCCGT
>CAZQZR010000059.1:4766-18645 GCA_964597845.1 uncultured bacterium | reverse complement strand
TCAATTCTAAGACCTTCGGCCGCATTGTCAACGCCTTAAGTTAGCGCATATGGGAGTCACTCCCGGAGTCAATCCGCGATACAGTTCCGCGACGAACGCGGCGATGAATGTGCTTCTGAATCAACGATTTAGCTTGGGTTTCAGTTGCGCGGCGACGGGAGAAGTCAGTGCAACAGCTAATAGCGCAGTAACTTAGACATTCAGCGCGGCAGCGAGTTCGGATTTGAGTTCGGCGGTCAGTTGCGTCACGAGTCGCGCCGCGACTCGCACTCTCGTTTACGCTTTCAGTCGCGAGTTGAGTTCGGCAGCCAGTTGCCGGCCGAATTCGCGGCTAAGTGCTGAAGTCAGGGCTCAAATGAGCGCCGCAATCCCGGCTCGGGTCCCGGGTCAAGGCCTCAGGACGGGAGTCGTCGACGCTGCCGTCGCGGCAGCGAGCGGTCTGGCGGAATCAGGCGGTCGAGAAGTCGGTTGTCGGCTCACGGGTCTTCGAGGCCAACCGGGGTCGCTTGCTTCCGACCCTCCCGCTTTCCGGTGAACCAGAGCATGCTACGGGGCTGGGCAAGTCGTGCCCCGTTTCTCTCGGGGGTGCAAGACCAAGACCCTGGCCTAGGTCGTAGTCGTAGACGGCTGTTCCTCCACGGGTGGCTGTGGCTGTTGCGAGTCGTCATCGTAGCTGCTCGCGGTGAAATACTCTTCAGCCAGCCGTCGGTGCCGAGTGATGGCCTCGGGCTTGTAGCCGGTCATGTTGTAGTGTTTGTCCTGCCATTCGAAATAGGCCCCTAGTTTGGACAGAAGCTCCTCCGTATCGACGGGCGGTGTCGCCGACCTGTACCAGTCAAGCCAGATGAACCGGAATGGCCGGTCACCTTCTGGTGCGAAAGCGCGAGCCGAACTGTGAGCGGCGATGCCAAACGGCGGCGCGTCGCTCTCCGCCTTGTAAGCTTCCGCTATCGGCAGACCCAGGAGTATGCTGTCTCTGATGCGCTCGTGCGTAGCTAGGACTCGAGTGGTTCGCGTATCCAACTGGTGACCGTGGAAGACCGGGCCGTATGCTACAGCGCCGCGCACGAGGAATTGGTGGTACGGTTTGAGCTCGTTTACGAAGGTGTAGACGACTCTGCGCATGGTCTGATTGATGATGCTCTGCAATGGTCCGCGCCTCGCGGAAGTTATGTACGCGCCGTCCATGACCGGGTAAAGGTCGATTCCATCCTTGCTCGGCAGGTCATCGGCCGCCTCCAAGATGGCGCAATGCAGTTTGTAGATGAAGTTGGCAGAGATGGGCAGCGACCGCTGCATCTGGTTGCCGGAGCCCATGACGTCAAGCCAACAGACGTACTCGGTCTGCGGACGCTGGTCAAAGTACCTGGAATCGAAGTAGATGCCTCGAGGGTCCGGTGTGGTCATTGATTCCTTCCTAGTCTGAAGAGCATGGGGACATTTGGAACGCCGTGGCATACCTACCACATTGCACGCATTGCGTCAAGGCTGGTCGGGGCTGGGACGTCAGTGCGGACATCGTAGCGCCCATGCCCTTCATGACGAATACGTAGCGGTGCGTGCAACATCGGTCGTCGTGACAAAGGCCGGGTGTGCCACCCTCGGCAAGGTCAAACCCGGGCTGAAGAACATGGTCTCGGAACCCGCATACCGCGACTGCGCGCTGTAACTTAGGTCGTAGCGGCGAGCGCGGTGTCCCTTGTAGAGGTGAGCGATTTCCCGGTCCGTGTCATAGGAGACTATCCACGGCAGGCTCAGACGTCGCGTGACGGCCTCAGCGACTTCCTTGTGGTCCTCAGGACGGTAGCGATTCTCGTAGAGACCTTTGCCCTTGCCGAAGTAGGGCGGGTCGAGGTAGACCAACGAACGGTGTGGCAGCCGTGGGAGGACTGTCCGCATGAAGGCCAAGGCATCCATGTTGTGGAGGCTGATGCGGTCCCTATAGCGCGCTATCTTCACTATTCGAGCTATCAGGTCACGTTTGTTGAACCTGGCATCGAGTTTCCAAACGCCCTGCTGCCGCTTGCCGCCGATGACCCCGCCGGTGAGTATGCCCGAGCGGTTTGTCCTATTGAGGAAGAACGTACTGAACCCAACCTCCAGGAGTGAAAATGAACCCGGGTTGTCATGCACGTTCCTCTGACGGTTCCATGTGGCCATCGAGACGTGCGTGTCGCTGATCAGTCGACACAAACTCTCCGTATGGTCGAGCACCGCGCGCCAGAACGAGTAGACCTGAATGCTCAGGTCGTTGATGTGCACATGGCGGGAGTACTCTCCGAATAAGAGCGGCCAGGCGATGCCAGCCCCTCCGGCGTAAGGCTCGGCATAGTGGCCATCGCGGAGACCGTTTCGGATAACGACAAGCTTCACGAAATTGGCGAGCGCGCCCTTGCCCCCGGGGTATCTGAGAGGGCTAGTGAAACCGTGTTGTGGTGGCACGAAGCAGCGCTCTCATGACTTGGCCCAAAGGAGTTCAACGAATGTCTGGATGTTGTCCCAAGTGTGCTTGAGTTCTGCAGCCTCAGGGTGATAGCTGCTGTTGTGAACGTACGCATTCCAGCCATCTACAGACAGGACGTGATACTTGTTGTTCGCAATCGTCCTGATGCCGAGCAATGGACTCTTGTCGCACACGCCTGTCTTCTCCATGTGGTCGGCGACCGTACGCATCTTCTCACGCAGACTCATGTCTTTCGTGACAGTCTTCTCTCCGGCCAGAGTGGGTCGCTTCAGTCTGACCGTCAGTGGGATAGAGTTACGATGAGCGTAGTCGTCCAAGCTCATCTCCACAAAGACCCGCAGCATGACGGCCCCGGAATTCACGAATCTCTGCAGCGGGAGCGCCATGAGTTCAAAGTAGATACTGTTTATCCTAGGTTTCTTGATCTCGAGCTTGAGTTGCTTCGGTATCAAAGTGTCCCGCTCGGTGGGTACGCGCCGAGCCTGCTTGGCTGGGGAGCGGGTACTCTCAGTAGACGAGGTCCCACCACGGGGAGTGCCGTCTCCCGGTGACTTCGGCAACTCCCTGTGCGCGATGTCGCGTGCGTATGCGACGCGTTGCACCTTGCTGTCAAGATCTGTGACCTTGATGGCACGGCTGAGTACATCGGCGACAATGAGAGCAAGTCGCCCCAATGCCTTGTCCTCGGGCGGCAGCAAGATCAGTTGCCGCTTCTTGACATCGACCCCAATCAGTCTGCGAGCTTCGGGGGTATTCAAGACTCGCTCGATGTTGGTAATCGCGATCTTGCTGGTTGCGGCGTCATCCAGATAGCCCGCCTGCACGACGAGGTCGATGGCCTGCAGGGCCGGAGATGTCGATAGGCCTCTGAAGCGATGTTTGGCCTTGCCGTCCCACGGAATCACTCCAATCCCCCCGTTATCGCCCGTGTGCCTGATTCTAATCCAATGCTCGGCGTCTTCGCGCGACATGACCACGCAGTCGACTGCGGCTGGCAGTGACGTCGCCCGGTCATGCAGCCTCGCGTACTGCGACGCAAGGCTGTGGGGCAAACCGATTAACGCGGACAGACTTCGGATCGAGAGCAGTTTGAGTGCTGCGATGCGCCTGTTGCCTTCGAGGACAGTGTACTGCTCGCCTTGGCCTGCAGGCGTTACAATGGGCAGTTCTGTTCTATTCAGTCCGCGTTCCAGAATGCTCTCCGCTAGACGCACGAGCTTCGGCCCTTGGTCCCGCGCAATCGTGGCCAGAGCAAGTTGCTGATTGGCCGCCGGGTCATGGCGGGGGTTGGTGAGGTCGACGAGTAGATTCTCGACCGGAATGCTCTTGTACGGCCGCGCTTCTTCGTTCACGCGACACCTCCTAGGTTCAATGCTGCGGTGACTCGGAATATCCAGAGTGGGGCTCTTATGTTCAGGAGGTCATTCATTCTTCGGCAACCAAGTCAGGATTGCGGAGGCAGACGTTCGGTCGGGTTCCTGCAGACGACGCGATCCTGAGTTCATCGCCAACATGCTAGACGTCCAATCACGCCATGTCAAATGCGAAGGTCACTCATGTCCTTCGTCAGAGTAGTGGATGTCGGCGTCGGTGCAGGCCTTGTCTATCGCGGCGCTGATGAGCCACGAGAGGTCAGCCGAACTCGCGGCGGCAAGCAACGACACTTCCTCGTACTGTTTCTGCCTGCCGATGAAGTTGGCGACAATTCCCGCAATCCCACGGACGCAATCCCGCAGGCCGGTTATCTCCGCGTAAGGCAGAGAGACGCTACAGACTGCCAACGTTGCGCCACCCGATGGTATGATTCCCGCCACGCAGAGGCCGGTTCCTATTACCGAGCCACAGCCCATCAATGTCCGACCAGCATTGACGTATACCTTAGCGCGGCATACGTAGCTTACGGCGCTGGGCGGGGCAGCGTATGCCTTAACCTCCATGACACGCACGTCACCGAGGTTGCACATTTCGGGTTTCACGCGCAGCCAGACTTCGGAGCCTGCGCAGGATGTCAGAACATCAACGTAGTACAGCTTGCCATTGTAGTATGTGCTGTCCACGGTCTCGGCATTGCTGATGCCGGCCAGCAGCACGATGAATGCTACCACGAGAAACACTGTCGTCGATGCGGTCTGTTTGTGGGTCATCATTCCTCCTGGTTCTGTGATACGGTCACTCCGCTATCTCTCCTCGAAGCCGACCATGTCGACGTCTGGGTCGAGATCGACGAAACGGTCTGCCTTGGCCTTGAGGTCGCCGGCGGCATTAGACCAGTACCACACCTCAACTCTCCATCCCGAGCGCTGTGCCTCCTCGACGACCGGGACGAAGTCTGCGTCGCCGGCAACAATGGCGATGGTGGCGGGCGGCGAGGTTGTGATAATGAGCTTGGTTATGTCGATCCCCATCTGCATGTCCACGCCCTTCTCCTTATTGAAGATGTTCCGTCGAAAAACCACCACATCGAACCCCCTGGACCGAATGATGTCCCAAACGGAGTCATTTGGCGGTGGTTCCGACCCATAGAGCCGGGGAATATCGCCAGGGGCGCGTGTGCCCAAGACATGGGCGAGCAATCGGCCGTATTCAATCCGGTAGTAGTAGTTAGATGGAACAGGCGGCTTCCGACTGCGACCGGATGCTTTCTTGCCTTCTATCCACACGTTGGAGTTGTCGACAAACACGTACACGGATTCGCTCATTTCGTCCTTCCTTTCCTGAAGTCAGCGCCGACGGTCTCAGCGTCATCTTTCTCGCCCATCATCAAGGACGCGTTGGATTCGAGTCTCACGGCAGTCATGCCAGACGTTCGACTGATAACGTAAATGCGCTGGCTCTTCGAGAGTGTATCCCGGCCAGCGTTCCTGTTGGCTAGGTCTGGTCCTCCACCTGAGCATACGGAGCCTGAGACTTGACCAGCGATATGCCATGGTTGCAGTCCTGCTTGTTGCCGTACCCTTCACCTGAGTCGGCAATCGTCTTGTTGTTGTCAGCGAGTAACCGCTAGCGGTACTCGGTGTGGTGGTCTTTGTAGACTACGAACTTGGCCATATAGCCTCCTTATGTTGCAGATTCACTGTCGTCCGCTCTTGCCCGCCCACAAGGGTATGCCCATGCACGGGGTTGTTCGCTCGTGGCCTGCCTTCACGACTAACCCGGTCGATTGTTGTCATGGTCGAGACCCTTGCAGGACATCTTTGAGGCTTCCCGGGCCATGGCCCCAAGCGTCGTCGTCCGGCGGCTCGGCGACACCGGGCGCGAGGAGGAGGGCGCCGCCGTAGAAGGCGCGCGGGCCTTTGCCAGGCCGGGGCTCGACTTCAACCGGGACCGGCGGAGGTACGCCTTTGAGCATAACCGACATCGCATTCACGCGCCGGATAAAGTCGTCCAACTCCAGTTCGAGCGCGGGTCTGTTTGTCACGTCCGAGGGTCTGAGTCTGGCAATGGCCGTCTTGTCCCGAAGCGCGAAACGGTCCCGGACAGCCGCGCCTTTCCCGAGGGTCGCAAGCCACTGTCTGCGCCGGGCGATGAGAATGGGCGGCCAGGGGCCGTCGGTATCCGGGTGCTGCCGCCTGGTTCCGCTCACTGTCACGATGTCCTCTTGCACAATCAGGGCGGCCAGCCTCCGGTCATTCGCGGAATCCTGCGGGGTGCGAATCCCCTTTGAGCACAGCCGGTCTTGCTCGCGCTTCCACAACTCGCACCCCGCTGCTCCAGGCTCGGTCATCGGTCAAAAGGAGGCTAGCTACAGGTGATGGACAACCGGGCCGAGGGGAAGGTGTCGCCATCTTAAACGTCGTCAATAGTCTGCCGGCCGGCCCAGATTTCCCGCACCGGCCGGGCCAGCGCGACAAGCTCATAGGCATCGCCGTGGTATTCAAGACAGGCGCAGCCATTCTGGCCCGGGCGTTCGACAATCGCATCGAATCGAACATCCCTGGGGTCGACGCCGGTGCCGGGGCGCTCGGTGAGAACCGCGGCGACCATGCCGAGTGCGAGCGTCACCAGCCCGGCGCCGCCTTGGAGCAGTCCGGCGCCGAAGAAGACCGTGAGCGGAACCGGCTGGTCGGGCGAAGCGGAGTCCTGATTCGGGGACTGCCTGAGCCGCCGGTCCAGACCCACGTCAATCAGCCCGACGCTCCGCCAGGCGGAGCGCACGCTTGGTACGGCCTCGTGAAAGCGGAGTTCGGCCGCGCTGCCCGCGGTCAAGAAGTTCCCGGGCAGCAACGCAATGCCAAGCGGAACCCGGTAGCCGAGTTCCCTGGCTCTCGCGGCCACGTCTACGTCGTTCATCACTAGCACCGGCATGCAGTATTTGCCGTCTTCCTTCCACCCCGCTCTATCTTGACATTCGCCCGGCGGGGAGTTAATCTTCTGTGTCCATTCTATCGGGGTGCGGAACTTCATCCCATAAGTAAATGCTGATCCAGCATATCCCGAAGTCCGCACCCCTTTGTTCTTCTGCTTACAGGATGCTCGTTCGGGACCTTTCCCACCAGAAACCGCGCAGCCCTGCCTGTCGCGCATGCCTTCGCCCACGGGTGTAGGCTCGGCCTGAACCGTTGAGTGTATTCTCTTCATCCAATCTCGACATGTGCAATCGCCGTGCCACGCTTCGTCTGATTCGTAAGATGCGGTAACTTAACTACTTAGCTACAACAGCCCGCGCGGCAGCGTCGGCTGAGTCTCATCCATGAGACAGTCGAATCTGAGCTACCCCGAACGTAACTTCATGTCGGGCTGTGCTTTATGCTGCTTTTCAGCCGAGTCTCATCCATGAGACGGACACCCTAGTGAGTGAGACTGAAGCCTGACTAGTCTTGGGGGTTGATGTGGTGCTTGTGGAGCAGGCGGTAGAACTGGGCTCGGCTGTACCCGGCGAGTTCGGCAGCTTTGGGGGCGGAGCCGTGTGCACGAGTGAGGGCATCGATGAGCACCGTGCGTTCCGCGTCAGCCGCGGCCTTGAGCCGCTCGCCGCGCGTGAGCGGGACAGGCGACGCCGCCTCTGCCGGCCGGGCGGGCCTGAGTTCTGGCGGCAGGTCGGCGATCTCGATCGTGTCGCCGGAAGCAAGTATCACGGCCCGTTCGATTGCGTGCTGGAGTTGCCGGATGTTACCGGGCCAGCCGTATTTCACAAGCAGGACCAGGGCATCGTTGCTCGCCCGAATGACGGCGCGGATGTATTGCTGGCTGGTGCGGGTGATGAAGTAGCTGGTGAGCGCAGGGATGTCCTCACGCCGGCGGCGCAGCGGCGGCAGGCTGAGTTGGACCGTGTTGAGCCGGTACAGGAGGTCGCGCCGGAACAGGCCCTGGCTTTCGCGCAGGGCCAGGTCCATGTTCGTGGCGGCCACGATTCGCACGTCAACCACGGTCGCAACGCCTCCCCCGACGCGCGTTATGGTCTTGTCTTCGATAGCCCGAAGCAATCTTGCCTGCAGGTCCATACTCATGTCCCCGATTTCGTCGAGAAAGATGGTGCCGGTGTGCGCCAGTTCAAACTTGCCCGGGCGCGCCACCACCCCGGTAGCCGCGCCTTTCTCGACCCCGAAGAACTCGGCTTCAAGCAGGGCTTCCGGCACCGCGGCGCAGTTAACAGTGACAAACGGCCCCTCCGAGCGCGAGCCCGATTCGTGCAGCGCGCGGGCGATGAGTTCTTTGCCCGTGCCGCTCTCGCCGCTGACCAGCACTGGCACGAGAGTGCCGGCAACTCGGGGGATGAGTGCGAGCGTTTCGAGCACTTCGCGGTTGCGACCCACGACGCCCCGATAGCGCAGGCCGGGAATCTTCGGGGCGCGGCGGGTTTGGATGGCCTTGAGTTCTCCCAGCTTCTTCAGCGAGGGTGCGAGCATGCGGGACACGAGTTCGAGCAGGCCGGGCTCGAGCCTGGTCGCCAGGGGTAACCGGCGCTCGAGAAAGACGAGGCCGAGGAGCCGGCGTTCCTGCCTGACCGGCAGGAACGTGGCGAGGTCGGTCTGGGACGCGGTCGCGCGGCGGCGCGGAATCCGAGCAAGGTCCGGCTTGCCTTTGAGCGCAACCGGCCGGCCGTTCACCAGTATCGCGCCCTGCTCGAATTTGAGGTTGTCGCAGAGCAGCACCAGCGCGCGTTCGACAAAGGGTTCGGGGGCAAGCTCAAGAGCGACCGTGCCGAGCAGGCCCTGGAGCAGCGCGGTGTCGCGGTCGGTCCGCATTTCGAGCCGGTACAGCAGCCGCCCCGCTTCTTCGGCCTCCGCCACGACCGAGAGTCGTCGGAAGGTCCGGGCCGCAGTCCGCAGCAGGGGCAGGGCTTCGTCCGACCGCGCGAGTTCGAGGAGCAGGCGGCCGCGCTGCAGCCGGGTCTGGGCGAGTTCAAAGGTGTCGCCAAGACCCTCGAGTGTGGACTCGGCCCGAGTGAGTAATTCGAGGGCCGCGGTCGGTTCGGCGCGAGCCGCAGATAAGAGCGCTCTGACGCGCAGCGCCTCGCCCTGTTCCATCCGCAATCCCAGTTCGGCCGCATGGCGCTCAGCCTGCGCCAGCAGTTCTTCGGCCGCGTCGAGCCGGCCCCGGGCCAGCGCCAGTTCGGCCCGGCGCCAGCCAATAGTGGCGAGCAGGGCCCGGTCACCCGCGCTCTCACTCAATCGCGCGACTTCGTCCATGGTCGTCTCGGCCCGGGCCAGGTCGCCGCCCCGGAAAAGCGTCCAGCCCAGGTTCGAAAGCGCCTCCCGAAACAAGCGTCCAAGATGCTGTCCTTCTCGCTCGACCGCGATGACTGCATTGAAGTGGACAGCGGCGTTCTCGTAGTCCGAGCGCTTGAGCGCCAGTTCGCCCAGGGCCATTCTCGCAGCGAGCAGCAGGTCGCGAAATCCGTGTTGCTCGCAGAGCGCGATGGCCCGGTGGAAGTGCTCGGTTGCCTCATTCCACCGGCCCATCGACTCCAGTGTCCAGCCGATGTTGTACAGGTGAATCGCCCGACCATGTGTGTCTCCGGCCCTGGTGCTTGCCTCAAGACAGCGTTGGTAGCATTCGAGGGCTTTGCTCGACTGGCCCTGGAGGCCGTAGGTCCCGGCGAGTTGGTTCAAGGCGGACTGCTCGCCCTCAGCAAAGCCCGTCTCCCGGCTGAGCGCGAGGCATTGCTCGAAGCACTCCAAAGCCTGCTGGTACGCACCGCGTTCCATGTGCACCATGCCCACGAGGTTGAGTCCGCTGACCCGGATTCGCCGGTCTCCAGTGCTGCTGGCGGTATCGAGCACCATTCCAGCGTATCGGGCACTAGCGTCGAGGTCTCCGGCTCTCCGCCGCAGTTCGCTGAGCATCGACGCAGCTCGCGCTCCGTCTCTTGTCTCCCCGGCAACCGCAGCCCCGGCGACTACCTGTTCCAGCAGCGGCTCGGCCTCGGCAGGGGCGGAAAGCCAGAGCTGCTCGGCGAGCAGCAGCATGGCCTTGACGCGCTCGGCTGGCGTCGTGGCCACGGCAAGCTTCTGCCGCAAGGCCTCCAGCCTTTCCGGCCGGGATGCTGCGTCACTCGTGTTCAAAGCATGGTCAGCATAGTGTTGTCCTTCCTCAAGTCAAGCACACTCGCAACTCGTGACCCATAGCTCGTAACCCGCAACCTGTACGCGGATTCGGTTGACAAGAGAGGTGGGAGGCAATAAGCTCTCGCCGTTCTTTCCGCTCGCAGGACCGCATCACCGACTCTGTAACGACATCGCCCGTCCGGGCAAGCAAGGCCGCTAAAGCACAACGACCGGTCGCTCCTCGCCAATCGGCTCGGAGTAGCCGGCCGCGTCAACGAGAATGAGCGAAAGGAACACCGATATGGCGAAACTGAAGTGTCCGAGCTGTCAGAGCGAGAATACACGGGCAACGTACATCCATGACCCGTGTCCGAACTCAGCCACGGGCAAGACCACATGGCTAGCACCGGCCGAGGGCCCGACTCCGGACGGGTCGCCCTATCCACAACCCTGCCCGGCCCCGAACGACGGCACGATGACGCCGGCTGCGTACGTGGAGTGCCTGGATTGCATGCACAAGTGGGGTGGTTCCGCAACCTGACCTAGCCTGGTCCGGTTGCCGCCTGCGAGGGCTGCCTTCCCTGCCGGCAGCCCTCGACAAATTCCAACCGCCGGCCACGAAGGTCGTCCGCTTCGGATTGACGAGTGACGATGTGTGAGCGCCGATTGGCGTCCGAGTGCATCCCGACCGTTCGACCTGCGCCCCGCCGGCTGGCGGGGCGCGAAACGACAGGGGCGGCCTTGCGGCCGCCCCGTGTCGGGCAGGGGTGGAGGCGTTACCCCGGTACGGAATTTTGTGGGGCAGCTACTGGGCTAGGCTGCCCCTGGAGGCTAATCTATCTGCCGCCTTATGAAGGTCGGTATGTCGAGGTCGTTCCGGTCAATTACCAGCACGCCTTCTTTGCCGACGCGGCGTCTTGCGGCCGGGAACAGCTCCATGTCAACCAGTAGGTCGCTGACCTCGTCGAACTTGGGCAGCGGCTCGCTCAGGCCGGTAGCAATCATCGTCACTTTCATGCTGTCGCGCAGTCCCTTGTTGCGCGCCGCGCCCATGCGCACGTCGGCCTGGCCGTTGGTCGCGTGGAACACCGTGGTCGCCGCCTCGTCCACCTCGCTTAAGGTCATCGAGTCGTCGCCGGAGATGTTGAGCAGGATCTTGCGCGCGCTTGCGACTACGACGTCCTCAATCAACGGCGACTGCAGGGCCCGGTGGGCGGCTTCCGAAGCCCGACCCGCGCCCGAGGCAATCCCGACCGACATCACCGCGCCACCGCGTTCGGACATGACCGTGCGCACGTCCGCGAAGTCGATGTTGATGAGCTGGCGGGTGATGACGACTTCGGAGATGCCGCGCACCGCGTTAAGCAGGACTTCATCCGCCAACCGAAAGGCCTCGAAACACGGCTTCTGGCCGTACTCGGTGAGCACCCGCTGGTTCGGTAGCACAATCAGCGTGTCAACGTACGGCCGCAGGGCTTCGACGCCGTTTGTCGCCTTCTGGTCGCGCAGCCTGCCTTCGAACTGGAACGGCTTGGTAACGACGGCAACAACAAGCGCGCCGTTCTTCTTGGCGGCCTCGGCCACGAGCGGCGCCGCTCCGGTGCCGGTGCCGCCGCCCTCGCCGGCAGCCACGAACACCATGTCGAAGCCGGTCAGGGCCTCGCGGAGTTGCTCAATTGACTCGTCGGCCGCCTGCCGGCCGATGTTCGGATCGCCGCCCGATCCCAGGCCACCGGTGAGCTGAGCGCCGATCTGGATCTTGTTCGGCGCGAGGGACATGCCGAGCGCCTGCAGGTCGGTGTTGACCGCGTGCAACTCGACTCCGGAAAGCCCCGCGTCAATCATGTGGTTTATCGCGTTGCATCCGGCTCCACCGACACCGAACACGCCGATTCGGGTCAGGTTCTTCTCTTCCTTTACCGGCTCGATCATCTATTGCCTCCGTTCGTCGTTACTCGTTCTTCGTTCATCGCTCTTCGCTCACGAGAACCAGCTTCTGACTTCTTCACCGACCCCGGACCAGAAGCCCGGCGCCGGAAACTGACTCGCGGCCTTGCCTTCGACACCACAGCGAATCAGGCCGACGGCCGTGGCAAAGCCGGGGTCTCTGGACATCTCCGACGGCCCCGGTAGCCGGTCCGGTCGGCCGAGCCTGACCGGCATGCCGAATATCTGCTCTGCCACGAGGTCAATGCCGCTCAAGCCCGCGCCGCCGCCGGTCAGAACTACACCGGCCGACAGCCCCTCGCCAAAGCCTGATTTCCTGACCTCGGCGTCGGCCAGGGTCAGGATCTCTTCAGCCCGGGGCTGAATCACCGAGGCCAGCAGCCGGCGCGATACCTGTTTGGGCCCGCGGCCCGACGCGTCCTCGACCGATATCGCCTCGTCCTTCTCAATCTGGCTGGCCATGGCCGCTCCGTACTTCCGTTTCAGTTCCTCGGCCTGCGGGAAAGTCGTGCGCAGGCCGATGACCACATCCTTGGTGATGTTGACCGAGCCGACCGGCAGCAGCCTGGTAAACCGGATTTCGCCGTCCCGGTAGATGGACACGTCGGTTACTCCGCCCAGGTCAAGAAGCACAACGCCAAGGTCCTTGTCTTCTTCGTCGCACACTCCATACAGGCTGGCGATTGACTGGAGAACCAGCGAGCGGTTCTTGATTTCCAGCCGCTCCATGACCCGGTAGACGTTCTCGACCGCGGTCACTGCTCCGATGATGAGCAGGGCCTCGACTTCCAGCCTGACCCCGAACAGACCGAGCGGGTTCCTGACGCCCTTCTGGCCGTCAACGATGAACTGAGTCGGGACCACGTGCAGGATCTGCTCGTCGTTCGGCAACCGTATGGTCTGGGCCTGCTTGATGACGTCCTCCACGTCGCGCGGACTGATGCCACGCGAGGGCTTGCGTACCGGCACCGCCGCTGTGCCGTTCAGGTGCTTGATGTGCTCGCCGGAGATGCCGACGAAGGCCGGATACGTCCGGAATTTCCCGCCCGCCATCTGCTCGCACTGCCGGATTGCCGTCTCGACCGATTGAGCCGCCTTGTCGAGATTGATGACCACGCCCTGCTTGAACCCGTCGGGCGCTGCCGTGCCGAACCCGACGATGCTCGTCTTACCGGCGTGGTCGGTCTCGGCAACGACACAGGCAACCTTGGTGCTGCCGATGTCAATCGCTACGGTCCGCCTCGCTTTTGCCATGCTACCTCCTCCGGGAAAGAAAGAGACCAAGGGATAAAGAGATCAAGGGATCGAGTGCCGAGCACTTTGTCCCTCTATTCCTCTGTCCCTCTATCCCTGTCCGCTCGCTGCTAACGGCCATCCGCTTCTCCACTTCTGCCTTCTGCCTTCTGCCTTCTGCCTTCTGACTTCTGACTTCTAACTCCGTCCTGACCGGGCAGGTATTGGACTTCTTCCTCCAGCAGAATCCCGGTCTCCTGCTCGACGGTCGCTTTGACGATTTGGGCCAGTTCGTACACATCCCCGAACCGCGCACCGCCCGTGTTGACGAGGAAGTTAGCGTGCTTCTCCGACACCTTCGCTCCACCTACCGCCTTGCCCTTCAACCCGCACTGCTCAATCAGCTCGCCCGCAGGAATCCTTCCTCCTATCCCCGTCCCCCGTCCCCGGTCCCCGGTCTCTGGGTTCCGAAAGAACGACCCGGCCGATGGTTCCTTCGGATGCTTTGTCCAGCGTTGTTCACGGATTCTCGCGGCTGGCTCCGGCTCACCCGGGTGAAGCTTCATCGTCACCTCTACGGCGACTAGGCCATCATCGATCATCGGCCGCCGGTATTCGCGGCGCAGTTCGGGACCGGTGAGTTCTCGTTCGTTTCCGTCACGGTCAACCGCGGTCACGCTCAAGATGACATCGCCAAGCGACCGGCCGAACGCCCCGGCATTGGAGTGCAGCCCGCCGCCGATTGTGC
>CAZQZR010000059.1:0-4666 GCA_964597845.1 uncultured bacterium | reverse complement strand
CCAAGCGACCGGCCGAACGCCCCGGCATTGGAGTGCAGCCCGCCGCCGATTGTGCCCGGTATGCCGGCGAGGAACTCGACGCCCGCAAGCCCTTCTTGCTCAGCGAAGGTAGCCACCGCGTCGAGGGGAGCACCGGCCCCAACGGAAAGGGATCGAGGGATCGAGGGATCGAGGGATCGAGTGTCGGCCCCTGACCCCTTGACCTCGGCCAGTTCTCCGCCAAGGCCAATCACAATGCCGCGCAGTCCCTGGTCTGATACGAGCACGTTCGAGCCCCGACCGAGCAGCCACCAGCGCACCCCGGCGGCGCGGCAGAACTGAAGCACGCGCACCAGCGCCTGCTTGTCATTGGCGCGAACCCAGGCGTCAGCCGGCCCGCCGATGCGGAACGTGGTGTGCTGCGCCATAGGCTCATCAGCCCTGACCTCGGCAGCACACCCCGCTACAGCTTCGCCAAGAGTTCGTCGCAAATCGTGCATATGTTGCCTGCTCCCGCAGTCAGGACCACGTCGCCTTTGTGCAGCTTCTTGACCAGCACGTCGGGCACGTCGGCAAGTTCCGGCACGTAGCTGACCTCCGGCTTGCCCGCGGCTTCTACCGCTTTTTGAATCAGCGTCGCGTCAACGCCCGGAATCTCGGGCTCGGACGCCGCGTATATCTTCGTCAGGATGAGCTCGTCGGCCGCGGCAAAGCACGTCCCGAACTCGTCGACCAGTGCCTGGGTCCGGGTGTACCGGTGCGGCTGGAATACGACCAGGATGCGCCGGTCCGGGAATGCATGGCGCAGAGCTTCGACGGTAACCCTGACCTCGGTTGGATGATGTCCATAGTCGTCATACACAAGGACGCCGTTCCGCTCCCCGCGCTTCTCAAGCCGGCGGTGGACTCCGGAGAAGACGGCCAACGCCTGCGCCATCGTCTCGAAACCGATGCCGAGTTCATTGCCGGTTGCCAGGGCGGCCAGCGCGTTTGCCACGTTGTGCATACCCGGCACCGGCAGGTTGAACCGGCCGACATCCTTGCCGCAGTACAGCAACGTGAACGCGGACGAAAATCCGTACAACTGGACGTCTTTGGCCCGGAAATCAGCCTGGTTCTCGGCCCCATAGGTGATGACCCGGCGCTTGGCCCGGCTTCGTATCGACCGGACCGCCGGTGAATCCATACCCAGGACGACCGCGCCGTAGAAAGGAACCCGGTTCACGAACCTGACGAACTCACGCTTGATATCGGCAAGGTCGTGGTACACGTCAAGGTGCTCGCGTTCGATATTGGTCACAACGGCAATGACAGGATAGAGCGCAAGGAACGAACGGTCGCTCTCGTCCGCTTCGGCGACGAGGTATTGAGACTGGCCGAGTTTGGCCCCGGCATCGGCACCGAGGATTCGGCCGCCGATAACGCTGGTCGGGTCAAGCCCGGCGCGCTCCATCAGGTGCGCTACCATTGACGTCACCGTCGTCTTGCCGTGGCTGCCCGAAATCGCGACCGAGAACTTCATCCGCATCAACTCGGCGAGCATCTCGGCCCGGCGGATTACCGGAATGTCCCTGCCTCGCGCGTATTCCAGTTCCGGGTTCTCCGAGTGAACGGCTGAGGAATAGACCACGACTTGCGCGTCTGCCGCGTTCGCCGCATCGTGGCCGATGGTCACCTTGATTCCGGCCTGGGCAAGTTTCTGCGTAGTCTCGCTCTCTTTCGCGTCCGAGCCCGAAACCTCAAAGCCCATGTTCCGCAGCACGAGCGCGATGCCCGACATGCCGACACCGCCGATTCCCACGAAGTGTACCCGCTTCAGCCGGCCAAACATGCCTGTACCCTCCTGGCAATTGTCCGGGCCGCATCCGGCCGGGCCACAGACCGCGCGGCGGTCTCCATCCGGCGCCGCTGCGGCACATCGTCCATCAGCGTGCGGACCAGGCTGGTGAGCCCGGACAAGCGGTTCTGGTCCAGAACCGAAGCAGCCCCGACCGACGCAAGATACCCCGCGTTGGCATCCTGATGGCGGTCGGTCGCGTACGGGAACGGAACGAGTATTGCGGGAATGCCGAAGGCAACCAGCTCCGAGAGGACCACCCCGCCCGCCCGTGACACGGCGATGGTTGCCCTTCGGTAGAGTTCTTCCGGATGGCTGGTAAACTCGACAATCTCGCAGTTCTTGGAGCGGACCCGGGACCGGACGAATTCATAGTCGCGCCGGCCCGCGAGGACAATGAAGTTCAGATTGGTCAGCGCTGCCGCCGTGTCAAGGGTCGCGAGATTCAGCGCTTGAGCGCCCAGGCTGCCGCCGATGAAGAGCACCGTCTTGCCGTCGTCTTCCCGCCCGAGCTGTCCGACAGGGGCCGCTGAGGCCAACCCTTGGACCCCGGAATCCCCGAACCCCTTTCTCAGTGGGTTGCCGGTCACGCTGTGGGTCCCGGGAAAGGGCTTGGCGGTCGGGAACGCCAGGAACGACTCCCGCGCTCTACGCGCGAAGAACCGCGTCACTCGGCCGGGAATGCAGTTCTGCTCAAGCAGGAAGAAAGGCGTCCCGACAAACCCGGCTGCCGCGAGCAGGGCAGCGGTCGCAAACCCGCCCGTGGCCACAATTCCCGAGGGCGAAATCCGGCGCAGCAGCGCGATGGCCTGGAACAACCCGCGGCAAAGCAGCCATGCCGCGTTGATCTTCGCTCCGATGTCCTTGCCGTAGAATCCGGCGGACGCCAGCGGTTCGAAGACGAATCCATGCTCGACCGCGACCTGGTTTTCAAGACCGGACTGCCGGCCGGCCCAGACCACGTCAATCTCCAGTTCTCGCATCTCGATGCCCAGGGCCAGCGCCGGAAACACGTGCCCACCCGTCCCGCCCGCGCCAAGCACGACCTTCACGACCGCACCAGCGTCCGCCCATAGTTGTGAATAGTGAATAGTGAATGGTGAAATCCGAATCCGCCTTTCACGATTCTCAATTCTCGATTCACTACTCTCCTGCTCATGCTTTGCCGCCAAATCTGCCCAGCACCAGCACTTTGTGCCGCGCCGGACCGGACGGCCGGCCGACGTGGAATGCGCGATTGCGGGACGGCTGCGGCAGGTTCACGACCGTCTTCGTCCTCCTGAACCGGGAGATATTCAGCAGGACCCCCGCGGCAAAGAGGTTTGACAGCAAGGCCGAACCCCCGGATGATATGAACGGCAATGGCTGCCCGGTCGTCGGTATGACGCCCAGCGTGACGGCGATGTGCACGACGGCGTAGAGAAAGATAACGAACGTGATCCCCGATGCGAGGTACTGCCCAAACGGTCCTGACGTTTCGCTGCTGATCTTCATGCCGTACAGAAACAGTATCAGGTAGAGCAGGCAGACGGCCACACTGCCGATGAACCCGAACTCCTCCCCGATTTCGGCAAAGATGAAGTCGTTGTGCATCTTGGGAAGGAACTGGAACTTCTGCCGGCTTTCGCCCAGGCCCCGGCCAAAGGGGCCACCCGAGCCGATGGCAATCAACGATTGTTCCTGCTGGCGATGCTTGCCGTTGGCAAACCGGTCCCACCGCTCATGCGCGTATGGAATGCAGTTTATCGCCAGGATGAATAGTCCGGTCCCTACGGCCACGGTCACGAGCAGGTGCCACCACTTCACTCCGGCGATCACAAACACCACCAGGCTGGCCAGGGCGATGATGAAACTCGTACCCACCGCGGGCTGCGCGAGTGTCAGCCCGACGACTCCGAAAACGGCGAGCCCGGGAAGCACCAGCCCCCAGGTCACGCGTCGCTCCAGTCCTCGCTCCTTGACCCAGTCGAAGTAGCCGGCCAGCCAGACGAGCAGCGCAAACTTGGCGAACTCGGCCGGCTGAAACGAAAAAGTGCCGCTCCCCAGCGCGCGCCCGACGGACTTGAACTTGAGCCCGATTACCAGGGTCAGCATCAGAGCCACCGCCGACCCGAAAAGCATTACCCACTTGATGCGCCGGTTCCATGTCGTGTAGCGAATCCTCGCACCGAGGAAGAGCGCCACGAACCCCACGCCGGCCCTCAGGCCCTGCGACTTGAGGAACGCGACACCCTTGTGGCAGGTCGTCGCGTAGACGAGTGTCACGCCGATAAGAACCAGCGTCACGACGACGAAGAGCACGGTGGAATCAATCGAGGCCGATGCCCGCTCCGGACTACGGGCCCGCAACCCGAAACCCGAAACCCGCAGCTCCCCACTCCTCACTCCTCACTCCTCCCTTTGGGCATTTTCCTTCATTCGGACTTGATTCGACATTCGGACTTCGGAATTCGTCATTTCCTCTTATCCTCTTGGCTCCTAGCCAAGGTTGCTCACTTCCCGCCGGAACGCTTCTCCCCGGGCCTCGAAGTCCTTGAACTGGTCAAAGCTGGCAAACCCGGGCGCGAACAACACCGCGTCCCCGGCCGTCGCCTTTGCGCTTGCCGCCGCTACCGCCGCCCTCAGGTCGGGAAGCGTGTCGTACCGGCGGAATCCCAGCGCCGACAACTCACGTGCGAGGCGCGCACTGCTCTCGCCGACCAGCAAGACCCACTTCGCGTACTTCTTCATTGCGCGGGCGTACTCCCCGGTCGGCAGCGCCTTCTCTCTGCCGCCGGCAATCAGGATGACGCGCCTTCGGCAAAGGGGATAAGTGGAAATGGCAAAGTTCGGAGTCCGGACTTGTTCATT
>CAZQZR010000058.1:0-19092 GCA_964597845.1 uncultured bacterium | reverse complement strand
GCGTCGTGGACGCAGCCGGCCACCGGCTCCTGTTCGATACGGGCGCGAAGGGGGAGCTGCTGTTGGCAAACATGAAGATGCTCGGCATCGACCCGAAGACGTTCGAGGCGGTGGTGATTTCCCACAATCACTGGGACCATACCGGCGGGCTGGAATCGGTCCTGCCTCTCTGCTCAACCCGGTGCTACGTGCCGGCATCAGCCGCAACCGAGCTCAGCGCAAGAGCAGAGCAGGCGGGCGGGACGAGCATCCCGGTGACCGGACGCGCCTCAGTCTGGCCCGGGGTGTGGCTGACCGGCGAACTGGGTGAGGAAATCAGGGAGCAATCGCTGGTGGTTGAAACCGACTCCGGCTTGGTACTTGTCACCGGCTGCGCCCATCCCGGCGTCGTCAACATCGCTCGCAAGGTGAAGCAGGACTTCGGCAGTGCTCCTCATCTGATTCTGGGTGGGTTCCACCTTGGCCAAGCGAGTACGCAAGAAGTGCAGCGAATCATCGAGGCACTGAAGACGCTGGGCGTCGCCAAAGTCGGGCCGGGTCACTGCACCGGCGACCAGGCTATCGCGCAGTTCCAGCAGGGCTGGCCCGACGGGTTCGAGCGAATCGGCTGCGGCCGCGTACTGAAACTGGAGGCGAAGTGAAGAGCTGTGCCGAGTGTGACGACAAGACCTGCTACCAGGGTAAGGACTGCTTCGGGCTGCGAGATGAAGTCCTGAAGAAATACCAGGACCCCGCCGTCCTCGAGATGACAAAAGTGGCAACCATGCTTGAAGGCCGCCACTACATGAAACTGACCCGGCTTGAGGAATTGATTCGGTTCGCAACAGAGCTGGGCTACGAACATCTCGGCGTCGCCTTCTGCATCGGCTTCTCTGATGAGGCACGGCTGCTGAACGATATCTTGAAGAGGCGCTTCAAGGTGAGCGCGGTCTGCTGCAAGGCATGCGGCATCGAGAAAGAGAAGCTCGGCCTGGACAAGATCGTGCCGGACCGGGTCGAGGCGATGTGCAACCCGGTCGCACAGGCACTCCTGCTGAACCGTGCCAGGACGCAGCTCAACATCATCCTCGGGCTCTGCATCGGACACGACATCATCTTCACGCGGAACTCCGAAGCGCCGGTTACGACCCTTGTGGTCAAAGACCGCGTGCTGGCGCACAACCCGGTTGGCGCGCTTTACTCCCGGTACTGGCGCAACAAGATAGCCAAGCAAATGGACGAAGGCCGCACGGCAGACGACAGCCGACCGGACCGGCAGCAGGGACGAACACGGTGAGAACGGCCATGAGCTTCCGGCCCATCGGTGTGCTCCACAGCGAGCACCGCGTTGCGGCGCAGACGCCTATACAGCCGGTGTACGCCAAGGGCTGTCTGGGCCGGGCCGAGGTATTCCCGGAGTTCGCGGACGGACTGGCCGACCTGGAAGGCTTCTCGCACGTCTATATCATCTACCATTTCCATCAGGCGCCGGCGCCGAAGCTGAAGGTCAAGCCGTTCCTGCAGGACGTGGAACGCGGGGTGTTCGCGACCCGCGCCCCCGCCCGGCCCAACCCCATCGGTATCTCGATCGTTGAGCTGGTACGGCGCGAGGGCAACGTCCTGTACCTCGACGGCGTCGATGTTCTGGACGGCACGCCGCTGCTAGACATCAAGCCGTATACCGCCAAGTTCGACCGCGTCGACACGACGCGCAACGGCTGGCAGGACGAAATAGACGAGACGGAGGCCCAACAGCGGGGCCGCCGGGAGTTCCGCAGCGGAGGCACATCCTGAGGGTCGCAGTTGCGTCCGGCAAAGGTGGGACCGGCAAGACCACGGTTGCGGTCAACCTCGCACGGGTGCTCGGCGAGCCTGTGCAGTTGTTCGACTGCGACGTCGAGGAGCCCAATGCTCATCTGTTCCTCAAGGGCTCAGCGCCTGCAGAGGAGATCGTCACGATTCCGGTTCCGGAAGTGGATGAATCCCTTTGCGACGCCTGCGGCGAATGCAGCCGGTTCTGTCAGTACCACGCCCTCGTTTCGTTTGGTACCAAGCCGCTCTTCTTTCCTGAGATGTGCCATGGCTGCGGCGGCTGCACGAAAGTGTGCCCGAAGAAGGCCATCCGTGAACAGGGCCGCCGCATTGGTGTTGTCGAAACGATGCAGGCGGGCAATATCACGCTCGTCACGGGCCGGCTCGACGTAGGCGTGGCCATGGCTCCACCTCTTGTCCGAGCTGTGAAAACACGTCTGCTGGAGAATACAACCGCAATCCTCGACGCGCCTCCGGGAACGTCGTGTCCGGTGATCGCCGCGATTCGGGGAGCGGACTTCGTTGTCCTGGTTACGGAACCGACGCCTTTCGGCTTGCACGACCTGAAACTCGCCGCGGGCATGGTGCGGGAAATCGGGATTCCCTTCGGCGTGGTCATCAACCGGGTTGGAGTCGGCGACGACCGGGTTCATGTATTCTGCCGGGAGCAGAACATCCCGGTTCTGCTTGAAGTCCCGGATGACCGGCGCATCGCCGAGGCTTACTCACGGGGCGAACTCGTCGTCGAAGCTTTGCCGGAGTATCGCGGCCATTTCCTGCGGCTGTGGAAGAGAATAACGACGATACAGAATACCGCAAAGGAGGCAGTTCATGCCAACGTATGAGTACGAATGCCGGGCCTGCGGCCTGCGTTTTGAGCGGCAGCAGGGAATGACCGAAGCACCACTTACACAGTGCCCGAAATGCGGCGGCGAAGTCCGGCGGCTGATAAGCGGCGGCTCTGGCTTCATCATGAAGGGAAGCGGTCAGGGCCGGCTCGGACGCGGTGAAGGCGGGTGCTCGTTTGAGGCCGGAGGACAAACCTGCTGCGGCCGGGACGAACGTTGCGGGAAACCGGCCTGCGGGGACAGGTAATGAACGGAGGCGACGTCCGGTATTCGTACGGACCCGTTCCATCGCGGCGTCTGGGGAAAAGTCTGGGAATCAACAACATTCCGGCCAAGGTGTGCACTTACTCCTGCGTCTACTGCCAGGTGGGACGAACCACGCAGATGCAGAGTGACCGCCGTTGCTTCTATGAACCCGAAGCCATTTTTCGAGATGTACGGAGCAGGTTGGCAAGAACGAAGGAGGCGAGGGAACGGGGCGACTACCTGACCTTCGTGCCGGACGGAGAGCCCACCCTGGACGTAAACCTGGGTAGGGAAATTACGCTCTTGAAAACGCTGGGGGTCCCTGTCGGCGTAATCACAAACAGTTCGCTTCTATGGCGCGAGGACGTGAGAGAGGAACTCGGCAGGGCCGATTGGGTTTCACTGAAGATCGATGCCGTTCAGAAAGCAATCTGGCGCCGAGTCAATCGGTCTCACGAAGCACTATCCCTGTCCCTGGTCCTTAAAGGAATACTCGCATTCGCCAGGACCTACACCGGCAAACTGGTAACGGAGACAATGCTCGTGAGGGGCATCAATGACAACGATGGCTGTCTGAGAGAGGTGGCCGATTTTGTCCACGGGCTGCAACCGTCTCAGGCATATTTGAGCATTCCCATCCGTCCTCCGGCGGAGCGCTGGGTACATGGGCCGGATGAAGTGGTTCTCAACCGGGCGTATCAGATCTTCGCCGGCAAGCTCAATCGGGTAGAGTATCTGATCGGCTATGAGGGAGACACCTTCGCTTCTACCGGAGACATGGAAAAAGACCTCCTGAACATAACCGCTGTTCACCCGATGAGGAAAGAGGCTGTTAGTGCGTTTCTATCTCGGTCTGGATCAACGTGGGAAGTTATCGAGCGGCTGGTGGCTCAGGGCGATGTTGCGGAAACGCAATACGAAGGACATGCCTTCTATCTGAGAAGACTTTCTGAAGACCGCGCGGCTACAACATGACGCTGTTCACTATCTTCTTGTTCACGTTAGGCCGAATGGGGACCGGTGAGGAATGATCGCCAAGATAAGACACCTGATGCGAAACTCCAGCTCATTTGCGTGGGTTGGAGGCCGTTTCTTGCTCTGGTGGACGGCTGTCTCAGGGTTCATGACTATGTTCGCCACGTGTCCGTTTTGCGGGCGGCCAGGGTGTGTTTCCGGTGCCGGCATATACGGGGTCTTAATCGCCCCAGTATTGACTTTCTCTTCATGGAGAGCCCGGAAGGGTCACAAGAAGGGAACAAAGACACCGAGCAAGGAATGTATTGTGAGTGACTCCAGGGAAATGTCAAAACGGTATATCGAGTCATGTCGAAACGAATTCTGGCAAGAGGTTTTCCAACTGGAACTTGCGTACCTCGTTGAACACCTGAAAGGGTGCCGCGATGTTCTGAGCGTCGGCTGTGGTCCGGCGACGATAGAAGGCGAATTGGCAAAACGCGGTTTCAACGTCACGGGGCTGGACGTATCTCAGGAGGCATTGAACTGCGCACCGGACAACGTCAGAACCGTGGCGGCACGAGCGGAGGACATACCCTTTCCTGACAGTTCCTTTGATGCCGTCGTCTATGTGGTCTCCCTTCAGTTTGTCGATGACTACCGAAAGGCGATAGAGAAATCTGCTTCCGTCTTGCGTCCCGGCGGCATGATTATTGTCATGTTGCTCAACCCCGAGTCGGAATTCTTCAAGACAAAGCTACTCGACCCGAATTCATACGTAGGCCAAATCCGGCATACGGACTTGAGGGGGATAGAAGACGTGATTGCTGAGAACTACAGAATTCGAACGGAGTATTTCCTTGGTGTGAAGGGCGATACCGTATTCGCGAGCTGCGCTGCCAACGACGCGGTTTTGTACATCATCACCGGGACGAGGAAAACCCTGAGAGTCTAAGGACAAGAACGCATGAAGGAACTCGTCGTCATCAGCGGCAAGGGCGGGACCGGGAAGACCAGCATCGCGGCATCGTTTGCAGTGCTGGCCGACCGCCCGGTCATTGCCGATTGCGACGTGGATGCGGCCGACCTGCACCTGATTCTCTCGCCAAAGGTTATTCAACGTCACGAGTTCCGCAGCGGGCACGAGGCGGTAATCCGTCAGCAAGACTGCACCGGTTGCGGTGCCTGCTCATTGCATTGCCGGTTCGATGCTGTTAAGATAGAGGAGAAGACGCTTGGCGTGACCACATTCTCGATTGACCCGATTTCGTGCGAGGGATGCGGCGTCTGCGTCCGGTTCTGCCCGGCGCAGGCGATCGACTTTCCCGAACGCCGCTGTGGCGAGTGGATGGTATCGGAGACGCGCTGCGGGCCGATGGTCCACGCCCGACTGGACGTTGCCGCCGAGAACTCAGGCAAGCTGGTGTCTACCGTGCGCCGGGAGGCCCGTCGCATTGCCGAGAATGAGCACCGTCCCATTGTCATCGTCGATGGCCCGCCCGGCATCGGCTGTCCGGTAATCGCATCGGTAACCGGTGCCTCTCAAGTGCTCGTGGTCACCGAGCCGACCGTGTCCGGCGAGCATGACCTGGAGCGGGTTCTTTCTCTGGCGCGGCACTTCACTATCCCGGCAGCGGTGTGCGTGAACAAATGGGACATCAACCCGGGAATGACGGAACGAATCGAGAACAGGGCTCGCGAGACGGGCGCCCGGGTTGCCGGCCGCGTCCGCTACGACCGTGCCGTGACCTCGGCACAACTGCAAGAGCGAGCCGTGGTGGAGACGAATGCACCATCGGCCGCTGACGTCCGTGAACTGTGGCTGCATCTGAACCAGTAGGAGCGATACATGAAATGCACCGACCTTGACCGACTCTCAGAAACCGCCCGCGACCACGCGCAGCACCCCCGTAACCTGGGGCCGCTTTCGGACGCGGACGGCCATGCGCGTGTGACCGGACCCTGCGGCGACACCATGGAGTTCTGGGTGACCGTTGCTGACGGCAAAATCACTAAAGCGTCCTTCACTACTGACGGATGCGGCCCTTCGCTCGCCTGCGGAAGCATCACCACCGTCCTGGCCAAGGGCAGGCCGGTTGAGGACGCGGCCGGCCTGCGGCAGGAAGACATAGTCGCAGCCCTGGGCAGCCTGCCTGAAGAGCACTGGCACTGCGCCCTCTTGGCGGCGAATACGCTCAACGCGGCATGCCAAGGAAGCCTGAAACGTCAGCAGGAACCCCGGAAAGCATCTCGTGACCCACAGGCAACATGCGACACGTGTGGTGAGAAGGACTGCTCGGCAGCCGAACGCAAGAAGGACGAAAGCGATGAGGAGTTCAAGGATCGCCAGCAACTCCAGTCACGGCTCTGCCGGATTCGGCACAAAGTAGTCGTGCTGTCGGGCAAGGGCGGGGTGGGGAAAAGCACGGTCGCGGTCAACCTTGCGGTTGCCCTGATGATGGCCGGCAAGCGGGTCGGCCTGCTGGACGTGGACATCCACGGCCCAAGCATCCCGACGATGCTCGGGCTCGAACACGAGCACATTCAGGGCAGCACCGACGGTCTGATTCCGGTCGATGTCGGCGGACTGAAGGTCATGTCCATCGGTTTCTTCCTGAACGACCAGGACGATGCCGTAATCTGGCGCGGCCCGCTGAAGATGGGGGTCATCAAGCAATTCCTCAAGGATGTTGAGTGGGGAGACCTGGACTACCTGATTATTGATTCCCCGCCCGGGACCGGCGACGAGCCGCTGTCGGTCTGCCAGCTCGTCGGGACCTTGGACGGCGCGGTCGTCGTGACCACACCGCAGAAGGTGGCGGCAGTGGACGTCAGGAAGTCCATCACCTTCTGCCGTCAGCTCCACGTGCCGGTGCTCGGGGTGGTAGAGAACATGAGCGGGTTCGCCTGCCCGAAGTGCGGCGAAGTCACACAGGTGTTTTGTTCGGGAGCCGGACGGGAAATCGCCCGCGACATGCTCGTGCCGTTTCTCGGCTCCATCCCCATTGACCCGAAGGTCGCCGAGGCCTGCGACAACGGTCAGGCATTCGTGCATCACTTCGCATCAACGCCGACTGCGAAGGCGCTGCTGGCAATAGCCCGGCCGCTCCTCGCGTTGGATGACAAGAAAACCGAAACCGACAACGTAAGAAAGGTCGAATCATGAGAATCGCTATGCCTCTGGCCGACGGGAAACTATGCGCCCACTTTGGCCACTGTCAGCAGTTTGCTCTGCTGGACGTGGACGAGAAAACCAGGAAGGTCACTCGCAAACAGATGCTGACGCCCCCACCTCACGAACCGGGTTTGCTGCCGCGCTGGCTGCACGAACAAGGTGCGGACACAATTATCGCCGGCGGAATGGGCCAGCGCGCCCAAGGGTTGTTCGGTGAAAGCGGCATCAAGGTCGTCGTCGGCGCGGATGCCGAGACACCCGAGAAGCTGGTTGAAGATTATCTCGCCGGGACCCTGCAGGCCGGCACCAACCTCTGCGACCACTGACCCCAAGCCCGATATTGAAAGCCACGAAGACACGAAACAGGACGAAACGGAGCATTGTCCGTTCGCACCCATCAGTTTCGTGGCCTTCGTGCTTTCGTGGCTCCAATTTCGGTTTCAGGGACCGAGGCCGGGCAGGTAAGTGACAAGAATCGGTATCATCATCTGTGCGCGCTACCGGAACTGCGGCGGCGGCAAGTGCTTCCGTGCTCTGAGGGAAAGGACCGGCGGGTTTGCCCGCTACCCGAAAGACGAAGCCCTCGAAGTCGTCGGCTACTCGTCCTGCGGCGGCTGCCCGGGCGGGAACGTCGAGTCCGTGCCGGAAGAAATGAAGAAGAACGGCGCGCAGGTTATTCACCTGGCAACCGGTCTTGTCGTCGGCTACCCGCCGTGTCCGCGCCTGGCCGCGTTCAAGGAGTTGATTGAGAAGAAACACGGCCTCAACGTCGTAGTCGGCACCCACCCGATTCCACTCAGGTATTTCACCGCGCACGAGCATCTTTCCTTCTGGAAGAAAGCGGACATGGATGCCATTGCCGGCGAACTGCTGCGTGAGGAGAAAGATATCATGGCGGCCTATGATTGACCGGGTCTATCCGGCCGTGCCTGTTCCGGAACTAGTCGCACGCGGCCGTCCCGGCGGACAGCCTTCTGTTGCATCAAAGGAGATTACACGATGAATGAGAAGCACGGGCAGTACCGTTTCAACACCAAGGTCATCCACCCGCCGACGGGTGATGACGCCCACGGCGCGGTTAACGTGCCGATTTACCAGACGTCCACCTTCGCGTTCCGCAATGCCGAGCACGGCGCGAAGCTCTTTGCCGGCGAGGCCGAAGGCTACATCTATACGCGTATCGGCAACCCCACGATCAAGGCGCTTGAGGACGGCGTCGCCGTGCTGGAGAACGGCTTCGGCGGCATCGCGACGAGTTCCGGGCTCGGCGCCGTATCAACGGTGTGCATGGCCCTGCTGGAACAGCGCGCGCACGTCGTAGGCACGGCTTCGGTCTACGGGCCGTCGCGCGGGTTGCTGGAAAACCACTTCGCGCGGTTCGGCGTGGAGTCTACGTTCGTGGATACGTCCGACGTCGCGAACGTGGAGAATGCGCTGCGGCCCAACACCAAGATGATCTACGTTGAGACGCCATCCAATCCCACGATGCAGGTTACGGACCTGCGCGCGGTCGCGGCCCTGGCAAAAGCCCACGGCATCGCGCTCGTCGTCGACAACACGTTTGCCAGCCCCTGCCTGCAGCGGCCGCTGGACCTGGGAGCGGACGTCGTCGTGCATTCGGTCACCAAGTTCATCAACGGCCACGCCGACGTTGTCGGCGGGTTGATTGTAACCCGGGACGAAGCGCTCTACCGGCGCATCCGCCCGCTGATGATAAGCCTCGGCTGCTGCATGGACCCACACCAGGCGTTTCTTGTCCTGCGCGGCATGAAGACACTGGCCGTCCGCATGGAACGCGCCCAGCAGAGCGCCACGACAATCGCGCGCTGGCTGGAGGGACACCCCAAGGTCGCCTGGGTGCGTCACCTTGGCCTTGAATCTCATCCCCAGCACGAACTGGCGAAGAAACAGATGAGCGGGTTCGGCGCTGTCTTCAGCTTCGAGTTGAAAGGCGGCGTCGAGGCGGGCCGCCGGCTGATGGACAACGTCCGGCTGGCGACGCTGGCGGTTTCCCTGGGCGGCGTCGAGACGCTGATTGAGCACCCGGCGTCGATGACCCATGCCGGCATGTCGCAGGCCAACCGCCTCGCGGCCGGAATCACCGACGGGCTGGTCCGTTACTCCACCGGAATCGAGGACGTCGATGACCTGGTCGCGGACCTGGAGCAGGCGCTGGCAGCGGTATAGGACGGATCCGGAACCGTGAGCATGACGTTCAACCGCGCATCTTTCTCAACCGGTCCGGTGGTCAGCGCGTCCGGTCCCGCCCGGCCAACCGCGGCCGTGCCTAAGGAGAAATCATGGTAGTACTGCCCGCGCACGTATTCCTGACCAAGGGCGTCGGCGTCCACCGCGAGAAGCTGGCGAGCTTTGAGGCCGCCCTGCGCGACGCCGGGATAGCGGCGTTCAACCTGGTCCGCGTATCCTCGATATTCCCGCCACGCTGCCGGATGCTGCCTCGCGTCCGGGGCCTGAAGATGCAGACGCCGGGCCAGATTACCTTCGTCGTTATGAGCGACAACGCCACCTGCGAGCCGCACCGGCTGATCTCGGCGTCAGTCGGCCTCGCCGTCCCCAAGGACACGGCCAAGTACGGCTACCTGTCCGAGTACCACTCGTTCGGCGAACGGGAGGAACGGGCGGGCGACTACGCCGAAGACCTGGCTGCCCAGATGTTGGCCACCACGCTCGGCGTCCAGTTCAACGCCGACACCAGCTACGACGAGCGGAAGGAGATTTGGCGAATCTCCGGGGAGATTGTCCGCACGCACAACGTCACCCAGAGCGCCATCGGCAACAAGAACGGTCTCTGGACGAGCGTGGTCGCCGCGGCAGTCCTGATAGCTGGCGATTGAGAGACGTCGTGGCTCCCCGAAGACGGTCGCTACCGACCGCTGTCGGACTGAGGCGTTGAGGTAGCCGGGGTGGAGCGACGAAACGGACCGGTCAAAGGAAGTGGGTTGGGTGGACGAGTTGCAGCGGTTCTACTCGGGCTGGCAGTGGTGACGATCGGAGTTCTGGTGGTCCGACGTCTGACCGCGAAACACCCGGTGTGCGGACCATCGGTTCCGAATGCAGATTCGACTTACGTGGCCGAGGACAGCCTGAGCAAAGGCGAAGTGCTGGCCGGCGTGCTCGCGCGCTGGCGCCTGCCGCCCGCGCGAATCAACGAGGTACATACGGCACTGGCGAAGACCGATTTCAACTTCCGGAACATGCGGGCCGGCGATGTCGTGTCGTGCGTCTACAAAGGGTTGGACTTGACCGGAATCACGTACCGAAAGGATCCGGTCACCTCGTACAACGTCCGCTTTGACTCCGCCGGCGCGACCGCGGTCAAGGAAATGAGGCCAGTGGACACCATGCGAGTCATGGTGCGGGGAGAAGTGCACAGCTCGCTCTGGAATTCGATGATTGCCCTCGGTGAGACGCCGGGGTTGATTGTGAACTATGCGGAAATTCTGAGCTTCGACGTAGACTTCCTTACCGAGGTAAACGAACGGGATTCCTTCGAACTCCTGCTCGACAAGCTGTACGTGGACTCGACCTTCTACCGCGACGGCCGGATTTACGCCGTGCACTACAAGGGGAAGATCGGCGATTACCACGGTTTCTTCTACCGCGATCCGTCCGGGCACTGGGACTTCTACAACGAGAAGGGACAGTCACTGCGCAAGACCGTGCTCCGTTCACCCCTGCAGTTCGCCAAGGTCACGTCCCACTTCGGTATGAGGTTCCACCCCATCCTGCGCAGGTGGCGGCAGCACACGGGCATTGACTACGGGGCACCGACCGGCACACCGGTGAGCGCGATTGCCGATGGCACAGTGACCATGGCCCGGTGGAACGGCGGGTACGGCAACTTCGTGCAGATACGTCACTCCGGAGGGCTCGTTTCGTGCTACGGGCATCTGTCGCGGTACGGGGCGGGAATGAAGGCCGGCCGGAACGTGCGGCAGGGGCAGACGGTCGGCTATGTCGGCACGACCGGGCTTTCGACCGGGCCCCACCTGCACTTCGAGGTCAGGCAGGGCGGCAAGGCGGTCAATCCGCTCAAGTTGATTCCGCCGCGGGCCGAGCCCGTGGCGAAGAAGAACCTACCCGAGTTCAACGCGCTCAAGGCATCTTACCTCGCGGACCTGACCCGGCCGGCAGGACCGGTCGTCGCGGCAGCGGACTCAATCGTGCCCGCTCACTAGAACGGTGTAGGCGAAATTCCCTGCCAACCTAGCTGGATAGGTTGGCATAGGTCTGGCATGTCATTCTGAACCCTTCGCTTGCCGTCACTCTGAACGAAGCGAAGAATCTTCGCCCCCGCTCAGGGTAAACTCCGTGAAGAATCGTCGGCTCCGAAGGCTCTTCGCCTCACGGCTCAGAGTGACAAGGACACACGCTGGTGCCGCGGCAAGCAGGCGTTGACTACACCACCCCAGCGGTCCGGTCGGGCCGGCTAGGCACCGAGGAGCCGGCCGAACTGGTACACGGCGACTGCGACCGTCCAGCCGAGGACGAGGGTGTACCCGGTTGTCAGCCCGGCCCACCGCCAGTTGGTTTCGCGCCGGATTGCGGCGATTGTCGCGATGCATGGAATGTAGATGAGCGACATGGCCATGAAGGCGTAGGCCGAGAGCGGCGTGAAGTGAGCGTGCAGCGCCACGGCCAGGCCCTGACTGTCCGTGCCGGCGAGCGTGCCCAGCGTGCCGACGACCAGCTCTTTGGCGACGATGCCCGCAACCAGCGCAACCGCGGCCTGCCAGAAGCCGAACCCGGCCGGCGCGAAGACCGGCGCCAACACGGTTCCGATGCGGCCTATCAGAGTCTGCTGTGATGCGTAATCCGCGCCCCACGGCAGCCGGGCCAGTATCCAGAGCAGGATGACTGCGGCCGCGATGACCGTGCCCGCCTTGCGCACAAAGAGCCAGGTGCGGTGGCCGGTGCTGCGCAATAGGTGTTTCAGCACCGGCCGCTGGTACGGCGGGAGTTCCATGATGAGCGGCGTGGTCTCGCCTTTGAAGAGCAGGCTGCGCAGCACCCGGGCGATGATGATTGCGAGCACGATACCCAACAGGTAGAGCGAGAAAACGACCAGCCACTGCCGGCGCGGGAAGAACGCCGCGGCGAAGAGCGTGTAAATCGGCAGCCGCGCCGAGCACGACATCAGCGGCGCAATCATGATGGTCAGCAGCCGGTCCTTGCGCGAGTCCAGCGAACGGGTGGCCAGCACCGCGGGCACGCAGCAGCCGAACCCCATTATCAGCGGGATGAACGACTTGCCGTGCAGGCCCAGCGCGTGCATGAGCCGATCCATCACAAACGCGGCCCGCGCCATGTACCCGGAGTCCTCAAGAATGGAAATGGCCAGGAAGAGCAACGCGATGTTGGGAATGAAGACCAGCACGGAACCGATGCCGCCGACCAGCCCGTCGGCAAGCAGCGAGCCGACCCATTCGGGCGCGTGCACGGCCGATAGCCCGGCCACCAGTCCGGTTCCGAGCCGCGTGAACGCCGCGTCAATCAGGCCCGAAAGCGGCGCGCCCAGCCGGAACACGAGCAGGAAGGCCAATCCCATGAGCAACAGGAACAGTGGAATGCCGAGCCATCGATTAGTCATGACCCGGTCGATCCGGTCGGAGGCGGTTTGCACCGAGCCGGCCGGCTGGCGTACACACTCGCGCACCAGGCCGCGGACGAAAGCGTAGCGCCGCCGGACGATGTGGCTCTCGATGTCCTCGCCGAGCCTTGATTTGAGCCGGGCGGTGGAACCGGCGAGCGTTTCCCGCACCGCGGCCGAGCACGGCCCCGCGTCAAAATGGTGCAGCTCGTCGGTGTCACCCTCCAGGATACGCAGGACCAACCAGCGGACGGGCAGTCCATTGGTTGGGCAGGGCTGCACCGCATTGGTCAAGACATCAACTTCAGCCTCGATGTCCTCGCCGTAGTCGACGCGCGGCCGCGGACCCAGTTCCACCCGCCCGATGTCGTGAATCAGTCGTTTGAGGTCGTCCAATCCCTCGTTCTTGTTCGCAACCGTCGTGACGACCTTAACTCCCAGCGCTTTTTCCAGCGCAGCCGCATCGACGACGACTTCCTGACTCTTTGCCACGTCCACCATGTTCAAGTCCAGAACCACCTTCGCACCGAGCTCAAGCAACTGGACGACAAGGTACAGGTTGCGCTCAAGGTTTACGGCATCCACCACGGCAACGACGGTGTCGGGCCGCTCTTGAACAAGGTAGTTGTGGGCGACCTTCTCGTCGAGCGAGTAGGCGGTCAGGCTGTAGGTTCCGGGCAGGTCGACGACTTCGACTTGATGACCCTGGTAGAAGGATTGGCCCGACCTCTTCTCAACCGTCACGCCCGGCCAGTTGCCGACGTGCTGGTGCGACCCGGTCAGGGCGTTGAAGATCGTGGTCTTACCGGAATTCGGGTTGCCGGCCAGCGCAACCTTGATTCTGCGCTTGGCCGGCGCGAAATCAGTCGGCACTGCGGTCTTGTTCCGGTCCGGGTACGGTTCGGTCCGAGTCGCCGGCCGGCTCAACCAGCACCTTGCTTGCCATTCCGCACCCGATTGCGATTCGGCACCCGCGCAGGCCGACAATCACCGGTCCACCCCGGCGGCCACCCACGACCTTCACCTCGGTGCCCGGCACCAGCCCCATGGAACCCAGCCGGCCCACGAGCCCACGGCCGCCCTGAATGGCGCTGATTCGTACCGACACGCCGGTCTCGACGTCGGCCAGGCTGAGCTGCTGTCTAGCGGGCACAGTCGCACCTCGCTCCGCTGTCGACGAAGCGCCGGAACATGCCGGCGCAACGGCGCTCACCATCCCGACCCGTGGCCGCGAACTCCAGGAACCTCACCATCCTTCGCATTGTTCGCGCCGAGACGGCGTGTTCCATCTGGCATGCGTCGATCTCCGCGGTCCGGGCATCGACCCCGAGCAGGTCAACGAGGAAGCGTACTATCGCGTGGTGCCGTTCACTGACACGTCTGGCCTCGGCTGCTCCCGCATCGGTCAGGGCGATGTAGCCGTAGTGCTCGTGCCGCACCAGCCCGCGACGGGCCAGCCGCCGCAGTGCGGTCACGACCGACGGCATCTTCACGCCCAGCCGACCGGCAATCTCTGAGACGCGCACGACGTTGTGGTTGCGGCCGGTTTCGTAGACGGCCTCGAGGTAGTCCTGTGCGCTCTGGCTTAGAGCTTTCATGCGTCTCCTATGTCATTGTTAACACTGACTAATAAAATTAGCTACAGCTAATTCTAATGGCTGTGCGGCGCACCGTCAACCCCGGTGGAGGCTTGGCGCCCCGCCTGAGCGGGGCGCCCCTCGTGCTGACCAGGTTTGGACGCAGTTTGCGGGCGGATCGGCCTGCGAGCAGACAGTCTGGGCTCTACGGCGTCGGCGCGGAGGCGTCGAAGACGTCGGTACGTATTCGGGCGAGGACGGCGGAATCCAATCCGCGGGCGGCCCATTTGTCGAGCAGGACTTTGGCCACAAGGGCGAAGCTCTCGCCCGAGATGCCCTGCTGGCGTGAGAGTTTGTAGAGCTGCCGCGCATAGCTGAGGTACGGGACGTACATGATGGTGTGCACCCCTGCCGCGTTGAGCGTCTGCCGTGCTTTCGTTTCCATCTCGCAAAGGCTTGTCACCGCCGCCTTGTAGTGTTCGAGCATCTCCGGCCGCAGGGCATCGAGCGTCTCTTTCACCCTGCCGGTATCGGTTTTCATCTGCCAGGCTATCAACCGCTGGTTTGAATCGGACATAGGAACTCCTTTCAGGTTTTCGGTCACTCAGGCCCAGCCGCGCCGTGCGGGCATGGGCCCTCACTAAGTTATATGGACACCGGAGCACGATTTGCTCAAGAATCTTCGGCCTCCGGCCCAGCCGCGCCGCGTGGGCGCAGGCTTTCATATAGTTATACGCACCAGAACGGCCGATTTGTTAAAGAATCTTCATCTCATTTCGGGGCCTTTGCGTATCTCTTTGTAGATTCGCACGTTAGCGAAACGGTCCGCAGGAAACAGGCTGGAATCGACGCCCCGCGAACCGGAGCGGGAACCGTTCCCGGAACGGTTCCCGGGGCGATTTCCGGCGAGGCTCTCGTGGGGGTTGGCGGATGGGTTCTCCCGGCGGTTCTGCGGTCGGTTTGCACCACGATAGCCGGGCCTTCTCGGAAGGTGACTTGCGGGCGGACCCTTGCGGTGACTGCCAATCCGACTCTCCAGCCGATTTGCATCGCGACTTGCAGGCTGACTTGCGGCGCGATTCGCAGGAGGACTCGCGAGGGGACTTGCGTGGCGACTTCGACGGTGTCTTGGCGACGAGCAGCAGATTCCGAGTTCCAGAATCGGGCGGTAGTTCTACCGATTGGCGGATGCCGATTCCCGATTGCCGATTGTCGGGCGGGTCTGGTGCGTTAGTTCCGGACGAGACAGATAGCCCCGTCCTCTGTCTGGGTTCGGCCCGGACGAAGCGAAACCCGGGTCTTCCCCGGGTTTCGCATGCAGAAGCGTGTGGCTGCGGTCCTACTCGATGGTCGTCAGCTTGCTTACGGCCGGAAGCTGCCTGCGCTCCTACGGCAGAAATACGTCCCGCGTCCAACCGGGCGTCCGAGTTCATCCGTGCCGTCCCGGACAACCTGATGCAGACCGGCCGGCCGACTACCGAACTCAAGCACCGGCACCAGCCCGCGGCCTAACTCCTGGTGTGGTATGAACGAAATGCCTTGACAACGAAGCAAAACAGGTTGGCGTAGGTTCTCCGAAGACCCTTAGCCTTACGGCTCAGTCGCCGGACACTAGAATACCTGCCCGTTGTGCAGGACGAGGTTCCAACTCTCCGGCGTGAAGCCAGCGAATGCCAAGCACCTCCTGACCGTCGAACACGCCTCCTGCCCTGATGCATAGCGTACCCGCCGCCGTGGCAAGGGAAAGGCAGAGGTAGAGGCAAAGGCAAGGGAGAACCCGCGACCTCAACCTCGACCTTTGCCTCTACCCTCGCTCTTCTTTGCGAGCGCCTCGACCCATTCGCGGTTCCGCCACAGCGCGCAGCCGCCGCGCGTCTCCTTCAGTTCCGCATGGTTGTCGCGAATCTGCCGAAGCAGGTTTGACTGCAGCGCATCCTTCAGCGGCATCGTTGCCACGCTCACGTCCGAATACGGCGCGAACGGACACGGTTCCAGGCTACCACCCGGCCCGACGTGGACGAACCCGCGGCCCGCGGCCAGACATCCGCCGAACTGCTCCTCGTCCCCGGGGAATACCATGAAAACCGCCCGCGATCGCACTTGCAGCCCGGTCGAGAACTCGACGAGCTTCGTTCGCTGTGCGGGCAGGAGCGTCAGTTCCTCGGTCCCCGGCTCGGCCGGCGTGTACTCGACGAAGACGAACATCCGGCACCCGGTCCCGATTAGAGCCTGGACCAGTCCCTCCTCGGTGACCGCCGCGAAGTTCCGGCGCGTGACAGTGAGCGACGTACCGTAGAAGAGCCCGGCCTCGCCCAGCCGCCCGGCCGCACCGGCCACGGTCTCAAACACGCCGATACCCCGCCGCGTGTCGGTCTCCGGTTCCCAGCCTTCGATGCTCAGCACCGGGATGACCTGTGGCAGGGCTCGGAGCCTGCGGATGACCGCGTCGTCAAACAGCATCCCGTTGGTGAACAAAGGGAAGATGATGCCGGGGAACCTGCGCGTCACGTCGAGGATTCCCGGCCGCAGCAGCGGCTCGCCGCCGGCCAGCATGATGACGGAAACGCCCAGTTCCTTTGCCTGCGCGAACAGCCCCGCCCACTGCTCATCGGTCAGTTCCGGCCAGCCGGTGTGCTTGCGCGCCCGGGCATAGCACCCGCGGCATTTCAGGTTGCACCGGTTGGTGATGCTCGCAATCAAGAGCGGCGGGACCTGGACTCCCTGCTTCCGCAGCCCCGCGCGCACCCGGGCCGAGCGGGCCTGCGCGGCCCCGATCCGGGAGAAGAACAGCACCTGTCGAGGGTTCCGCCACGCCGCCCGCGCCGCGTATCGGAACACGCGGGCGACTTGAGCGTCGAATCGGCCGAGGTAATTCGTTGCCATCAGGCCTTCAGCATGCCCGCTGCGGCGCCGTTGTCAACCGCGGACGGACGTAGACCGTGCACCGTGTTCCGTCATTTGTGTCCGCCACTCGATCCCTCGATCTCTCTATCCCTTGGTCCCTTTCCCTGCTCTGCCCTTTGACTTTGTCCCTATCCTGTGGCAATATCAATCCGTGGCATCTTGCCGGAGCGTCCGTTCACCAGAAGGAGTTTCAATATGAAAGCACTTGCCTGCATCTCTGCCGTGGCTTTGCTCGCGCTGATGGTCGCGGGCTGCGGCTCAAAACCGGTCGTCTGGCAGAAGAGAATCGACGCTGGCGGCGACGAGACTGCGACCGCGCTCGCCACTGACGGCACCTCCTACTACGTCGGCTACGTGTCCACCAAGCCCGGCGACACCGGCCGCGCCGGCTGGTTCGTCACCAAGCTCGACAAGGACGGCCAGGAACGCTGGACCCGCATGTACAAAGACTCGCCATACGCAGTGTGTGAAGACATCTGGGCCGACGACCAGGGCCACCTGTTCGCCACCGGCCGCTCAGTATCCGGTGACAAGCCGCTCTGCCTGGTTATCCGCTACGCGGCTGACGGCGCAATCACCTGGCAGAAAGGCCTGGTGGTCGGCGACAAGACCTGGGGCATGGGCATCTGCCCGGTCTCCGGCGACCGGATTGCGGTCTGCGGCGTGGCCGGCGCCGATGCCAACAGCGATTACATGGTCGCCCTGCTCGATGCCGGGGACGGCCGGACCATCTGGGTCAAGAATATCGACCTCTCAAGCAACGACATGGCCTCGAACATCGCGGCTGACACGAAAGATAACCTCGCCATCGTCGGCCACTGCGGCGGGACCGGCGCCGGCTCGGACATCGTCGTCATCAAGCTCGCGCCCAACGGTGACACGCTTTGGACTCGCCGCTACGACTCGGGCGGCGACGACCTGCCCGGTGACGTCGCGTTCGACCCGTTCGGCAACATCCTCGTCACCGGCACGGCCACGGTCGACGATTCGGTCCGCTGCGTCATTCTTGAATACGACGCCGACGGCGGGTCAATCCGCAAGGCCGCCTACGGCGAGCAGACGCAGGCAACCGGCAACGGCATCTTCGTCACCAAGGATGCCGACATCTTCATTACGGGCAGTCTTATCGGCCGGAAGCTCGTCACCGGCGGCCGGCCGGAACCGACCAGCAAGATACTCGCGTTCCAGTACAAACCGAGTGCCGTGTCGATCTGGGAACGCCACTACTCGCCCGGCCCCGATGCCGGCGGCGTCGACCTCGTGGTCAACGGCGACGTATACGTGGCCGCGACCGTAAGAGACAAGACCGATGACGTCATGGTCTGCCGTTTCTTTCGGCCGACCGCACCCGGGAAAGGGACGGCCAGATGATAATCCGGCTGCAGGACTGGGCCCCACGGGTTGACCCGACCTGCTACGTCGCCGATAGCGCGACCGTCATCGGCCAGGTCACAATCGGCCGCGGGGCAAGCGTCTGGTTCAACGTGGTCGTGCGCGGTGACATGGCCCCGATAACCATCGGCGAGGAAACCAACGTCCAGGACCTCGCGATGGTCCACGTCGACCACCGAACCCCGACCGTTATCGGCGCCCGCGTAGTGGTCGGCCACCACGCCATCGTCCACGGTGCCACGGTCGAATCCGACTGCATCATCGGCATGGGCGCGATTCTCCTGAACCGTTCGCGGATCGGCCGCAACTGTATCGTCGCGGCCGGCTCGGTTGTACGCGAGGACTTCGCGGTACCGGCCGGTTCGCTCGTCGCCGGGGTCCCGGCCGTGGTCAAGCGCCCGCTCACGCCGGAAGAAATCGAGCGCATCCGGCGCAACGTGGCCGACTACGCGGCCCGCGCGCAGCTCTACCGGGCAGAACTGGCCGGCCCCAAGTAGCGCCCGCGCCGCGATTTGCCCCGCCGGAACCTCCAGCCTGCACCCTAGTCCCGACATTGGAATCTGATTTCGGGCGAAAAGAAGCGGCTGCTTCTCT
>CAZQZR010000057.1:0-19129 GCA_964597845.1 uncultured bacterium | reverse complement strand
AATTCACGCAGCGCGGCTGGAACAGCGTCAGGGTGATGTGCGACTACTCGACCGACTTCTATGTTAGCGATGCACCGGCCCGGAAACCGCCCAAGGGCGCGTTCCGTGAGATGGACTTCGTCAAAGACAAGCTAGGCGTGGAAGTCCAATTCGGCAAGTATGCCTTCATGGTGTACAACGTCTGCGCCAAGATGACCATCTTCCGCAACCTCGGCTACATCGACGCGGGCGTCGAGATAGTCCCGGTCAAGGCCTTCGCCGAAGACATGTCTTCGGGGGTGTCGTACTTTGAGCAGTTCGTCTGGGACCTGGAGCATCGCGGTGTCGCCGACATAGACATCCCGGTACTTATCCTGGGCATAGATGCCTAATGGCTACTTCGTTTCAAGCGCCAACGCGCGAGATGTAGGGTGAGAACCCTCTCCGGTCGTGTGGATGCTCGCCCTTCCAAGGCCATCTTCCGGTCAATCATTGCTGACTACGACCTGAATCGAGCCATCTGTGAGCTCGTGGATAATGCACTCGACATTTGGCATCGCGGAGGAGAATCCCATCAACTTGCCGTTGCCGTTTCCTTGGACACGACGCAACGTACGATCTGCGTCACCGACAACGCGGGAGGCGTCAAGCGCGAGGAACTGAGATTTGTTTTTGGACCGGGCCTCACAGGTAACCGGCCAACCGACAAGGTGATCGGCATCTTCGGCGTGGGTACGATGAGAGCAGTCGTAGCTCTTGCTCAGCACGTGCGGGTTCGATCGCGCCATGCCTCATCCTTAACACATGAGGTCGAATTCGACGACGCTTGGCTAGCGACCGACGAATGGGATTTGGATCTCTACGATACGGACAGCATCGCTGCATCGACTACATCCATCGAGATGGACAGACTGAGGTTTGCCCTGACCGATGACCTAGTTCCGCAGCTTATCGAACACCTGAGTGCTGTTTATGCGAGATTTCTGGCCGCCGGTCGCATCGGCATCAAGGTTGGCAACGATCCCGTCAAGCCCACTTGCTTCGATAGCGACTGGGCATTCCCGCCAGGCTACCCGCCGCAGGAAATCTGCACTAGTCTCAAGACCCGTGATGGAGACAGCGTTGACTGCCGAATCACATCGGGCTTGACGCAGGAGTCGAGCCCGGCCACTGGCGAGTATGGAGTCTACGTGTACTGCAACGATCGGTTGATAGCGAGAGCCCTGAAGTCCATGGAGGTCGGATTCGCCTCAGGGCTGGCGGGCAAGCCGCATCCAAAGATCGCCTCGGTCCGGACAATAGTCGAGGTCAGCGGGCCCGCCAGAGCCATGCCGTGGAACAGCAGTAAGTCCGGGATCAACTTCAGCCACCCGGTCTTCTCGGCCATACAGAAACCGATAATAGATCTCGTGACGCACTACGCCAGCATAGCGCGAGCGCTAATCGGTGATTGGCCAGACAAGGTGGCGTGCTACACGACCGGCACCATACAGGAACACAACTTCCGGGACGCGGAGGCGATAGACACCCGATTCCTTCCTGACCCGCCGCGTTCTAGATTCGACTACGGCGAGCGCCTTAGCAAGCTAAACAGGAAGGTCCATCTCAACAAACCATGGACTCGCGGGCTAACCGGCAATATGTACGCAGTAGACTTCATCTTCAAAAGGCGTTCCCTCGATCAGAAGAATCGCGTCTGCCTGATACTACTTGACAGCATACTTGAGATCGCGTTCAAGGACTACCTAGTCAACGAAGTAGTCCAGCCGAAGACGGGCAAGTTAGACGACATACTTAGACAGCGGGCTCTGGTGGAGCGTGAAATCCAGCAGCATCTCCCTCACCTGGGCGCAGACATGTGGAAGAAGATAGCATACTTCTACAAACTCAGGTGCAAGCTAATCCACGAGAGAGCAGATGCGCACGTCACAGACGATGAGATCGAGGAACAGCGCTCGGTAGTCGAAAGACTACTGAAGGCCATGTTCGGCCTCCGGTTCGGCGCCAACAGCCTCTAGTGACTTGATCTCCCACCTGGAAGGAACTAGTTGAACTACTTGGTTGACCTCGTCCGCGCCCTGGTCTGGCCCGCAGTTGTGCTGACCATCGCGCTGTTGTTCAGATATGAACTCCAAGGTCTACTACGTAGATTGTCCCGACTCAGTTTCCGGGGCGCAACTGCAGAATTCAAGGATGACTTGGCGCGTACACAGAGCGCCGCAAAGGAGCTCCCGTCTCCGGCGGTTCCGCGCCGAGGACCGGTGCAAGGAATAGAGGCCACTCTGCGGCGCCTAGCAGAGGAGTCCCCACGGGCTGCGATCATGGAGGCGTGGCGACTTGTAGAAGCGAAACTCCGCGCTTTGGCTGAATCGGAGCTCGGGCCAATGCCAGCCCGAACCCAGCTGATGGATCGACTTAGGCCGTTGGTGAATAGAGGTAGACTGTCGCCCTCTTTGCTCGACTTGGTACCTAACCTAAAACGCACTCGCAATACCGCTGTTCACGAGCCAGAAGCGGACATCGGCTTCCACGACGCGGAGGCCTACATCGACATTTCTCTTAGTGTCCTAGAATGGCTCTCAGATACGAATGGGCCGACCGGTGGAGAGGCCCCAGCTGGTTGACCTGCCATCGACCGCCGCAGCCGACCCACGTGCCATCCCCGCCCGCGAATCCTAGAATCCAGCCGAAGGGAGAGCCCCTCATAGCCGGAATCCGCTGAACACCGTGCAAGGAGGTTTGCCAATGAGTAGAAACTCCCGTTTGAACGCCCCTGCTCGCAGGACCGCTCAGTCTGAACTCAGAGGCCTCGCACGCTGGATAGACGACTTCTTGGCGTCCCGCGCGCTGCCCTTCAGTGCGCTGACGCCGAACAAGCTGCCTGTCGCAGGGGGCGTATACGCAATCTCCATAACCCGTGGGCCGCGGCAAGGGATTGTGTATGTCGGCACGACAAAGGACTTGCGGCGCCGCATATACCAGAATCACTTGATGGGCGATAGGCACTCCTCGCAGTTGCGCAACGCGCTAGTGCACTTCGGATGCGCTGCTGATCATGATAGCGCGAAGGACTACATCAGGCAGAACTGCGGATACCGCTTCGAGCTGGTTTCGTCTGAGAAAGAGCGCCAGGTCAGAGAGGCCCTTGCCATCGCCGCATTGCGGCCCGATTTCTCGCTCTACAAGAGCAAGGAACACTAGGACAAGTACCCACGCCCAAGCCGAACCGCTGGCATCCGGTCATGCTGCCGGACGACTACCTGCGAAAGATGAAGCAGGACCTCAGCGAGGTCGAGGCTCAGGTCGAGGCTGAATCCCGCTACGAATCCGTCTCGGACGACCCCCCGCCGCCCGACGACGACCAGACGGCTTGACATTAAGGCCCGAAGACGTAGTATGTCCGCGATGAAGCATAAGCTCTACGCTTACCGTGCGGACATACAACGCGTCCCGAAGCTAATTGGACAACTCTATCAGGCGGCACGCGCCCTACATGAGCTGTTCCCGGAGCGTCCTTTCACGCTCGACGGGCACTTGGTGGGAAACATCGGCGAAGTCATCGCGGCTTACACTTACGGCCTGACCCTGACCGACAAGGCCGTAAATCCCGGGTTCGATGCTCGGACAGCCGATGGCCGAACTGTCGAAGTCAAGCTGACTGCCGGCAAATCGGTTTCGGTTTCCTCCGACCCAAAAGTGCCGGATTGCCTGGTTGTACTGAAATACCACGAGACCGAAGGGTTCTGCGAAATCTACAGCGGCGAGTTCCCGGTTGAACTTTGGGACAATAAGAATGAGAGCAAACGCCGCGTCAAGAGTTTGCGGCTCAACGAATTGGCAGGCCTAGTACCCGTCCGAGTGCTCAGACAGAAGAACGCGCTCGTGCATCTTAACAGGCTGTTCGGCCAGCGCCCCACGCGGGTTTGACTAGCCCGGCCGCTCCGCCTGTCAGGCGCTTGCTTGACTCTGCACCCCGATGCTCCATAATGTCCCTGATGAAGGCCGACCCCTCCGTGTGGCAGGAAGTGAAACAGGCATGATTGCCCCTAGCCTCGCTGTGACATAGCATGGACTCACTTGATAGGATACGACGGCAAGTCGGCGAGTACGTTGAGGAAGGCCGCCGGGTCGCCGAGCAGGGCCACGAGGTCTGGGCCAGACGCAATGACGCTGCACTTCCAGCGTTCTCCTTCGCATACCAAGAATGGTACCGGAAATGCCTAGGATTGCTCGAGGTGAATGGTTCCAGTGCACTTGAGGAATTCACCAAGCACTACGCTGATGACATCAGCATCTGGACGAAGCTGAACCCTTCGAACTACGGGACGACCGACACCGCGGTCAAGCTAAAGATGTTTATAACCGCGCAGGTCGCAATGGTGGCCGCGCTAGCGTCCGAACTCTCTGGGCGAGCCATGAACATCCAGTCCGAATTGTCGTACCAGTACATCGCTGATGAGTACGACCAAGCTCAGGTACTGTCCGAGCTCGGTTTTGAGCGAGCTGCAGGGGCTGTTGCGGGCGTGGCGCTGGAGCGGAACCTACGCCTTCTCGCGCAGAAACACGACGTGGACGTGGCGCCAAACCCGCCCGCCAAGAAGAGGGCCGACTTCTCGGACTACTTGGCCGCCCTAAAGAAGAAGGGTGTTATCAATGAGCTCCAGCGCAAGCAGTACGAAGCTCTTTACGAAGTCCGCAAACAATGCAGCCATCCTGAGGAGCCCAAGCGGGAAGACATAGAAAGGCTCATTCACGACGGCAAGCTGCTTGCGGCGACGGCCCAGTAGTGCCACGCAGCAATCCCGAGGACGCAACAAAGGACTATTGACATCACCAGCGCTCGCACATTTAACCTGCCCATCCGCAGTGACGGACTCATGAGCCCCGCCCCGCCGCCTCGGCTGCCCGGCCCGCCGCGCGGGCGGCGTCTCTCCTGCCGTCAACGCGAGTCATGAGCCGTAAGCCATAGACCGTCAGCCGCGTCCGGCGGACATGATATGTAGCGGGGGCCCGAAGGCCCCCGCTTTGACTTGGTGCGCTGTTGTCTACCGCAGCAACATCAGTTTCTCAGAAGCCGTACCGTTGGGCAAGACGACCTTGAGCAGGTAGACGCCGTTTGCGAGGTTGCCCGGCTTCCAGACCGTCTCGACTTTGCCCGCGGCCATCTCGCCGTCGGCGAGCATCGCCACGGAGCGGCCCGACACGTCGAAGACCTGTGCCCGGACGCGGCCTGCAACCGGCACGTTGTAGCGTATCTGGACTGAGCGGCTGAAGGGATTGGGCACACAGGCGACGCGGGCCGCGTCGGGGGCCAGGGCCACGCCTTCGCGCTCGCTCACACCGAGCAGGTTGTCATACCAGGACTGGGCCGAGTCCGCGTTCTCGGCGAAGTTGGCGGCCGAAATGCCGCCGACAAAGGCGAAAGCGCACTTGTACGTTTCGCCCGCGGCGAGGTCGAACGGCCCGACCGAAGCACAGATCGACCAGTCGTAGCTGTGGTTGGAGTTACGCTGGACGATGGTCCCGTTCAGGAACCGGTATTTCATGTTGTCGGTCATCGCGGTGTCCTGCGGGTAGACATAGATGTTGTGGTCGACTGCGGACAGGTTCGCAAACGAGGCCGGGTCGAGTATCTTCACGCCCATGGTCGGGTTTTCGCCGCTGGCCTGGCGCATGCTCATCGTCCGTCGCGCTGTGTCGGCCGCAGCCTGGTCAACCGTGTCAGGACCGATATCGAAGTCGGCAAACACGCCCGCATACAAATCGTCGACTGTGCTCGTGCCGCTGTTGTGGATATCGTATACCAGCACCGCGAAGTCGTCATACCCGGGCGCGTTAGTCATGTATGAGTTCTGGACCACCGTGATGTTCTTGGGCGCTACGTGCCCGGAGTCGTTAATGACGCAGCGGAAACGCTCGTCGCCCGAGCCGGGCGGGTAGATAACCCGAAGGCTGTCCTTGAGCCGGAAGTCCGTATTGTAGCTCGAAGCCGGGTTGCCGTAGAAACGGTCAACCACGTACGAGGCACTGTTGCCCAGCGCCAGGCTTGAGTAGTAGAGCTTGCTCGGCGCGGCCTTTGGATAGCAGAACCCGATGCCCGCGTCGAGGGATGGCGGCGCGTCATATCCGATCGATCCGAGGGCCGTAACTGACAGTTTGCAGTACCCGGTGTCGTGGGTCATTACTACCGCGCCCGGGGTTGGCGGCACGCCGACGTACAGCGTGAAAGTAGGGTCCCACGAGCCCTGGTCGCTGGTGACGTGGCAGGTGAACTGAATTTGGGACCCGGGCGGCGTGTTGCCGGCCGCGGTCAACTGGTATCGGTCACCGCGCGAGGTGTCGCCGGCGCTCATCGTGCCATAGGAAGAACTCGAGTCCGGGACCGTGATGTGGGTCGAACTCTCGCTCAACAATCCCTGGACGTTGGTTGCCTGTACGCTGCCGATGTTCTCGAGCGTCACGTAGAGATCGACGGTCTCACCCGGGTCCAGTTGGTGGTTACCGCTGTCGTCAATGTAGTAGCCCCGAACGTTCAGGTACGGCATTGGTGTTCCGGTGTAGACCCTGACCGAGTCGGTCACAGCCAGCTTGTCCTGTGCGTAGGCGGTGACGTACAACCAGCCTGGGGCAGAAGGCGCAATAATGATGTCGACGTCGCCCGAGGAATTGGTCTTGGCCCGGGTGCAAACCTCCCCGGGTTTGTACAGACCAACCCAGGCGCCGTTCGCCGGGTTGCCGCCGCCGGCGACGTTGACGTGAAGGTTCGAAGTGCCGGTGGGCACCGAATCGGGCACAGCGACCGTGAGCGTCCCGGGTAAGTCGCTCCACACCGGCATTGCCGGCTCGCCCATCAGGTTGTAGTCATAGAAGCACCAGCGCCAGACCTGCTGGTTCTGCGGCAGACTCGCGTACACGTCCTTGCCACGCGCGTGGGCAACGCCGAGCATCCACGAGTCCTTCTGGATGAAGAAGTCATAGAACCGGACGCAGAGCTTCTCGGACGGGCCCATCGAAGGCGGCGTGCCCCAGCCGTAGCGTGAGTTCAGCATGTTGGCCACCGAGCCGCCATTGGCGTTGTTGGCCAGGACCACGGACAGGCAGGACTGGTTCTCGAAGTTGCCTGAGATGCAGGCCATTGAGTTCATAATAACCAGCTTGTCCATGCCGTTGGTCTGCGCTGCGGCCTGGGTCGTGGTGTAAATCGGCGAGCCACCGTCAGTGTAGAAACCGTAGTCGTCGCCGTGCGCGGCCGCGTGGCATACACCGTAGCCGGTGTTAATGGCGCTCCGGAACACGGAAGGTGACGGCGCGAAGACCTCGGTGTCGGTCCAGTCCGAGGGCGTGATGCCGGCAATCGTGTCGGACACGACCTTGCCCGTGTACCCACTGAATAGATTCACCCAGGGCAAGTAGGCCTTCTTGATGTAGTCGGTGTTCGGCGCCTTTTCATAGCCGAAGACCTTGTTCACGAGGGTCTGGGCGTTGGCGGTGCTGGCAATCGGCGCGCGGCCGACGTAGACGTCGGCGTAGAAGTCAACCGTGTCGCCGCCGGCCTCGCCGTAGACATGGTTGCCATTGCCGTCCCAGGACCACTGCAGGTCGGAGTAATACAGGTCGGCGGGTATGTCGCCGGCCTCGGAATTGACAACCGAACGACCGCGCCTGGCGGGGATTACCGAATGGGCGCCAGCCAGCAGCACCCACATCGTCCCGTGGTTCGCGTAGTAGTCAATGATGAAGTTGCGGATCTTCTCCTGGTTGTCATAGCCGGTGTAATTGGCATAGATCCAGGACACGGTCTTGAATACCGTGACGTAGCCCTTGCACGAAAGCCAGTCAGCCAACGGCTGCAGCGTCAAAGTGTACGCGTCATCGGTGATAATGACGTACTCGGCATCGGTCAGGTCGGTTTGGCGCAGCGCCGGCGCGTACTTCGAGATGTCCGACACGTTCGCCACGAAACTGCGCAGCTCCGAGGCCGCGACGTCTATCTGCGTGCGCGTCATCGGGGTCGCCGCGTAGGAATTCTCCTGGTATGTGACTTTCAGTGTCAGAGAAGTGCAGAGAGTCACCTTGCCTGCCGCCGGTGAGTACTGGAGCGGATACGCGCTGACTCCGCACAGCCGGTACCCGGTCTTGGTGCCGGTGTATCCGAACTCCACGAGTTTGCCCGGGTACTCGGCGCTCGAACCGTAGACCGCGCCGCTCGGCCCGACAAACTTGGGCTCGGGCTTAACGCTCAGCGGCCGCGGCGTTTGTGCCGGGTAGAGGTTGTGCGTACCGGGTAGTTCGACCTTCTCCGAACCGACAACCTCGACGTTTGTCACGGTGGCGTTCGACGGGACCACAAACGTGACAATCGCCTGCGGGATAATGGGTTCGCCCGGCGCGGACGTTGATACATAGCCGCGCAGGTCCGGCACGTCATAGCCGTCTGCCTTGGTGAACTTCACCTCTTCCGGTGAAAAGGTGAATGTCTGAGTCATTGTGCCGGCCAAGGCCAGCAACGGAATGACGAAGCACATCAGTGCTTTCCTCACTTTACCTCCCTGTAATATCCTGCTCGGGAAAGAAAAACTCCAGTTCCCGGCGGACGTCTTCTTCTGGATTGGATGCATGAACTGCATTTGAACGCACCGACGCACCGAAATCGGCCCGGATTGTACCCGGGGCCGCCTTGGCCGGGTCGGTTACGCCGACGAAATCACGAACCCGGCGGCAGACATTCTCTCCTTCCAGTCGCACGGCGACCAGCGGCCCGGAGGTCATGAACTCCACAAGCCCGGGAAAGAACTCCTTGCCCCGATGAATCGCATAGAACTCCTCTGCCTGTTCCCGGCTCAACCGCCGCATGTCCATCCCGGTAATCAGGAAACCGGCCGTTTCCAGTCGACCGATGATCTCCCCTACGCGATGCTGCCCGACTGCGTCAGGCTTTATCAGGAGGAGCGTGCGATTCAGTTTGATGGGTTCCGACAGGAGAATATTCTATTCGCTGGCCGGGAGCGTGTCAACGAGACCCTTGACCCGGCTTCGGTACAATCTCGGCCGACACACGCCCCGCCAACCCGGTGACGCCGGCGATGATGGCCTTTGCACTGCAGGTCGCGAACGTCACCGCGTCGATGCTCTCCGGCTTGGCCGGGTCAAAGGCCAGCAGCCTTTCAAGCAGCCCACCGCCTAGGACTATATCCATGTAGGCCGGGCTCTCGGAATTGTCCAGCAGGTAGATCCGTACCGGCTTCGCCTGAGCGTCCAGCAGCACCTGCACCGGCACCATGCCGGCATAGCCCATGCTGGTCACGCCGGCGCTGTCCGAGAAAACCTCGTATCCAAGGACCTGGCCGGAGCTGTCGCGGACGACTCGATGCGGAAACGGTTTGGACACCGACCGCGCAGAACCTGCGGTCGGGAACGTCCTGCTGACCGCGTCGGGAAGCGTGTCCGGCCTGGAGGCAATCGACGACTTGTCGGCCGCAACCTCTGTGTGTGTGCTCTCGACAGCCGGCGTCGCGATCGGGGTCTGAATCGTAGCGGCTGTTTCCGGTTTCGACACCGGGGCCCGAGTCTGCTCCTGCTTCGGCGCCGGTTTGCCTCCGCAGGCTCCCAGTGCAAGACACAGGGCAGCCGCGGCAGGCAGAAGTAAAGCGCTGGAATTCATAGTCAAATGAAAGCGAATAGTTCTAGCAAAGTCAGGTCCGAAGTCAACCCGGTCCTGCCGTCCGACCGATACGCTTGACAGCGGCCTGCCGCGGCGGCAATATCATCATAATCATGAAAGCCAAATCTGTTGGAACTCCACTGGATCGGGCCGCCGGCCCATACCTCGACGACATCGCCGGTGTCGCGGCCGAGCTTTCGCGCCGCGGCTGGGCCGAGGCCAACGCGGGCAACATCTCGGTCAGACTCGGAGCCGGACCCGGGGTCAGCGCCCTGCTGGTGAAACGTGCAAGTATCCGGATGCGCGACCTTGCGCGAAGCCCGGCGGAAGGCCTGTGCCTGCTCAGGTTTGGCGCCGGCGATCGGTCATACTCGGTCGTGCCGAGAGGCATTAAGCCGTCGAGCGAACTCCCCACCCACGTCGCGGTACACGACATGCTTGCGATGTTCAGGCACCATGACCGCGTGGTGGTCCACACCCACCCGACCGCGCTAATCAGCCTGACGCACCGGTTCCCGAACTCAAAGCAACTAATCCGGTTACTACTCAGCATGCACACCGAAGCGCCGATTCTGCTTCAAGACCGCTTGACCGCAGTCCCTTTTCTGCCGCCCGGTTCTTCGTCACTCGGCCTTGCGACCGCCCGGCTGCTTGAACGCTTCTCCGCGGTCATCTGGCCCGGACACGGCATCGTCGCGGTCGGCCGCAACGCGGCAGCCGCCCTTGACCTCATTGAGCTGACGGAGAAAGCGGCCCTGATTGCCCTGAAGCTCGGCAGCCGGCTCGGTCCCAAGATCGGCCTCTCCCCTGCCCAGCAGAAGTCCATTCGCAAGGCATCCGGCCTCGAATGAGACGACCGCGAACTCAAGGCCCGCCTCGGCATCTCGGCCGTTCGCTTGCGGGTAAGCCCGCGCCCGACGGCATCGAGACGCGCTTCGAGGTGAAGACCCGCGACTCGGAACTCCCGCCCGAAGCATTCGCCAGGCTCCCGCGCCGGCCGATTCACATCGTGCTCGACAACCTGCGCAGCGCCTTCAACGTCGGCTCCATCTTCCGGTTGGCTGACGCCGCTCGCGCTGCCGAGGTCATCACATGCGGGTACACCGCCTATCCGCCCCACCACAAGCTGGAGCAGACCTCGCTCGGCACAACCGACTCGGTTCCGTGGCGCCGGTTTGACGATGTGCCTGCGGCACTCACCGACCTCAAAGCCAATGGCGTCCAACTCGTTGCCGTCGAGACCGCAAGAGGGGCGGCTCCATTCCACCGGTTCGAGTACCGGTTCCCGGTTACCATAGTGTTCGGTAATGAGGCGCTTGGCGTGTCCGAGGCCGCCCTTAAGATGTGCGACGCAGCGGTCGAGATACCGGTCTTCGGCTACAAGAACTCAATCAACGTCGCGACCGCCGTCGGCATTGTGCTCTACGAGCTCCTGCGTCAGGGCAAGTGGCTCGACGAATCTGTTGCTCAACCTGCCACCCCGCTCCTGTCACCCTGAGCGAGTGAAGCGAGTCGAAGGGTCTCTCCGGAGAGATTCCTCGACTTCGCTCGGAATGACGTGGCCCCGCCCCTACTCGACCGGACGGAATCTCGGAATCTGGGACTTGAGCACGGGCCGCTTGTAGAACCCGACGCCGGCGACAAACCCCTGCCACTTTAGCAGCACGAACCCGTTCTCGGCGTCGGCCTCGATGCTCAGGCTCTCGCCATTGACAAGCCGCCTGGCCTGCTCGTCGCTCAGCGCAATCACGTTGCGCGTCGCCTGCCTGCCGAGAACCTGCATGCCGAAGGTCGTCGGCTTCAGCGAGTAAGGGTACATCCTCGCCAGCCTGATGCCCCGGCGCATCGGCCGGACCGCGTCGAACTCCATCACCTCGCGCGTGCCGACAAATATAGTCTCCTGGTCCTCCAACGCCCGCAGGCCCGCGAACGCGTCCTTGGATATTCCGAACCGCTCGCGGATTTCTCGCATGCGCTTCGTCACGCCGGCTTCCTTATCAGGGCTACGAAGAACGGTTCGGTGTCGTTGTCCTGCGGCAGGATTCGCCGGCAGCGGCCGACGGCCTCGGGAAACTGCTCGCGCCCCCATTCAAGAAGTCCCGGCCGCATCATGAGGCCCGGCAGTTGTGCCTCGCCGACTTCAGCCTCCGGCTGTTTTGAAAGCAGGTGCGCAACGACGGCCTCGTTCTCTTCGGGCGCGACCGTGCACGTTGAATAGACCATCTGGCCGCCGGGCCTGAGTGCGAGATACCCGGCCAGTATGAGTCGCTTCTGAATCGAAGGGAACCGTTCAATCGCCGCCACCGACCAGTGGGCCAGCGCCTGCGGTGACTTCCGGATGGTGCCCTCGGAAGAACATGGCGCGTCAACCAGCACCCTGTCGCAGGTTCCGGCAACGGCCCTGCCCAGACTGGGCCCGTCCATCCGGCATACGGCGACGTTCAGGCAGCCAGCCCTGTCAACGTTGCCGAGCAGCCCGCGTACCCGCGTCGGTGACGGGTCATTGGCAATGATGATTCCCGTATTCTCCATCATCGCGGACATCTCGGTTGTCTTTGACCCGGGTGCGGCGGCCAGGTCCAGCACGCGCTCGCCTAATTGCGGGTCGAGAACCAGCGGCGGCGCCATCGAAGCCGCTTCCTGTACGTAGATGAGGCCGATGAAGTGCTCCATGCGCTTGCCGATGCTGGGAAAATGGGGACTGTACCGCGCGTCCTCGCGCTCCGGGGGACTGTCCCCTTTTTCCGGAAGGCTGAACCCCAGCTCATACCACGGCAGCGGGTCCGGCCGCAGGTCGACCAGCAATTCCAGCGCGCGCTCGCGAGTTGCCTTCAGCGTGTTTACCCGGAACGTCCGCTTGAGCGGCCGCTGCATGGCGTCAAGGAAGGCATCAAAGTCCGGGATGAATTGCGAGTACCGTTCAATGAACTCCCTCGGAAACACTCGGCTGAGCGTCGTCACGTTCCTCAGTCCGTTCCTCCGGAATTCTGACTTCTGCACTCTAGCTTCTGGCTTCTGACTTCGCTCGCTCCGACGGAGCGCGACCACCCGTCAAGCCGCCGCAACGCATCCAGCTTGTCCTTGTTGCCCAGCTTCGCCTCGCGAATCCCCTTCTCAAGAAACGCCACCGACCGGTCATAGGCGTTCCTGTCCACCGGGTACGGCCACCCGTCCTTGCCGCCGACCGCGAACGTGTAGGTGACCGGGTCGCGGAAACTCAGTGGCGCGCCGTGCGTCACCTCGGCAATCAGGGCCAGTGCACGCACTGTCTTCGGCCCGATGCCCTTTCCCAACAGCAGGCTGCTGAAGTCCGCGGGCGGCCGCTCATAGGTCGAGACCAGCACCTTCTGGAGGTGGCTGGGCCTGACGTCTGCCAGCCCGACCGGGTGCTGCTCCGGCATGCCCAGGGCGCGGATGCGCGCGAGGTCGCGGACTGTCACGTCCGGTGACCGCGCCGAGAGCGCGACCACTGCCCGTCGGGCCTCGTCGGCTTCGGACGCAACCATGTTCAGCGGCTTGCCCGTCTGGTCGCAGACAATCCCCGCGTGGGGCTCGACCGTGAAGTCCTGCAGTCCTTCCGAGAGCCAGTGATAACGCCTCGCCCAGCGCGTCTCGGTATTCATTCCCTGTTGGACCACCGCCCAACTGCCCGCTGTCGTACCGATGAACACGTGCTGGTATATCTGGAACCCATCCTGCAGCGCGGCCGAATCGACCTTGGCGCTCAGCCGGCTGGCCCGCACCAGTCGCTCGCCGTCCAGGCTGAACTGCTCCGAGAACCCTTCGATCTCGGCCGGGGTCTTACGTGACGCCCCGCCCTTGCCGCCGCAGACGTACAGCCCGAGGTTCGCCTCCTGCCCCTTCACCGCCTCCTTCAGAGCGCCGCACACGGTCGTGGTTACGCCCGACGAATGCCAGTCGAACACCAGCACGCAACCGAAGCTCTGGAACCACACCGGGTCGCTGAACCGCCGCAGCAGCTCATCGGCCCCATAGTCCGCCACGACAATCTCCGTCACTGCCCGGCACAGCCTGACCATCCGGTCAAACAGCCACGCCGGCGCCTTGCCCCAGTGCAAAGGCATCATCGCGATTCCGCGTCTCACAGAGGTATTCTAGAATCGAAGCACAGCCATGTCGAGCCCAGTCGAGACACCCGTCAGAAGAATGGTGAATAGAGAATAGTGAGTTGTGAAACCCGAATCCGCCTTTCACTATTCACTATTCTCTATTCACAACTCCCTGTCCGCCTTTCACTATTCACTATTCTCAATTCACTATTTGCGTGGCGCACTGCCGCGGTTGACCCCGTGTCCCACACCGCTATACTCGCCAAGTCTCGATGAACCGCAGACTCAGAGAAGCGCTGACCGGCCTCGCATATCTCCTGCCTGCGCTCGTTATCCTGGTCGCCTTCCGAGTCATCCCGATAATTCTGTCGGTCCGGATGAGCCTGTTTGATTGGGGCATGGCCGGTGCCCGGGCCTTTGTCGGCCTCGGCAACTACGTCGCGGTTCTCCGCGACCCTGTCTTCTGGAAGTCGCTGCTCAACACCGGCTGGTACGTCCTCTTCGAAGTCCCGCTCATCCTCTTTGTCGCGCTCTTCATCGCCATCCTGCTCAACCAGAAGATTCGTGGCCTCGGCGCGTATCGCACCATCTATTACCTGCCGGTCGTCACCTCGATAGTCGCTGTATCGGTTGTCTGGCGCTGGATACTCCAGCCCGACCGTGGGCTCCTGAACTATATCCTCTCGTGGTTCCACATCTCCGGCTTCCGCTGGCTGCAGGACCCGCGCGGCCTGTTTCAGCTCATCGCCGGCCCATCGGTCCAACTGCCACCAAGCCTGCGCGGTCCTTCAATCGCGCTCCTCTCCCTCGTGATGATGGGCATCTGGAAAGGCATCGGGTACAACGTCGTCATCTTCCTTGCCGGCCTGCAGAACATCTCCAAGTCTTACTACGAAGCCGCGCGCATCGACGGCGCGGGCCGCGTGGCGATGTTCCGGCGAATCACCTGGCCCCTGATATCGCCTACGACCTACTATGTCCTCATCATGTCCTGCATCAGCGCGTTCGAGACCTTTGCCCAGGTCTGGATAATGACCGGCCCGCCCGCGGGCGGCCCGCTCTCCACGACCAAAGTCGTGATGTACTACTTCTACGAGAACTCCTTCGAACTCTGGCGCCTCGGCTACGGCGCGGCAATCGCCTTCTTCGCCTTCTTCCTCATCCTCGCGCTAACCATCCTCCAGCGGGTGTTCCTTGAAAGAAGAGTCCAGTATGGCTAGCGAAGAGCATCAAGCCTCAAGCCACAAGCCGCAAGCTCCGACCATTCGTCTTTCGTCATTCGGGTTTCATTCGTCATTCGTCCTTCGGATTTCGGAATTGCACCGATGAAGACCCGGACCCTGCCAATACACATCCTACTGGTGCTGGGCGGAGTAGCCATGGTATTGCCGTTCTATTGGATGCTCACGACCTCTCTCAAGGCCCCGCTGGAGGCGCTCAAGTTCCCGCCCACGTGGCTGCCAAGCTCACCCCAGTTCCAGAACTACGTCGAGGTCTTCAGGCAAATCCCTCTCTGGCGCTACCTCTTCAACACCGTCCTCGTCGCCTTCCTGAGCCTTACCGGCGTTCTCGTCACCGGCATCATGGCCGCCTACGCCTTTGCCCGGTTCCGCTTCCCCGGCCGCGAAGTACTATTCATGGTCTTCCTTGCCCTGATGATGATACCGCTGCCGGTCTACCTCGTGCCGTCCTACACCTTGCTCTTCAAGCTCGGCTGGATAGATACCTACGCGGCCATGATTGTGCCATGGATTGTCAATATCTTCGCCATCTTCTTGCTACGCCAGCACATACGGCAGCTCCCGCAGGACCTCTTCGACGCTGCCCGGATAGACGGCTGCTCGGACTTCCGCACCTTGGTCAAGATTGTCCTGCCCCTCTGCAAGCCGCCGCTCGTGACAATCATGGTCTTCAACGTCATCGCCTCGTGGAATTCATTCTTCTGGCCCCTGATTGTCACCAACTCGGACAAGATTCGGCCCCTGCAGGTCGGGCTCGCCTACTTCTCGCGGGAGCAGAGTACGAATTACACGCTGCTAATGGCCGCGACCACGCTCGCCATCATCCCACTGATTGTCCTCTTCTTCGCGGCCCAGAAGCAGATAATCCAGTCCCAGGCGCGGTCAGGGTTGAAAGAGTAGACCGCGCCAAGCTCGAATTCCGAAGCTCGAATGACGATTCAAGTCCGAATGAGGAGAGTACGAAGTCCTGACCCCAGCTCTCCGCACGCGGCTTGACGGCGGTGCACGAGGCGATACACTAGAGAGCATGAGTCCACGACTGACTATTGACCGGGAGCGAATCTCCGAGTTCTGCCGCAGGCATCACATCCGACGGCTGGCGCTCTTCGGCTCGGTGCTTCGGGCTGACTTTGGCCCGTCGAGCGACGTAGACGTGCTGGTCGAGTTCGAGCCCGACCACGTGCCCGGACTCGCCTTCTTCACGATGCAACAGGAACTGAGCACGCTCATCGGCCGGTCAGTGGACCTCAACACGCCCGGGTTTCTCAGCCGCTACTTTCGAGAATCGGTCCTGAACGAAGCCGAGCCATTGTATGTCGCGGCATGACCTCGAAATCCGGCTGCAGCACATGCTTGATGCAGCCCGCGAAGCCGGTGCTCTTGTCGCGGGCCGTTCCCGCGCTGACTACGATGGAGACCGCACGCTGCGCCTTGCGCTGGTCCGTCTGCTGGAGGTCGTCGGTGAGGCGGCGGGGCGGATACCAATGGACTTCCGCGACGCGCACCCCGAGATTCCATGGTTCGGAGTAGTGGGGCTGCGCAACCGACTGATTCACGGATACGACGAGGTGGACTACGACATTGTCTGGCGGATTCTCACTGACGATATCCCGTCACTAGTCACTCTCCTGCAGGAGACCATCTCCGACCTCTAACAACGACGCGCACTACGCACGCCGTTGCCACCGCTCCCAGTCGCCGCGTTCTAGAATCCGATGCCGAAGGTGAGGACCCGCAGCCGAAGGCAAGCGTAGAGAGCGTACTCGCGACTGGAGTAGCTGTACTTGGGTGGTGACGTAAGCGCACCGGCATCAAACCCGACGCCAAAGCCGTAGTAGTCAACGTCGCAGCAGAGGGCCAGCCTGGCCGCCGGGCCGTCAAAAGGCGTATGCAGGGCAAACCACCCGCCACCGGCCTCCACATACACGTCAGGCGCAACGCCATACAGGAAGCCCGTCCTTGCGGGTCTTGACCACAGCGTGTAACCAATGTGCGCCGGCAGAAGCATCCCCGCGAATGGCTCGTCAGCCCCGAGGCTGACGCCGACCATTTCAACGAACCCTACGCCGAAGCGAACCCGGCCTAAGATGCAGGTGACGTCCGCAAGACGAAGTCTCTGCGTCCCGTCGCCACTCTGAGTGAAGAGTAACCCCGCGTCTACACCTTCAACTCGAATGAACCGGCTCGGCATCTGCCCCGGCTCGGGCGGCCCGCCAAAAAGGCCCGCAGCCAGGGCCGGCGCGGCGGCGAGCAGGCAGGCGGCCAGCAGGATGAGGCGCGGGAAGCGCATGGGCTACAACTTCAGCCGCAGCCCGACGCCGATGCCGATCGGTGCAGCGGCGCGCCAGCCGACATCCAGAGTCTTCTGGTAATCCGCGACTTCCACCGTGTCCTTCCCCGGGACGTAGTCGCGATACGCCCATTCCACGCCGTAGGCCAGCGAAAATCCGACGCGCTCGAGCGTCAGGTCGACACCCAACCTGCGCGACGGCTCGTAGCCGAGGCCGACGAGGAACGTCTGGTCAACCCCGAGCGTTCTTACGTCGCGCCAGTAGTGGTAGATGCGTGAGTCGAACTTTAGCCATTGAACCAGCTTGGCGACACTCACTGCGAGCCCGGCGCCTCCGGATACACTTGCGCCCTTGATTGGTGTCGTAACGCGGAAGACCGGTGCCGCCTGCAGCCTAACCCCGTAGAGAGTCCTCCGCCGCTCAGCCCAAGTGATGTCCCGCACCAGATTTGCGTACCCTGAGTACCCAGCTCTGAGGTCGAGCGTTCCGCTGGTCCCCAACCTGAGGCCGAGGCCGGCTAGCACGGCTACAGGGCGCACCATACTGTCACTGGCTCCCGGGCGAAAGAGAGCATCCTGGCAGACCGTCAGACTGAGTTCGTTGGCTCTGACGAGACCAAGAGATGCGAAAACAAGAAGCCCGATGATCGGGCCGACCATTGCTGCTTCTATTCTCAGCTTCACATTCGCCTCCTATCGACCGGCAACGGCGCAGTCCGGGCGTGGGGACTGGCAGACGAACGTCCGCCGCTCTAGCTGACGGCCTACGAACACGAGCAGACAGCCGGCAAGGAGCAGCAAGCCGGCTGCAGCCAAAGCAATGCGGACGGACGGACTGAATAAGCGCATCAGGTACCTCCAGTTTGAACGCACTAGACTAGCAGACCGGATTCCGCCGTCAAGCCGAGGGCCAAGAGGGCCAAGAGGGAAACGCTCAATCCAACTCGCCGCGGAGTTCCATCTCGGCGAACAGGGCGATGACGGCCTGCTTCATTCTGGTGAACGGCTCGGGCGGGAGTTCGTGCTCAGCGGCCCACGAGTCGAGTTTGGCCAGGGCCTTCTTCCGCCAGACCGGCCTGGTCTTGCGCGTGCGGCGCAGCGCGCCGAAGACCTTGCGACCATAGGCCTTGAGGAAGATGGACAGGTTGTCTTTCGAACTGACGTGGAGCTCGTCCATGACGTCGTTGAACATGAAGTGCAGTCTGCGGTCCCACGCCTCGGCCTTGGCGCGCTTCACCGCCTGCCTTACTCGCTTTTCGATGTCCCGCTCGGTTCGGACCCGCTGCCTCGCCTTATGCCTCAGGCCGATGTCGTAGTCCTGCGCCCGGTCCCGCTGGACCGGCAACATCTTTGCGGTCGCATCCAGCACCGCCTGCTTCGCGCGCTGTTCGAGAACCGGCGGCAAAGAGACGTAGTCATTCAGCACGTCCGCGATGTCGCGCATCCCATTTCCGCAGGCCCGCAGGAACGCAGCTACGTCGTTGGCGCCGACCTCGCGCAACCGGCCCTTCTCAACCTGGCACACCCAAGACTTCCCGCCCGGCCCGGTCTTGCCCAGACGCTCCGCCACTTGGGACTGAGTCAGACCGGCCCGTTTGCGCAGCTCTCTCAACTGTAACCCCAGAAGCTGGACGCAGTCTACCCACTCAGACTTGCTGCTGTGACGCCGCGTCTCCATATTGGGAGTTTAGACTTTCGGGCACCCGGAATCAAGCCCATCTGCTTCATAACTTCGGCCTCCACAATTCCTTATTCAGCCTTTCGGTAAGTCACCTACCCCATTCCCCCAAGCCTTCCCCCGATGCTTCCCCCCATTTACTCCCCCTCCCCCCCCCCCCCCCCACCCCCCAACCCCCGCCCCCCTCTCCCCACTTCCCTCTCCCCCCCC
>CAZQZR010000056.1:0-19474 GCA_964597845.1 uncultured bacterium | reverse complement strand
GCAGCCTCGCTCTTAACGAGTGCCTCGCCCTGGGTGCTCGGACTTTCCTCCCCGCGAGGGGCGACCGTCCGACCCGCCTCCGCCCCAATTCTAGCCCGAGTTTCGAGGATAGCAAGCAGGCGGCGGCTTGCTGAATCCGGAGGGGCAACCGCAGATGAACGCAGATGGACGCAGATATGGTTCCGAATCCAGAGCGGCTATCGGCGTTTGTCGGCGTCTATCGGCGGTTGCGGCTCTGTGGTCTTGATTCTTCTGGCCGGTGTGATAACCTATATATCTCGTGAGTCCCATCACCGTGCTCGCCATTGGCGGCAACTCGCTGATTCGGTCAAAGGACAGGAGTTCCTTTGCCGACCAGCTTGCGACCGCCGCGGATACCTGCCGGTACATTGCTGATATCGTTGAAGCCGGTCACGAAGTCGTCGTGACACATGGCAACGGCCCGCAGGTCGGCTTCATCCTCATCCGTTCGCACCTCGCCCGGAACCGGCTGCCGGAGATTCCGCTCGATGCCTGCAACGCGCAGACCCAGGCCGAGATCGGCTACATGATACAGCAGTCCCTGGACAATGAGTTCAAGCAGCGCGGCATCAAGAAGCCGGTCGTTACCGTTGTTACGCAGGTCGTTGTTGATGCGGCTGACCCGGCGTTCCAGCACCCGTCCAAGCCGGTCGGTCCGTTCTACACCAAGGGTGAGGCTGCGAAGCTGCAGAAAGAGCTGGGTTGGGTGCTGCGTGAGGATGCGGGCCGGGGCTTTCGGAGGCTTGTTCCCTCGCCTCAACCCATGGAAGTTGTGGAGAAGCCGGAGGTTGAGTGTTTGTTGCGCTCGGGCGCGGTGGTCATAGCCTGCGGTGGCGGCGGGATACCGGTCGTTCGACAGACCGGCACGCTGGCCGGAGTTGCGGCGGTAATCGACAAGGACCTGGCGTCGAGCCTGCTGGCCGGGGAGATTGGGGCTGAACGGCTCGTCATCTCGACCGCGGTGCCGCAGGTTTACTTGAACTACGGGCAGGCAAACCAGCAGGCCTTGGGAGCCGTCCAAATGGAGGAGATGCGCAAGCACGTCGCGGCCAAGCAGTTCCCGTCCGGGAGTATGGGCCCGAAGATTGAGGCCGCGCTCGATTTCCTCAGGCGGGGCGGCCGCGAAGTCGTCATCACCGACCCGGACCACCTGTCCGACGCGCTGGCAGGGAAAGCCGGAACGCATGTCACTAACTAGGGAGAATTCAGAGTTCAGAATGCAGATTGCAGATTGCAGAATGGCGGAGTCGCGACGAAAAGTGATGCTCGTGCTCGTTGCGCTGGCGGTGTTCATGACTTTGTCGGCGCAGACAATGGTATTGATCCCAATGGACCTGACCCAGACCGACCACCTGAAGGCCTACGGCGTCGTGTACCGGCTGCTCCAGCGCGGGCAGAAGGTCGAGTGGCTGCTCAACTATCGCGGCGGCTCATTCCTGTTCCCGCCTGAGCAGCAGGCCGTGAAGGAGTGTAAGCTCAACGGTGTTGCGTACCAGGCAGTCGGGCCGGACGAGGTCGTGCAGATTCGCTCGACGATTGAGAAGAGCAACATGGAGTCGGTGATGCTGGAGCGGGCGACGAAGATTGCGGTGTACGCGCCGCCGACTGCGGACCCGTGGGACGACGCGGTGCGGCTGGTCCTGGATTACGCCGGCATCAAGTACGACGTGGTCTGGGACAAAGACGTGATGCAGGGCAAGCTGTCTCAGTACGACTGGCTGCACCTGCACCACGAGGACTTCACGGGTCAGTACGGCAAGTTCTATGGCTCATACCGGGGCGAGCCATGGTATCAGAAGGACGTTGCCATCAACACGAAGACCGCGGCCGAGCTCGGATTCAAGAAGGTCAGCAAGATGGACCTCGCGATTGTCGAGCTCATCCACAAGTACGTGGCCGACGGCGGGATGCTGTTTGCCATGTGCTCGGCCACCGACACGCCGGATATCGCCTGGGCGGCACGGAACACCGACATCTGCGCCGCGGTGTTCGACGGCGACGGAATTGACCCCGCATATGTGTCGAAGTTGGACTACTCAGGCTGTTTCGCGTTCGAGAACTTCAGCCTGATGACCGGCCCGATGGTCTACGAGCACTCGGACATTGACACCTACCTCGAAGCGACCGCACGCGGGCCGGACGTTTACTTCTCACTGTTCGATTTCTCGGCCAAGTACGACCCCGTGCCGTGCATGCTGGTCCAGGACCATGTCGGGCTGGTCAAAGAGTTTCTGGGACAGAACTGCGGGTTCCGACGGACCAAGGTGAGGAAGGACGTGCTGGTGCTGGGCGAGGTGGCCAATACCGAGGAACTGAAGTATATCCACGGCAACTTCGGCAAGGGGACGTTCACGTTCTTCGGCGGTCATGACCCCGAGGACTACGCGCACCGGATCGGCGACCCGGCAACTGACCTGTCGCTGCACAAGAACTCGCCCGGCTATCGGCTGATTCTGAACAACGTGCTGTTCCCGGCGGCGGAGAAGAAGCCGCTGAAGACATGACGGAGAGTGGTCAAGTGGTCAAGTGCTCTAGTGGTCCAGTGACGGATTCCGAGGCACTCGACCACTTGGCCACTAGACCACTGGACCACTGTCCTTCCTGACATGTGCCTCGCGATTCCGCTCAAGCTGATCTCCGTCAACGGGACTGACGCCGTCGGCGAGGTCGGGGGAATCCAGCGTGAAGTGTCAATCATGATGACACCGGATGTGAAGGTCGGGGACTACGTCGTCGTCCATGCCGGGTTCGCTATCCAGGTACTCGATCAGAAGGAAGCGGAAGAGAACCTCGAGATTCTCAGGCAGATTGGCGAGACGGTCGAGGTGAAGCGGGAAGAGGTTCAGGCCCGGCGTAAGGCCGGCAAGTCCGACTGACCGTCAGACTCCGGCAAAGAACCGCCGGACAGCATCCACAATTGTCTTCTGTTGTTCGTCGGTCAGGCTGGGCCGAATCGGAAGGGTGACCACTTCCTTGCAGGCCCGTTCTGTTTCCGGGAGGCTTGAAGCTTGCGGCTTGCGGCTTGATGCCTCGGCGAATGCCGGTTCCATATGTGCCGGCACCGGGTAGTAGTCGCCGGTCCCGATTCCCTGCTCGACGAGGAACTGCCTGAGCGCGTCGCGGCGGTCGGTCCGGATTGCGTACTGGTGACAATTGGAGACACAGCCGTCGGCGCCATGTACCCGTTTGGCTTCGGGCGGCAGCCCCGCGTCGTAGCGGGCCGCAAGCTCGCGCCTCCTTGCCAGTTCCGCGTCGAGGCGTCCGAGTTTCACGCTAAGGAACGCGGCTTGAAGTTCGTCCATGTGGGAGTTGTACCCGAGGCAGGCGTGGCGTCCCGTTGCATCGCGGCCGTGAGACCGAAGCTGTCGTAGCGCGTCCGCGAGTTTCTCATCGGACGTTACAACTGCGCCTGCATCACCGAGTGCGCTTAAGTTCTTGGTCGGGTAGAAGCTGAAAGTTCCGGCCACGCCGAGCGAACCGAGCGGATTGCCGTTCCAGGTCGAGCCGATTGACTGGGCGGCATCCTCAACCAGCCGGACGTTGTTGTCATCGCAGATGGACCCAAAGCGCTCGATGTTGGCGCAGTGGCCGAACACGTGGACGAGCAGCACTGCCTTGGTGGCTGGCGTGATTGCGGCAGCGCAGGCGTCGGGCGAAAGACAGAGAGTCTCGGGTTCGATGTCGGCGAAGACCGGTTTCGCTCCGACCTGCATGATTGCCTCGACGCTCGCGAAGAACGTGAAGGGCGTCGTGATGACTTCATCACCCGTGCCGACGCCGAGAGCCTCTAGCGTCAGAATCAGCGCATCGGTTCCACTCTTCAATCCCACGGCGTGGCCTGTCCCGCAGTACTTTGCCAGGGCAGACTCGAATGTGCTAAGTTCGCTCCCGAGCACGAACCGGCCCGAGGCAAGAACCCGGTCGAGCGCGGCGTGGAAGTCCGTGGCGAACTGCCGGTTCTCGGTTACGGTATCGTAGAGCGGGATTCTGATTGCCACGTCAGGTGCGCTTCTGTTGGATTCCGGACAAGGTCAGTGTAGGTTCAGCCAGGCATCAGCCGGCATCCCGGGCTTGAGCACCCGGTCAGAGTTGGGCAGCGTTATCTTCATGCGATATACCTGGTTGATGCGTTCCTCTTTGGTCTGAATGTCCTTGGGCGTGAATTCGGCCTTGTCCGCGACGAACGTGAGCGTACCGGGGAAGTCCCTCTTCGGGTAGGCGTCGACGCGGGCGCGACACGCATCGCCGAGCTTCACCCGCCCCAGCAGCCGCTCGGGCAGGTAGACGGTAAGCCAGGTCTGGCCAAGGTCGACTATCGTTACCGGGACCGAGCCGGCGAGCACAGTTTCGCCGAGTCGGAACGCCACCGCCGAAACGGTACCTGAAACCGGGGCGATTACCGTGCAGTCGTTCATCCTTGCCTGGGCTATGTCGTGCTGCGCGCGGGCGGCGTCGACGGCGGTGCCGGCCGCGGCCAATGCGTCGCGGGCCGCAGTTGCGTCGCTGCGTGCGCGGTCGATTTCCTGGCGGGTCAGGTTGCCTCCGGTGTAGAGCTTCTCCACGCGCGCCAAGCTGGTTTCGGCAAGCCTGGCGCGGGAGGCCGCCGCCGAGAGGCCGGCCTCGGCTGCCTGCACCTGGGCCTGGGCCGCGAGCGCCGCGTTGCGGTAGTCGGCGTCGTCCAGCCGTATGAGGGTGTCACCCGTATTGACCGCTTTGCCTTCTTCGCAGCGGACTTCAACCACCCGCGCTGTCACCTTGGATGTCAACTGGACCTCATAGGCTTCGATTGTCCCGGAGAGTTCGTTGTCGGACCGGCGCCGGCCGTTCTGGGTGACCACCAGGGCAATGACCAGCACGGCGATGACAGCGGCCAGGGCGATGAAGGGCAGACGGCGTCTCATCTTGTCGAGTAGTCTAGTCCCATGCTCGGTGAGGTCAAGGAATCAGGCGCGTCGCGATTGGTAGCGCCAGACCGCGACGCCGAGGATGACGGCGCCGAGTACGGTCAGGGCCACGGTTTCGGGCCAGAGCACCGACATGCCGACACCTTTCAGGAATACCGCGCGGACCATGGTCATGAAGTAACGACCGGGAATCAAGTAGGTAAGGTACTGGGCAGGCACGGGCATGTTCTCGATTGGGAACATGAAGCCGGACAGCAGCGTGTTGGGCATCATGAAGAAGAAGGATATCATCATTGACTGCTGCTGCGTGCGGGCGATGGTCGAGGTTAGGATGCCGATGCCGAGCGTGCTCAAAAGGAACGGCGCGGCCAGCAGAAAGAGCAGGACGACCGAGCCGTGGATGGGAACGCGGAACCAGGCCACGGCGACCGCAGTCACCAGCAGCACGTCGATGTACCCGATGACGACATAGGGTATCATCTTGCCCGCGAGCAATTCGTAAGAACGGATAGGCGTCACGGCCAGTTGCTCGCTGGTGCCGCGTTCGAACTCCCGCACGATAGCCATTGAGGTCATGATCGTGGTCATTATCATCAGGATCATGACCAGCACGCCCGGCACCATGTAGTTCCGGCTCGTGAGGTCCGGGTTGTACATCACTCGTGGCACCAGCACGACGTCCGCAGGCCGGACCAGACCGGGGAAGCGTGCGCCTGCCTCGCGCTGAAGCGTCGCGCCGGCTATCTGCTGGACGTACGATGCCGCGACTGCGGCGGTGCTGGGGTTGGACCCGTCGGCGAAGAGCTCGAGCCCGGCGCCGGTGCGGTGGAGCAGGTCGCGTTCGAGCCCTGCCGGTATCACGAGGCCGACGCTTGCCCGGCTGGCGAGCATCTCCTGCTGGATTGCCCGGCGGTCCGGTACTTCGCTGACGCGGAACGTAACCGTGGCGGAAAGGCTGCGGACGATTTCACGTGAGATCGGCGTGCGGGACTGATCGACCACGGCCAGCCGCACGTTGTGGACGTCCTGTGTTGCCGCATAGCCGAAGAGCAGGAGCTGGATGACTGGTGCGAGCAGCACGAGCGGCAGGGTGCGGCGGTCCCGGCGCAACTGGATGACCTCCTTGCGCGCAACGCTAAGGATGCGTTCTATCACAGCGACCTCCGGAGCCGCTCGACCGAGAGGCCGATGAGCACGGCCGCAAACAACAGGCTGACGAGTAGCGGCTGCAACACCGCCTCCAGCCCGGCGCCCTTCATGTAGATCGCCCGGAGCATCGTCAGGAAGTAGCGGGCCGGGACCATGTCGGCGACAAGCTGGACCAGGCGCGGCATCGAAGCGACCGGGAAGACGAAGCCGGACAGCAGGATGGTCGGGAGTATTGAGGCGAGGAACGCCACATACATCGCCACCTGCAGGCTGTCCACGAAAGTGGAAATCAGCAGCCCGAGCGCGAGCCCGGCGAGCAGGAACGGCAGGGAGAGCAGCACCATCAGCAGGAAGCTGCCCTGCATCGTGACTCCGAATACCAGGGCGCCGGCGATGACCACGGCCAGCAGGTCGAAGATGCAAATCAAGCCATACGGGAGTAGCTTGCCGATGATAAACGCGGTCGGTCGAATCGGCCCGGCGCGCAGGATTTCGATAGTGCCGCGCTCCTTCTCCCTGACCACGGCCAGAGAGGGCAGCAGGATGGTCATGAACATCGTGATGATGGCCAGCAGGCCGGGAACCAGGAACGCGGTGCTACGCTGGGAAGCGTTGAAGAGAATCTTGGGTCGTGAGAAGAAAGAGGCGGCACCGGAACGTTGCGCCATCAGGGCCTGGGTGTAGGCGAGGATGACTGAACCGGTCGTTGAGTTAGACCCGTCGACCAGGAGTCCTACCTGCACCTGTCTGCCGGCTTGCAGGTCGCGGCTGAACCCAATCGGTATCACGAGTCCCATCCGGCACTGGCCTCGGTCGATGAGGTGCCGGGCTTCTGATTCCGCATCGGCCGAACCGACCAGCTTGAAATAGCCGGAAGCGGTGAAACTCTCGATGAAACCCCGACTCTGCGCTGAGCGGTCCATATCGACGAGGCAGAACGGTACGTCCTTGACGTCCAGCGACAGCGCGTAGCCGAACAGCAGCAGCAGGAAGACCGGTATTATCAGTGAGATGAAGAGAGTGCCGGGGTCGCGGATGATGTGGATGAACTCCTTGTTCATCACAGCAGAGAGCGAGCGGAGCGCGAGTCGTCCCTCGCCGGCGCGCTTCACCTCACGCATTCGATGCCCTCACAAGCTGGACGAAGACGTCCTCCAGCGTGGGCCGGTCGGGCGTTACCGATTCGAGCGACGTGCCGGCCTGGGTCAGCAGGCCAGGTAAAGCAGCCCGCGCCCGGTCCGGGTCGTCGGTGACCAGCCGCAAACTGCCGCCGTATATCGAAGTCTCGCCCAAATCCGGCCGGGTGAGCAGGGCGGACAGGCATTTGCCCAAAGGCGCGCAGGCGATGTTGAGGGCGCCACCTTTGGCCAGGCTGCGTACGTGCTCGGGCGTGCCTTCGGCGATAATTCTAGCCTGGCTTATCAGGCACAGCCGGTTGCAGTACTCGGCTTCGTCGAGGTAGTGGGTCGTGACCAGCACGGTCTTGCCCTGTCCTGCGAGCACGTGAATCAGTTCCCAGAACTTGCGGCGCGACGCCGGGTCCATGCCCGACGTCGGCTCGTCGAGGAACAGCACGCCGGGGTCGTGCAGGATGGCACACGCCAGGGCCAACCGCTGGCGGGCGCCGGTCGGTAGCTCGGACGCCTGCACCTGCCTGAATCGCTCCAGTTCGAACCGGGCCAGGGCGTGGTCGATTGCGGACCCCAGCGCAAGCCGCGACAAGCCGTACACCGAGCCGAAGAAATCCAGGTTCTCCTGCGCGGTCAGGTCCTCGTACAAGGAGAACTTCTGGGACATGTACCCGACCGACTGCTTCAGCCGGGCGGTGTCACGCAGCACGTCCAGCCCGAGCACGCGGCAAGTCCCGGATGTGGGGGCGAGGATGCCGATGAGCACCTTGATTGTGGTCGTCTTGCCCGCGCCGTTCGGGCCGAGGAAACCGAATACCTCGCCGCGTTCGATGTGGAACGAGATGTGGTCGACTGCGGTGAAGCTGCCGAACCGGCGCACCAGGTCCCGCACTTCGATGGCGTTGTTGGTCATTGGGGTCGTCCTGGGACACGATCCGAAATCCCCGGAGGATTTCGGTCATGTCCCGCGGCGAGAATGAGCACGTCCTCAAGGGTTGGCTGAGCTGGTTCGGGTCTGGTTGTGACGCCGGCAGCGGCGAGTGCGGAGGTCGCGGTGACGATGGCATCGGCGACGTCGGTGACGAGGAACGCGACACCTGAGCCAAGCGGCTGCACCGAGGCGACCACCGGGCTTGAGTTCAGCGCCGCCCCAGCCTGCTCGCGAGCCTCGGTCGCGACGAAGAACCGCCGGTTGCGGACCCGGGCCAACAGGTTCTCGGGGGTGTCGCAGACCTTGATGCGGCCGGAGTCCATCAGCGCAATCCGGTTCGAGCGCAGCGCCTCTTCGAGGTAGACCGTTGAGTAGACGATGGTCTTGCCTTGCGCGAGGTAGTCGGTCAGGATGCCCCAGAACTCGCGCCGGGACAAGGGGTCAATGCCGGTGGTTGGCTCGTCCAGAATCATCAACTCCGGCTCGTGCACCAGCGCGCAGGCGAGGACCAACTTCTGCTTCATTCCGCCGGACAAGTTGCCGGCCTGGAACTTGTGGAATTTCTCCAAGTGGGTCAGATGCAGCAGGCTTTCGACCCGGTCGCGCGTTGCCTCCCGGCCGAGGCCATAAAACGCGCAGTAGAACTCGATGTTCTCCTCAGCCGTCAGGTCCGCGTAGATAGCGAAACGCTGAGGCATGTAGCCAATGGAGTACCGAAGAACCGGCGGCCTGTTGACGCCGTCGCTGCCGAGGATTGTCACGGTGCCCGAATCGGGCTTCAGAGTGCCGGCAAGGATGCGTAGCAGCGTGGACTTGCCGGCGGCGTCCGGGCCGGAGATGCAGAACAGCTCTCCCGTCTGGACCTCGACCGAGACTCCATCGAGCGCCCTGACCGGGCCGTAGGTCTTGTCCAGTCCGTCCACAGATACTGCCATCATCGACATGAATCATAGTAGAAGCGGCCGTCCTCAGCAAGTCGCGGGTGCTGTCTGGATGGATGCGGCATGTTCGCCCCGACTTCGGTTCAACATGCCGCACCTGGTGCGACACCCTGCTGTTCCTCACCTGCCATTTTCACATTTCCATATTTTTGGAAATATAGATGTGAGTAGGGGAAGGCAAGGAGTTGCAGACTGGTGGCCACGGACGGGATGCTTGCCACGCTGCTGGGCAGGAGCGGACTTGCGTCCGAATGTCTGTGGCCTACAATGAATCGTGAGCGGCAGCAATCCGGCGTGGCGTGTGAGAGTATTCGGTCCCGAAACCCCGGCCCTTGTCGGCATCGTTACGCGGCTGAAGGACTGGGAACTCGTGAGGTCCGAACACTGGTACCGAATCCCGGTGCGCACCGCGCCGGAAGGACTGGAGAGCATTCAGTATCTTGCGTTCTATCAGACAAGGTTGTTCGTCAAAGAGAAGTGGGCGGTGAACTGGTACGCACGCGTGCGCCGTATCAGCAAGACGACGCGCCGCGAGTTGCTGCCGGACGAACCGACGCACCCGCGTGCCAGCGCCGAGTACTACAAGGTCGAGCTCGGTGAGTTGGAGCGGCTACCGCACCCGATTCCGAGCCGGCGCTGGCGCAGGATTGTGTTCATCCCCACCAGTCTTGAGCGACTGCTGCGTGCGCAGGAAATCAACGACCTGTTCAAGGTCAGCCCGATTGAGGAGAGGCTCTACTTCACGCTTCAAGACGCCGGCCTGCCCGCGGAGCGGCAGTACTTTGTGCGTGAAGAGGGCTCAGGCTACATGCTCGACATGGCCGTGTTCTGCAGTGACAGCAACCTCGACATCGAGTGCGATGGCGACGCCTACCATTCGGGCCGCGACAAGGCCGACCAGGACCGCGAGCGCGACAACACACTTACGACAGCGGGCTGGCATATTCTACGCTTCTCCGGCCGGAGAATTCTGCATGACACCGGCCATTGCCTCGAGACCGTGAAACGTACGGTACGCCGCCTCGGCGGCGTGAGCGGCGCGCCGTGAGTGCGAACAGAATGGGCGGCTGGATCGATTTGCCACGCTCGCCCGCCGTCAACTCCTCGTCCGTGAGAATCGGTCCGCGTGTCCTTGTACACGCCACGCCATTCCGTCGTCGCAGGCCGACAGAGTGGCGTGGCGCCAGGTCAACATGCTGCGCACGGCGTGACATCCGGCTTCCGTCAGCTCCTCAGTATCACATTTCCATATTTTTAGAAATATAGCTACGAGGGCGGACAACTGGTGCAGGAGACTCCCGACTTCAGGCGTGCGGTCGGTCAGGGCAGAGCGTTGGGCGCGCTAGCAGCGCAGCGGGCGTTCTTTGATGAAGGCGCTGAGGATGATGCTGAGCCCGGTCAGGACGAGCAGGGCCAGCAGCGAGCCGGTCATCGCACCGGTCGTCGGCGATTTGAGCGCGTCCATGCCGAAGATGAAGATGATCCCCGAGAACTGGCCCATCACTATCAGGAGGCTGTTGGACGTGCCTTCCGGCGCGGGACGGGTAAGCTCGGCTCCAAACTGGAACCCAATCGGCCCGGAGCTGAGCAAGAAGAACCCGAACACGAACCCCGATACCAGCAGCAGCCAGTAGCTGGTCGCGAATGTCATGCCGGCAAGCCCGGGAATGAGGCCGCAGAGAGATAGAATGATGTAGGGCTTGCGGCGGCGGGCCTTGTCCGAAAGGATGGGCACAATCACCGCGCCGATGATGCCGCCGATGAGCATCATGCCGCCGAGCAGGCCGGCCTGGGAAATCGAGAATCCGCGTGGGCGTACGATGTTCTCAATCCATGTCGAGACGCCGTTGAACATGCCGAGGCCGATGAAGAAGACCGCCAGCAGGAGCAGGAAGTCGCGTTGGCGGAGCATCTGCTTCAGGCCGTCGAACATCAGCACCCGTTCGTCTTGGCCGGCCGGGCAGGGCGGGGTCGCGGGTCTGGCCTTGGCGAAGACGATGAACCCGAGCGCGGCGACAACTGCGACGATTCCGTAGATGAGGAGCATCTTCACCATGCCATAGCTCGTGGCAAGCGCGGGCGTGATGAGCATGGCGACGAGAATTCCGAGATAGATGGCGAGAGTGCCGAGTCCCACGGCGGTGGCGCGTTCCTTGGTAGGAAACCATGCGGCGGCCAGCTTGGTGATTGCGCCGACCACGAGCGGCTGGCCCAGGGCGATGCCCATCTGTGAGGCGAACACCAGCGGGAAGCTGGCGGCGAACAGGCCGCGGGTGAGCGCGAAGAACGCTGTCAGGACCGCGCCAATGCCGACCGCGGTGCGGAACCCAAGCGTGTCTATCATCCAAGCCGAGGGAATCACAAGCACAACGTAGATGGCCATGAAGCTCATGGACAACAGCCCGATAACAAGGTCCGAGGTGTGGTAGAACTGCGCCGCCGCGCCGGTAATCGGGGCGAAGGTTATCCAGAGCAACTGGGTCATTCCGGCGATGAACATGAAGCTCAGCAGCACGACCCAGCGATAGCCATAGACCTGAAACGGCTGCGGTTCCGCGACCGGTGCTTCAGCGTTTGTCATGGAGCCAGCATAGGCGAGCGCGGCGAGATGTCAACGCGGACGCGAGCAGGGGATGAGGACGGGAGCGGACAGTATTCAGTAGCCAGGATTCATGGGCGCATCAGGCCGAGGCCCGCTGTTCGAACGAGGACCAGGTTCAGAGCTGGGGATTCAGTGATAACCGATAGCCCATGACTCCCGGCCTGCAGCCCAGACTTGGGGAAAGCGGGAGCAGCGCTCCCGCAGTCCAAGGTGTTCGCCATCGCAGCGGTCCGAACTGTGAGAATGACTGTACGTAAGCCAGCTTAAGTAGCAGAAATATTGCGCCTTAGCTGCTGAAGGGTGGTTCAAAACGACGATATGGGAATCACGACGGGAACCGTTCCCGGAACGGTTCCCGGGGTGGTTCGGAAGGCCACCGGTATTGCGATTGTCGGGCCGAATGCCAAGACGAGAGCCGGTCGGGTCTGGTTCGCGATTCGGACCTGCATTCTCGGTTGGAGAGCCCGGTTGTCTCGGAGCACGAACCGGCCTGTGGTTTCCGTCCCGGTGCTGACCGTGGCTCGGAGTGCTATTTACCGGGGCACTCGCGGGCCGGTTCGCAGAGGCACTTGCGGCTTGAGTCGTGGAGGGACCTGCGGCGTCGGTCACGGACTGCTTGACCGGCGGCGCCGCAGTCCTAGAATCAGGCGGTGAACGAATATCCTGACCGATTCAAACTGGTCGCGCCGTTCAAGCCCTCCGGCGACCAGCCGGCGGCAATCGACCGGCTGCTCGAGTTCATCGGCAGCGGGGAGAAGTACGCGACCCTGCTGGGTGTGACCGGGTCGGGCAAGACGTATACGATGGCGAACGTCATCGAGCGGCTCAACCGGCCGACCATCATCATGTCGCACAACAAGACACTGGCCGCGCAGCTCTACGGTGAGTTCAAGGGGTTCTTCCCGGAGAACGCGGTTGAGTACTTCGTGTCGTATTACGACTATTACCAGCCCGAGGCGTACGTGCCTGAGCACGACCTGTACATCGAGAAGGATGCCTCCATAAACGAGGAAATCGAGCGGCTGCGGCTGCGGGCCACGTCGGCGCTGGTTGAGCGCCGGGACGTGGTGGTTGTGGCTTCCGTATCCTGCATCTACAACCTCGGCGAGCCGTGGGAATTCCGGAATTCGATTCTGCCGGTCGAAATCGGCAAGGACATGGACCGGGAGCACCTGCTTGAGGAACTGGTGAAGCTGCAGTACACAAGGAACGACGTGGAACTCAAGCGGTCGACGTTCCGAGTCAGGGGCGACGTGGTTGATGTCCATCCATCGCACCGGGACTACGGGGTGCGGGTGGAGTTCGACGGGAGCCAGATTGGCAGGCTGACCGTGTTCGATGTCGTTTCCGGGGACATGATTGAGCGGAAGCCGCGGATGGTGATGTACCCGGCCAAGCAGTTCATCACGACCGAGCAGCAGATTGCCGGCGCCGAGGTGACCATTGAACAGGAACTGGCCGCGCGCGTGTCCGAACTGGAAGCGCAGGGCAAGTTGCTAGAAGCCCAGCGACTGAAGACGCGGACGAAGTTCGACCTCGAGATGATGCGCGAGTTCGGATACTGCCCGGGCATTGAGAACTACTCGCGCCACCTGCTGGGCAAGAAGCCGGGGGAGCGGCCGTACACGCTGCTCGACTACTTCCCGGCCGACTACCTGATGGTGATGGACGAGTCGCACGTGTCCGTGCCGCAGGTGCAGGGCATGTACAATGGCGACCGGGTGCGCAAGCAGACGCTGGTCGACTACGGGTTCAGGCTGCCGTCGTGCCTGGACAACCGGCCGCTACGGTTCGACGAGTTTGGTATGCTGGTGCACCAGGCGGTGTTCACGTCGGCCACGCCCGGGCCGTTTGAAGCAACGGTCAGCCAGGGCCGGGTGGCGGAGTTGATTGTCCGGCCGACCGGTCTCATCGACCCGAAGATGAGCATCAGGCCGACCAAAGGGCAGGTAGACGACCTGATTGCCGAGGTCAGGAAGCGGGTCAAGTCCCATGAGCGTGTGCTGGTTACGACCCTGACCAAGCGGATGGCCGAGGACCTCGCGGAGTACCTAACCGAGATGGGGTTGAAGGTGCGGTATCTGCATTCGGAGATTGGCGCGATTGAACGGGTGGACATCCTCAGGCAGTTACGGCTGGGTGAGTTCGACGTGCTGGTGGGCATCAACCTGCTGCGTGAGGGGCTGGACCTGCCCGAGGTGTCGCTGGTCGTGATTCTCGATGCGGACAAGGAAGGTTTCCTGCGCGACGAGCGGTCAATCATCCAGACTTCGGGCCGGGCGGCACGCAATCTCAGCGGCGAGGTGATTCTCTACGCGGACAACATCACGCGTTCCATCCGGAACGCGCTGAAGGAGATTGACCGGCGGCGGCAGAAGCAGATTGAGTACAATGTGGCACACGGCATCGAGCCTCGTTCGATTATGAAGTCGATTGACCAGGTGAGGCTGACAACGTCCGTCGCCGATGCGAAGGCGACGGAGGAAATAGTGAATAGTGAATTGGGAATAGTGAAAGATGAGGACAGGATCGAACTGCTGGTCAGGCTGCAGCGGGAGATGGAGCAGGCCGCGGCGCTGCTTGAGTTCGAGAAGGCGGCGAAGCTGCGCGACCGGATTCACCAGGTACGTCAGCAGATAGACGACGAGGAGTGGAAGGCCGCGCGCAAGAGGAAGCTCAGACGCCGCTAGTGCCATCCGACCACGAACAACTCGCCCGCAGGATGCGCCGTTGCCGCAAGTGCGGGTTACCCAAGGGAATCAGCGCCGTGTTCGGCCGGTTCGATTCACCCCGCTGGATGCTTGTCGGTCAGGCGCCGGGCAAGAAGGAGGTCGCGTTAGGCAGGCCGTTCGCCGGCGCCGCCGGACAGCGCCTGTTCCGCTGGCTGTCCGAGGCCGGCTTCACGGAAGAGCAGTTCCGTTCGTTCTGCTACGTGACCGCGATGATGAAGTGTTTTCCGGGCAGCGGCGCGCGTGGAGACCTGAAACCGAGCCGTCAGCAGGTGGCCAACTGCGCGCCGTGGCTGGAGCAGGAGCTCGTGTTGGTCAGACCCGACGTTGTGATTCCGGTTGGCCAACTGGCGATTGAGAAGTTCCTGGGTAAGGCCAAGCTTGAGGTATTGATTGGCCGTCGATTCCACCGACTGATTGCCGGTCGGAAGGTCACTGTGATTCCCCTTCCGCATCCGTCCGGTGCTTCGGCTTGGACCAATGCGTCCGAGAACCGGGCATTGATTCAGCGGGCGATAAGGTTGTTGGGCAGGGCGGCTAGCGGCCGATGACGTCTCGGACCAGGCTGCGTAGCGCCCGGGGCACGACCATTGCCCGTTCCGGGCAGATTTCGACACAGCAGTAGCAGGTGATGCACTTCCTGGGGTTGATGGCTGGGTATTGCCCCATGCTGATTGCCTGAACCGGGCAGTTGTCCGCGCAAAGGCTGCAGCGCGTGCACAGTTTCTTGTCGCAGAGCGGCTGGCGCTGGACGAGCTTGTAGAACGTCGCGCCGGCAATGCCGGTGATGCTTCCTGCCAGCCGGGCTGAGGGTAGGCGGAATCCCGGAATCACTTCGAAGTCGCCAACTACCTCGATGTTCTCGGGCCGGGCCGGGCCCAAGTCTCTCTCTGCAGCAATTCGGTTCGTGTGAATCCGGTCCGGTTTCACTCCGGCCATCATCGCCATCACCGAATCGAGCGCGACCACGTTGCGGGCGGCCAGCAGCTTCCCAATGCTCAGCACCCGGCCGCTGTTCGGACCGTTTTGGCCGTCCATGCCGCGTAGCGCATCCATGACGTTGAGGACCGGCACCGGCAATGCCTGGTAGATGTCAACCAGCAGTTCGGCGAACTCGTGGCCGTTCTTCACGAGTGTGTGGAGGTGGGCCTTCTGGAAACCGGGGATGATTCCGAACAGGTTCTTCACCGCGCCGGTGAGTATGGTCAGGGCGTGGGTCTTGAGAACGGGCATGTTCAGGATGACGTCGGTTTCGCTCACGACCGACGAGACCGGCAGTTGCGATACAAAGCGGGACCTGATGGGCAGCACTATCGAGTGCTCGGCGATATCGACGAAGCTGCCTTCGCTGGCTTCGACCACGCCGGTCACCGCGAGGTAGTCCTGGAGACGTTCCGCGTGCCGGCCGGCCGGATTGTCGGCGACCCAGACTGCCGCGGCTCTACGGCGTTTCAGCTCGCGGACGACACTGCGGACCAGCTCGGGGTTGGTGGTCACCCCGGCCTCCGGCGGGTGGGGGCCGAGCAGGTTGGGTTTGACCCAGACGCGCCTACCGGTGAAGTCGTATTCAAGGAAGTCGAGCGCCTCGGTGACGGCGGCGTTCAGGTCAGCGACCTTGCGGACGAGGACGCGTTCCATCAGCGGTTGTTCGGGTCTGACCGGTCCGACGTGTCTGACTTGTCCGACTGCCGGAAGGCGCTACAGCTTGCCCGGGAGGATGTACAGCACGTTGGCGAGCGAGACCGCGAACTCGGCCGGCTTGGTCTTGTCTTCGGGAATCGGGGTTCCGTCGAGCTTGCAGTCCATGGCTTTGACGACGCCATCCTTGATTGTGTAGCCGGTGCAGGTCACTGTGCCGCCGGACTTCATGAAGATAACAGGCATTGTGTTCCTTTCAGCGAATGACAGTCACCGCGAGCGAGTCGGACGAGTCGAGGGGTCTTTCGGAAGAGATTTCTCGACTCCCTGCGGTCGCTCGAAATGACAACTGGTCAAAGTGTGCATCTACTCGGGTATGGGCAGCGTGCAGCGCAGCGGTTTGTCCTTGCGCAGTCCAAGCGCATAATCGCCCTGCAGGAGCTTGTGGATCTCACGCGTGCCTTCGTAAATCTGGGCGCCCTTGGCGTTGCGGTAGAACCGTTCGACATTGTACTCGCTGGAGTACCCGTAGGCGCCGTGAATCTGGACCGCATTCGACGCGGCCTTTTCGGCAGCCGCGCAGCCATAGAGTTTGGCCAGCGAGGTCTCGCGCGTGCTGCGCCTGCCTTCGTTTTTGAGCCAGCCGGCCTTGAGCCAGAGCAGGCGGCAGGCTTCGTAGTCGCCCGCCATCTCGGCAATCATTTCTTTGACCAGTTGGTGCTCGGCGATGGGTTTGCCAAAGGCTGTGCGGGTCTGAGCGTATTCGACCGAAGCGTCAAGGCAGGCGCGGATGAGGCCGGTTGAGCCGGCCGCGACCGTATAGCGGCCCTGGTCCAGCGCGGACATCGCGATCTTGAAACCTTCGCCCTCGAGCCCGAGCCGATTGGCTTCGGGCACACGGACGTCGTCGAAGGCAATCGAGCCGGTGTTGCCGGCGCGTACACCCAACTTGCCGTGAATGGAGGCGGTTGTCAGGCCTTTTGTCCCGCGCTCTACGATGAAGCAGGAGAGGCCAGAATGGTCGCGTGCCTGCCGCTTTGCCGAGTCGGTCCAGGCCAGGATGATGAAGTGGTCCGCAACGTCCGCCAGCGAAATCCACATCTTCTCGCCGGTGAGAACGTATTCCTTGCCGTCCTTGCGGGCGTGGGTCTGGATTCCGGCCACGTCGCTGCCCGCCGATGGCTCGGTCATGGCGAATGTAGCGACTTTCGTGCCCTTCGCCTGCGGCACGAGCCAGCGTTGCTTCTGTTCTTCAGTACCCCATGTGAGCAGGGTGAGGCTGTTGAGGCCCACGTGGACCGACAAGATGACCCGGAGCGAAGTGTCAATGTACTCGAGCTCTTCGCAGGCGAGACCCAGCGCGATGTAGTCGTTGCCGGTCCCGCCGTAGCGCTGTGGGATCGAGAGGCCGAGCAGGCCGGCCTCGGCCATCTTTGTCAGGAAGTCGCGGTTGAAGCAGGCGGTCTCGTCGCACTCCTTGATAGTCGCGGCAGCCTCGCGGTTGGCGAACTCACGGGCGAGCTTCGCGACGAGGAGTTGGTCCTCGGTGAGGGAGAAGTCCATGGCCTCAGACCTTGGACTTGCCTCCGGCCAGTCCGACGCGACGGTACACGGAGTCAACGTTGCGCAGGAGTCGCTTCAGGTCGAATGCCCGGCCGAGGGCGCGACGGTCCAGGAGTTCCGTAATCTCGGGATGGTTCTCGCACAGCTCGGGTAAAGAGGTCCCGTCAACCTGGCATGTGAAGGCGAGTTCCTGCACCAGCTTGTACGCGCGGTCCTTGTCCATCCCGGCGCGGACGAGCTCAAGCATCACCGCCTGCGAGAAGAACGTCTGGCCCGAGGATTCGAGATTCCGGAGCATCCGGTCCGGCCGCACGACCAGCCCGGCCAGCACGCCGGTGAGCTTGCGAACCATGTAATGGGTGATGGTGAATGCTTCGGGGATGATGATGCGTTCGTTGGCCGAGTTGGACAGGTCGCGTTCGTGCCAGAGACAGACGTTGTCCAGCGCGACCTGCGCGTAGGCACGGACCAGCCGGGCAAGGCTGGTGATACGCTCACAGGTTATCGGGTTCTTCTTGTGCGGCATGGCCGACGAGCCGCGTTGCCCCTTCGAGAAAGGTTCGGCCAGTTCGCCGATTTCCGTGCGCTGGAGGTTGCGGATTTCGGTGGCGATGCGCTCAAGGCCGGTGGCAACCAGTGCCAGGGTGCTAAGCATCGCTGCGTGGCGGTCACGCGGGATTACCTGGGTTGAAACCGGTTCAGGCTTGAGGTTCAGGCGGCTGAGGACCCTGGCCTCGACGTCGGGCCCGAGTTGCGTGTAGCCGCCGACCACGCCCGATATCTTGCCGTAGCGCATCTCTTCGGCAGCGGCGGCAAGGCGCCGGATGTTGCGCTTGGTTTCCTCGAACCAGGACAGGCACTTGAGGCCGAAGGTTATCGGTTCGGCATGGACGCCGTGGGTGCGGCCCATCATCGGTGTATGCTTGTACTCAAACGCGAGACGCGCGGTCTCCAGCCGCAGGCCGCCGAGCGCGGCCTCGGTTATCTCGAAGGCGGAGATGCAGCGAAGCGAGAGCGCGGTATCAACAACGTCGTAGGACGTGAGCCCGTAGTGGACGTACTTGCCGGCTGCTCCGACAGACTTCGCCACGCTGCGGGTGAACGCGATGACGTCGTGATTGGTGATCTTCTCGAACTCGTCAATCTCCTTGATTTTGAAGGTGGCGCGCTGGATGGCGCGGGCCGCCGGCTTCGGTATGATGCCGCGTTCGGCCTGCACAAGGGCGACGGTCTTCTCGACCAGCAGCCACGAACGGAACTTCGCCTCTTCGTTCCAGAGCGCGGCCATTTCGGGAGTATCGTAACGTGTTGTCATTTTAGCCTGTAGAGCAGCCGTATCTGCTCGCCTCCACGGTCAATCACGATGTCGATGGTTCCGGCAAGGTGCGTGTAGAGCCGGGCGAACGCCGGAGCAGAGCTGACCGTTTTGCCCTGCGCCATGAGAATCACGTCCCCGGGCGTCATGCCGATGGTCTCGCCGATGCCGCCGGCCTTGACCGCAACCGCGACCACGCCCCGGCGATAGCCAAGTCCGAAACTGCTCCGGAGCACCGGGTTGATGTCGGCAACGGTCACGTCGAGACCGGTCTCGATCTTCTGGTAGTTCGCGGCGCCGGCGCTGCCGCGCGTTTCCTTGATGAATTGCTTCACGTCGTTGATGGGCCGGGCAAAGCCGATACCCTCGGAGCCGCCGGAGTGGCTGAAGATGAAGGTGTTGATGGCGATGACCTCGCCGTCGGCGTTCACCAGCGCACCGCCGGAATTGCCCGGGTTGATGGCCGCGTCGGTCTGGATCATATCGGCATGGACGTGGTCGCCGGTGTTCGACTTGATGTCGCGGTGCAGCGCCGAAACCACACCGACGGT